>NZ_JAOZYC010000086.1:0-514 GCF_035798155.1 Streptomyces endophyticus | reverse complement strand
TTCTGATGGCTCTTGGACGGTGTCGCGGAGCCAGATGACGACTGCCGCGACGGCCAGGGTGCCGTTGAAGATGTAGTCGCGCTTGTCGTAACGGCTGGCGACCGCACGGAACTGCTTCCACTTGCTGACGCACCGTTCGGCGGCACTGCGGCGGCGGTACTGGCCTGTGTCGAAGGCCGGTGGCCGGCCGCCGCTGCGGCCTCGCCGCCTCCGCTTGGCCCGCTGGTCATCGGGCTGGGCGATGGTCGCCTTGATGTGCCGTCCGCGCAGGTAGGCGCGGGTATCGCGGCTGGAGTAGGCCTTGTCGCCGCGGAGCCGGTCCGGGCGGGTGCGGGGCCGTCCCGGCCCGCGCCGGGCGATCCGCAGGCACTCCAGTACCGGGACGAGCATGGGGTTGTCGCCCCGCTGGCCGGGCGAGGTCTGCCAGACCAGCGGGCGGGCCCGGTCATCGGCCAGGAAGTGGACCTTGCTGGTCAGTCCGCCCCGGGAACGTCCCAGCGCCTCGCGTCCATCG
>NZ_JAOZYC010000085.1:0-522 GCF_035798155.1 Streptomyces endophyticus | reverse complement strand
AGGTCGAGGACCGGACGGAACAGATTGCTGACCCGGTTGGAGCGCGCCGCCCAGATACCCAGCGGCACACCGATGATGAGCGCGATCAGTGTCGACACCAGGACGAGCGACAGGGTCTCCATCGCCTTGTCCCACAGCTCCAGGTTCTGGATGAACCAGAGCCCGACGAAGGCCAGTACGGCCCCCACGGTGCCGCGCAGCCAGAACGCGACGACGGCGAAGATGCCCGCCAGCAGCAGCGGTTCGGGCGCCTGGAGGAGCTCGGTCAGCCCGTCGTAGACACCGTTGAAGATGCTCTCGAAGAAGCCGAACAGCCAGTCCAAGTGGACGAGCATCCACTGGACGACGTCATTGACCCAGTCACCGAAGGGAATCCTAGGCACCGGCATTCACCTTCTCCGCCTGCTCGTCCGCGATGGGGCCGGAGGCCGCTCCGTTGCCTTCCACGGTCTTCATCGGCTCGCCGAGCACGGCGAGCAGCCGCTCGCGCGGCACCACACCCTGGAGTTCGCCCTCGTCGTC
>NZ_JAOZYC010000084.1:0-552 GCF_035798155.1 Streptomyces endophyticus | reverse complement strand
GAAGTGCTGGAACACCATGCTGATCTTGTGGGAACGCACCCCGCGCAGCTCCTTGGGAGCCAGCGCCGTCAGGTCCTCACCGTCGAACTTCACATGTCCCGACGTCGGCTCCAGGAGTCCGTTCAGCATCCGCAGCAACGTCGACTTGCCCGAGCCGGACAGGCCCATGACAACGAAGATCTGGCCGGGTTCGACGGTGAAGGACGCGTCGATCACGGCGGCCGTGGTTCCTTCGGCGCGCAGTTCCTCACGGTCCGCACCGCCGCGGAGCTTCACCACAGCCTCATCGGGCTGTCTGCCGAACACCATGTGCAGGTGCTCGGCCACCAGTCTGGAGGACACACCGACCTCTATTCTCTTTGACCTGTGAAAGGTTGAAAAGCAATATACGTGGCTCGAAATCGCGCCTGCCCCCGTTGGACCAGCGCAAACGCAAAAAGTGCCGGTCGAGACGAATCTCGACCGGCACCATGTGAGTGTCCGAGGGGGGACTTGAACCCCCACGCCCGATAAAGGGCACTAGCACCTCAAGCTAGCGCGTCTGCCATTCCG
>NZ_JAOZYC010000083.1:0-558 GCF_035798155.1 Streptomyces endophyticus | reverse complement strand
AGGCCGCGTCGACATCCCCGGCGACGAGGGCGGCGGCCTCGGCCCGCAGCAGCACCCCCGGCTCCCGCTCCCCGGCGGACCGCGCCACGACCCGCCGCAGCGCGACCCGCCCCACCCCTGCGCGCTCCCCGAGCGACGCGGCCATGCCGACCCGGTAGTCCAGCGCGGAATCCGCCGGACGCGCACCGCCGCCGTGCTCGACCGCCTCCCGGTATCCCGCCGCGTCCCCCAGCGCCCAGGACGCCTCCGCCGCGCCGAGGCGCGCTTCGAGGGAAGCCGGCGCCACGCAGAGGCGGGCCGCCAGCAGCAGGGATTCGCGGGCGTCCGCCACCGGGCCGTCGCGCAGCGCCAGCAGGCCGCGGACCAGTGCGGCGCGGCCCCGTACGGCATCCCGACCCGCCAAGTCGCCCACCTGGTCCAGAAGTTCACGCGCCCGGTGCGGGCGGCCCGCGAGGCGCGCGTGGTCCGCCGCGGCGACCAGGCGCTCGGCACGGACCGCCGGGTCCTCGGCGAGGCGTGCCGCGTGGGCGAGCGCCGTGCAGCGTTCCCCGTGGGGCG
>NZ_JAOZYC010000082.1:0-145206 GCF_035798155.1 Streptomyces endophyticus | reverse complement strand
AGTACCTGTGGGGTCTCGTGACGCGCCGCCTGGAGATCTCGGAGCAGGAGATCTCGCGGAAGATTGATGTATGGGGCTTGAGGAGGCCTACAGGAGCGAGGGGACCTCGGTGGCTGACACGGAGCGGGCCGCGCGCTCCAGGGCGCTGGCCAGGAGGGCCAGGTCCGTCGGCCCGTTGCCCAGTTCGCGGACCGGGCGGCGGTCCGGAGGGTCGCCCATGCGGGCCCACTCCAGCGCCACCACGGTCGGCCGCTGCGTCGCGGTCCGGGGGATGCGCCCGGTCACCCGCCCCGCCTGCACCTCCACGTCACGCCCGTCCGCTCCGTGCAGCACCCCGCGCCCCGGCGCCGGGTCCTCGCTCCCGGTCCCCGGCGGGTCGAGCACGACCAGCGGCCGGGCAGCCCACCCCCCGGCCCCGCCGGAGGCGAACGCCGCGACGAGGTGCACCCCGAGCCGCTCCCCGTCCCGCACCACGGCTTCGAGCGCCCGTACGACCGACCCGGCGGCCGGCCGCCCCGGCGAACCGAGCGGCGGCGAGAGCAGCGCGTCCAGGTCGTCCACGACCACCACGAGCCGCGGCAGCGGAGGCCCGGCCTCCGCCCGCTCCCGCGTGGCCCCGGGACGGAGCCGCATCGTCGAACTCGGCGGCACGTCCACATCCCCGGCGCTCTCGGAGGACGGCGCGCCGCGCTGGGACACGACCCGCCCCGACACGCCCCCCTGCGCGTGCCACTCCGAGAAGTGCGTACGCCCTATGAGCTCGGCCCGCCGCTTCAGCTCGGTGCTCAGCGCCTGGGCGAACTCCCGCATCCGTACGGGGTCGTTGGCCGCCAGATGCGTCGTGACGTGCGGCAGGTCCGTGCAGACCCGCAGCCCCTCCGCGCGCTCCCCGCCAGACGTCCCGTCGACCAGCACCATCCCGAGCCGGTCGGGACGCTCCGCCGCGGCGAGCGACGCGGCGACCGAACGCAGCAGCTCCGTACGGCCGCTGCCCGCGGGCCCCTCGACCAGCAGATGCGGCCCTTCGGCGGCCAGGTCCACGGTCAACGGGCCGCGCGGACCGGCCCCGAGCACCGCCCACACCCGCCCGCCGAGCGAGTCCGGATCGTCCCCGGCCGCCGCCCAAC
Source organism: Streptomyces endophyticus (assembly GCF_035798155.1). Classification (NCBI taxonomy): domain Bacteria; kingdom Bacillati; phylum Actinomycetota; class Actinomycetes; order Kitasatosporales; family Streptomycetaceae; genus Streptomyces; species Streptomyces endophyticus. The sequence goes on along the minus strand of NZ_JAOZYC010000082.1, from coordinate 144,079 downwards.
GCGCCATGAGGGACGCCGGGGTGGCACGGGCGAGCCCCAACTCGTCCAGAAGGCGGGAGGTTTGCGGCAGCGGCGCCGACACGCGCGAGCCCGGCCGGTCGCCGGAACCGCCCACCGCGTCCGTGCGCAACGGGGCGAGCGCCCGCGCGAACCGCTCCGCCCAGGCGAGCGACACCGCGTCGGCCGTGCCGACCGTGCCGTGCCCGACGAGCTGCCCCTGCGCCGCCCGGTGCAACCGCAGCGTCGTCGCCACATCTCCGCTGAGCAGCGCCACCGCCCCGCACGCGCGGAACGCCGGGCTCTGCGCGCAGGCCTCCTCGTAGCTCTGTGTGGCCGGTGAGGCGGGCGAGGCGGCGGGCGCCTCGGCCAGACATACGACGTGGATCCCGGCCGCTGCCCCTTCGGCGGCGAGCCGCACCGTGGCCTCCCGCAGCGAGGCGCTTCCGGGGTCGCCGTCGATCACGACGACCGTGGCGGCGACGGGCTCGTCCGGCGCCTGCGCCGAGGGCCTGAGCCCCGCCGCGTGGTCGTCGAGGCGGCGCAGCAGTTCGTTCGTCCGGGCCGCGGCCTGCTCCCGGTCGTACGCGAGCAGCAGCCGGCAGTCCTGGCCGTGGGCGGGCCGCACCTGGGGCAGCCAGCCGAGCCAGGACCAGTCGGCGACCCGCTCCTCCAGGGAGCGCGCCCGGTCGGTCGCGATCAGTACGAGTTCCAGGCTCTCCGGCGCGTGCAACGTCGTGAGCTGGGCGACGGCGCAGCGCGCCAGACCCGCGAGCCGCGCGCGCGGCCCCGCGAGCCCCAGGGCTCCGGCTTCGGCGAGGCCCACGGTGACCGGCACCGCGGGCAGCAGTCCCACCCCGCCGGGGCCCGGCCGGTCCACGCTGCCGAGCCGCACCGCGAGCGCCTCCGCGTGGCCGGGGCCGCGCTCCCACAGTCGCGGCCCGGGACCGAGCGCGGTGAGCAGCAGCGCGGCGGCGTCGGGCCAGGTCTCGGCGGCTCCGGCGACGGACCGGGGCTCCTCCTCGCGCGCGGGTGCCTCAGCGCGCGTGGCGGGGTCGGCGACGGGTTCGGAACGCTGTGGGGTGCGCAGCACGTGCGGCTCGTGGATCTCGTGCTGCTGGTCCTCCATGTCGAAGCCGTCGCGCTCGTCGCGTTTGCCGCGCCGCAGCAGCCGGGAGAGCCCGCCCCGCTTGCGTGGGGCGGGCGGCAGCGAGGTGCCGCGCGCGGGCGTGCCCACGCGCGCGCCGTCCGCCTCTTCGGCCGACTCCGGCTCGGGCACGAGTGGCCACGAGCCCTCATGAGCGGCGTCACTGGCCGCGCCCCAGGCGGAGTCCCCGTACGCGTGCCGGGTCTCCTGGTCGGGGTCCGTGGCAGGGGTCTGCGCGGGCGCTTCCACCGGCTTCTCGGCGAACAGCACCCGTACGTGTCCCTCCCCGTCCGGCGCCGTCCGCAGCGGCCTGGGGCGGGCGGCGTCGCCCGCGACGGAGACCCGCAGCGCCGATTCGCCGAGGCGCACCAGCGAACCGGGGGACAGGCGGACGGGGCGGGAACCGAGGGGGCGGCCGTCCACCGACGTCCCGTTCGTCGACTGCAGGTCCTCCACGGAGATCCGGCCGTCGGCGCCGAGCGTCACCGCGCAGTGCAGTCGGGACACGTCCGGGTCGTCGAGGGAGACGTCCGCGTCGGCGGAGCGGCCGACGCGGATCTGCCCGCCGTGCAGCAGGTGGACGCCGCCCGCGTCGGGACCCGCCACCACATGGAGCTGGGCCGCCGCGTCGTCCGGCTCGGGGCCCGGGTCGACGGGGGCGCCGAGCGCGATCACCGCGCCGTCGATCAGCGGGGGCTCGCCTATGACGCAGCGCTGTGCGTCGAGCCGCTGCGTGCCCGCGTACAAGGTCGTGGAACCCGCGTCGCCGCCGGCGACGGCCGTGGCCAGGCCGGAGGTGACCGCGGCGAGTGCCGTGCCGACGGGAGCCGTGAGCAGCACGTCGACACCGCGCGCAAGTGCGTCGTCACCACGTGCGAGCATGTCGGGGCGCGTGCCCAGGGGGTCTACGACGGTAAGCCGGATCTGCATCGCCGCCTGCGGTCCCTTCTGCGCGGGCGCCCGGAAACAGAGGGGCTGCCCCGCGGTCCCCCACCGCAGATTCCCCCCACCGCCACGGGCACGTCAGCCAGTGCTGGAGGCATCCTTGCACTTGCCGCTGACAACACGCCCGCCAGCCACCCGTAAGTGATCTTGATTGGTCGGCTCTGCCCGTAAAAGTGCCTGCTCGTTGCCTGCTTGAGATCGGTCACGTCGTCCCTCGGCAACCAACGGCCCCAGCCGTGCGTCTTTCCGTCGAACACGGGTAGGTCCGGGGCCGTACACGAGTGGAGCGATTCGGCGCGGGACCGAGCCGAAAGCCACAGAAGATCGACAGTCGGTACCGGAGGATCCGCCACTAGAGTGGGTCGGAACACCCGGAACCAGGTGACCCAAGCAAGTACCGATGCAGGGAGCGCATGACGTGCGGCCGGTAGGCAGCAAGTACCTGCTCGAGGAGCCGCTCGGACGCGGCGCCACGGGCACCGTCTGGCGAGCCCGCCAGCGCGAGACGGCGGGCGCGGAGGCGGCCGTCGCCGGACAGCCCGGCGAGACCGTCGCGATCAAGGTCCTCAAGGAAGAGCTCGCCAACGACGCGGACGTGGTGATGCGCTTCCTCAGGGAGCGCTCCGTCCTGCTGCGGCTCACCCACCCGAACATCGTGCGCACCCGCGACCTGGTCGTCGAGGGGGAGCTGCTCGCCCTCGTGATGGACCTCGTCGAGGGCCCGGACCTGCACCGCTACCTGCGCGAGAACGGCCCGTTCTCGCCGGTCGGCGCCGCGCTCATGACGGCCCAGATCGCCGACGCGCTCGCCGCGTCGCACGCGGACGGGGTCGTGCACCGCGACCTCAAGCCGGCCAACGTCCTACTGAAGCAGGACGGCGGTGAGTTGTACCCGATGCTCACCGACTTCGGCATCGCCCGCCTCGCCGACTCCCCGGGCCTGACCCGTACCCACGAGTTCGTCGGCACGCCCGCCTACGTGGCGCCCGAGTCCGCCGAGGGCCGCCCGCAGACCAGCGCCGTCGACATCTACGGCGCGGGCATCCTGCTGTACGAGCTGGTCACGGGCCGGCCGCCGTTCTCCGGCGGCTCGGCGCTCGAAGTCCTGCACCAGCACCTCAGCGCCGAGCCGCGCCGTCCCTCGACGGTCCCGGACCCGCTGTGGACGGTCATCGAGCGCTGCCTGCGCAAGAACCCGGACGAACGGCCCAGCGCGGAGAACCTCGCGCGCGGCCTGCGCACCGTCGCCGAGGGCATCGGCGTGCACGCGAACAGCGCGCAGATCGCCGCGGCCGAGGGCGTCGGCGCGCTCCTGATGCCGGACCCCGCTCCGGCCCAGGTCCCGGGCACCCCCGGCACCTCGGACGCGGACCCGACGCAGGTGCTGCCGAACAACGCGGCGGCCGCGGGCTTCGCGGGGGCGGCGGGAGCGGCGGCCGGCGCCGCGGCGGCGTCCGGGTACGACCCGAACGCGGCCACCAGCATCATGCAGCAGCAGGGCGGCGACCAGAACGCCGACGCGGCTGATCCGACGGCCGTGCTGCCGCCGATGCCGCAGGGCCCGCCGCAGCAGATGCCCGACGCCTGGGGCGACCAACTGCGCGCGGCCCGCGACCGCAACGAGCAGACGCAGGTCCAGTACCTCGACCCGAACGAGGACCCGCTGCGCCGCCGCCCGCAGCGCCAGGTCGCGCACCCGCAGCAACAACAGCAACAGCCGCAGCAGTACGCGCCGCGGCAGCAGCAGCAGCAGCAACAGCCCCAGCACTACCCGCCGCAGCAGCCGCCGCCCCGCCAGGCCCCGCGCCCGGCACCGGAGCCGCGCCGCCGCAGCCCCAACCGGATGAGGATCCCGGGCCTCGGCTGCCTCAAGGGCTGCCTGTTCATGATCGTGATGCTCTTCGTGGTGAGCTGGCTGGTCTGGGAGTTCACCCCGCTCCAGGACTGGATCGGCACGGGCAAGGGCTACTGGGACCAGCTCTCCGACTGGTTCTCCACGGTGTCCGGCTGGATCGGTGATCTGGGGAGCAAGACCGGCAACTAGCGGGTGACGTTGGAGATTTGTCGACACCCAGCGGGTGAATTCCCCCTCTGATGCGCAGGTTGGCGTCCGAGCCGCGTAGCTTGGGCGCCAACACGCGTCTGTAGGAGCAGCCTTGGCACGGAAGATCGGCAGCCGGTACACCGCACACCAGATCCTGGGGCGCGGCAGTGCGGGCACGGTGTGGCTGGGTGAGGGACCCGAGGGTCCGGTCGCCATCAAACTGCTGCGCGAGGACCTCGCCGCGGACCAGGAACTGGTCGGCCGCTTCGTCCAGGAGCGCACCGCCCTGCTGAGCCTCGACCACGCGCGCGTGGTGGGCGTGCGCGACCTGGTGGTCGACGGCAACGACCTCGCGCTCGTCATGGACCTCGTACGCGGTACGGACCTGCGCACGCGGCTCGACCGCGAGCGCCGGATGCCGCCCGATGCCGCGGTCGCCGTCGTCGCGGACATCGCCGAGGGCCTCGCCGCCGCGCACGCCGCGGGGATCGTGCACCGCGACGTCAAGCCGGAGAACGTCCTCCTGGACATGCAGGGCGAGCTCGGCCCCGGCGGCTCCCACCCCGCGCTGCTCACCGACTTCGGCATCGCCAAGCTGATCGACACCCCGCGCCGCACTCGCGCGACGAAGATCATTGGAACGCCCGACTACCTCGCCCCCGAGGTCATCGAGGGCCTGCCCGCGCGCGCGGCCGTCGACATCTACGCGCTCGCGACGGTCCTGTACGAACTCCTCGCCGGATTCACGCCGTTCGGGGGCGGCCACCCCGGGGCCATCCTGCGCCGGCACGTCACGGAGACGGTGGTCCCGCTCCCCGGCATCCCCGACGAGCTGTGGCAGCTGCTCATCCAGTGCCTCGCCAAGGCCCCGGCCTCCCGCCTGCGGGCCTCCGAGCTGGCCGCGCGCCTGCGCGAACTGGAACCGATGCTCACGGGCCTGCCCCCGCTCGACGTGGACGAGCCGGAGACGGAGCAGGCCCCCGACGAACCGGAGGCGCGGGCCGATACGCCGGAGGACCCCCCGGAGCGGCCCCGCCGCGGCGCCGTCTCCCTGATCCCCGGCTCCGCGCCCAAGGACTCCAACCGCGACACCCATACGTCGATGAGGGTCCCGGCACCGGACGAACTGGCCGGCGGCGCCCGCGGCACGGCCCGCGCGCCCCGCGCCCACGGCTCGCCCCGGCCCGGCTCGGCCCGCAACCGGCACTCCGCGCGCCGCAGACGGATCACGTTCTCGGTGGCCGGGCTCGTCCTGGTGGCCGCGGTCGGCGGCGGCGTCTGGGCGGCTGCGTCCTCAGGGGACTCCGGCTCCAACGAGGCGCCCCCCGCGGACAGCAACAATTCCGCGCCCGCGCAGCCCTAGACCGGGCACCGGGGACGGTCGGGGCGGATCACTTGCACCAGCCGTTAGGCTGGTCCTGTGGCAGTCGTCGATGTATCCGAAGAGCTGAAGTCCCTCTCCTCGACCATGGAGTCGATCGAGGCCGTCCTGGACCTCGACAAGCTGAGGGCAGATATCGCCGTGCTCGAGGAGCAGGCGGCCGCGCCGTCCCTGTGGGACGACCCGGAGGCGGCGCAGAAGATCACCAGCAAGCTGAGCCACCTCCAGGCGGAGGTCCGCAAGGCCGAGGCGCTGCGCAATCGTCTCGACGACCTCAGTGTGCTGTTCGAGATGGCCGAGGAAGAGGACGACCCGGACACCCGTGCCGAGGCCGAGTCCGAACTCAAGGGCGTGAGGAAGGCGCTGGACGAGATGGAGGTCCGCACCCTCCTGTCCGGTGAGTACGACTCCCGCGAGGCACTGGTCAACATCCGTGCGGAGGCCGGCGGCGTCGACGCCGCGGACTTCGCCGAGCAGCTGCAGCGCATGTACCTGCGCTGGGCCGAGCGCCACGGCTACAAGACCGACGTCTACGAGACCTCGTACGCGGAAGAGGCCGGCATCAAGTCGACCACCTTCGCCGTCCAGGTCCCGTACGCCTACGGGACGCTCTCCGTCGAGCAGGGCACGCACCGCCTGGTGCGCATCTCGCCGTTCGACAACCAGGGCCGCCGCCAGACGTCCTTCGCGGGCGTCGAGGTGCTCCCTGTCGTCGAGCAGACCGACCACGTCGAGATCGACGAGTCGGACCTGCGCATCGACGTCTACCGCTCCTCGGGCCCCGGCGGCCAGGGCGTGAACACGACGGACTCCGCGGTCCGCCTGACGCACCTCCCCACCGGCATCGTGGTCTCCTGCCAGAACGAGCGCTCGCAGATCCAGAACAAGGCCACGGCCATGAACGTGCTGCAGGCCAAGCTCCTCGAGCGCCAGCGCCAGGAGGAGCGCGCCAAGATGGACGCCCTCAAGGGCGACGGCGGCAGCTCCTGGGGCAACCAGATGCGTTCGTACGTCCTGCACCCCTACCAGATGGTCAAGGACCTGCGTACCGAGTTCGAGGTCGGCAACCCGCAGGCCGTTCTCGATGGCGAGATCGACGGCTTCATCGAGGCCGGAATTCGCTGGCGCAAGCAGCAGGAGAAGTAACTCCGGGATTCAACGAACAAGAGGGCAACTGCCGTTCGATGAGCGGTAGTTGCCTTTCGTTTTGCCCCGTACCCGATTCAAATGTGCCGCACTTGTGAAGACTGGCCTGGCATTTACGTCACAGTCACATGTTCGTAAGGCGGTCAACTCCCCACAAGTGTGGACATAGCGTGCGCAACGCCCTTGACGTTGATCCTAAAAGTGGAAAGGGTTGTGCGCGGCATGCGTATTAGTGGGACGCGTGTGAACGGGGGAGGGGTGAACGAGGCCTCTGCTGCCTCCGGTTGAACGCGGTCCCTGGCGCTGCTCCACTGACGATTGGCTACTGGGGGTAGCAGACAGATGACCAAGAAGACGCGGATCCGCGTTGCGCGCATAGCGGCCGGTGCGGTGATTGCGGCCGGCGCCTCGCTGACCGCCGCGGGTGCGGCATCCGCCGCCACCGTCGACGAGAAGAGCGGCGAGACCTGCGGCCCGCTCGGCCTTATTTGCTGGCCCACCAAGGCTGAGGACGAGGACCCGCCCGAGGACGAGGACCCGGGCAGCGGCATTGCCGGTGTCACCGAGGGCAACACCAACGGTGGCGTCGCCGGTGTGACCGAGGGCAACACCAACGGTGGCGTCGCCGGTATCACCGAGGGCAACGGCAATGGCGGCGGCACCGGTGGCGACGACTCCACCGGTGGCTCCTCCACCGGCGGCGACGACTCCACCGGCGGCAACGGCAACTCGGGTGGCAACGGCAATGGTGGCGGCACCGGCGGCGACGACTCCACCGGTGGCTCCTCCACCGGCGGTTCGTCCTCCACCGGTGGCTCCTCGACCGGTGGCGACGACTCCACGGGTGGCGGCTCCAGCACCGGTGGCTCGTCCACCGGCGGTGGCGACAACACCAACCCCGACGGCAACAACAGCCCCGTCGAGCAGGGCCAGGGCAAGGACAGCCTGCAGGACACCGGTTCCGCTCCCACCGAGCAGACCGGCGCCTCCGACACCGCCAAGCCGAGCGGCGAGCTCGCCGAGACCGGTTCCTCCGGCACCACGTTCCTGGTGATCGGTGCGGCCACGATGATCGCGGGCGGTGTCGGCTTCCGACTCCTGCCGCGCCTCGCGAACAACCGCGGCGGCGCCGCCGCGTAGCACTACGCACACGCAAAGGGCCCGGAGCCGATCGGCTCCGGGCCCTTTCGCATGTCTGTGTGCGGCGGCTACACCGTCTGATGCGCGAGGAGCGCCATCGCCGCCACGAGCACCGCTACCAGGGCGACCAGCGCCATGGGGCTGAGCGCGGCCAACGGGTTCTGCTGCTGAAGCCGCTCGCGATTCGCCCGGCACACCGGGCAGCGGCCCTCGCTCACGGGGGACGCGCAGTTCGCGCACACCAATCGGTCGTAGGTCATGCGCTTCTCCTCCTCCCGCGCGGCGGAGCTTGCCACCGGGCACCCCTGGGTTCTCTCCGCTCAACGCTCCGGGAAACGCAACCGTTCCCCCTACCACTGTGCCAGCTTCCCGGAATTTCGGCGCGTCCCCCTGGAAGTACCGCCCCTGACCAGGTACGGGGCGGACAATTCCGGCGCCGAACGCGGCAACACAGCGGGACAAAACGCTCAACGAGGGACGGCGCCTGCGCTCCGTGCGCCGCTTCGCGTATGGTCACGCACACCTACCTCCGGCTACCCGTGGTGCACCCGTGATCAGATTCGACAACGTCTCCAAGGTCTATCCCAAGCAGACCCGGCCCGCCCTCAGGGATGTCTCCCTCGAGGTCGAGCGTGGTGAGTTCGTCTTCCTGGTCGGCTCGTCCGGCTCCGGCAAGTCGACGTTCCTGCGCCTCGTGCTGCGCGAGGAGCGGGCGAGCCACGGCCAGGTGCACGTCCTGGGCAAGGACCTCGCACGCGTATCCAACTGGAAGGTCCCGCAGATCCGCCGCCAGCTCGGCACGGTCTTCCAGGACTTCCGGCTCCTGCCCAACAAGACGGTCGGTGAGAACGTCGCCTTCGCCCAGGAGGTCATCGGCAAGTCCCGCGGTGAGATCCGCAAGTCCGTGCCGCAGGTCCTCGACCTCGTCGGCCTCGGCGGCAAGGACGACCGCATGCCCGGCGAGCTCTCCGGCGGTGAGCAGCAGCGCGTGGCCATCGCGCGAGCCTTCGTCAACCGGCCCAAGCTGCTGATCGCGGACGAGCCGACCGGCAACCTCGACCCGCAGACCTCGGTCGGCATCATGAAGCTGCTCGACCGGATCAACCGGACGGGCACCACCGTGATCATGGCCACCCACGACCAGAACATCGTGGACCAGATGCGCAAGCGCGTCATCGAGCTGGAGCACGGCCGCCTCGTGCGCGACCAGTCGCGCGGCGTGTACGGCTACCAGCACTGAGAACCGCGAGAAGTACCGAGAAAGAAAGCTGCGAAAGGCGTTAGTGACGCTATGCGTGCCCAATTCGTTCTGTCGGAGATCGGCGTAGGACTCCGCCGTAACCTCACGATGACCTTCGCCGTGATCATCTCGGTTGCCCTCTCGCTCGCCCTGTTCGGCGGCTCGCTGCTCATGAGCGACCAGGTCAACCAGATGAAGGGCTACTGGTACGACAAGGTCAACGTCTCGATCTTCCTGTGCAACAAGGGGGACGCCGACTCCGACCCGAACTGTGCCAAGGGCCCGGTCACGACCGAGCAGAAGAACGAGATCCAGCGGGACCTCAAGAAGCTGCCCGTCGTCGACTCCGTGGCGCACGAGTCGCAGGACCAGGCGTACAAGCACTACAAGGAGCAGTTCGGCGACTCCCCGCTGGCCAGCTCCCTCACGCCGGACCAGCTCCAGGAGTCGTACCGGATCAAGCTGAACAACCCGGAGAAGTACGAGGTCATCGCGACCGCGTTCAACGGGCGGCCCGGCGTGCAGTCCGTGCAGGACCAGAAGGGCGTGCTCGACAACCTCTTCCGGCTGCTCGGCTACCTGAACTACGCGGCGGGCGCGGTGATGGTGGTGATGCTCGTGGTCGCGCTGCTGTTGATCGTGAACACCGTCCGGGTGTCCGCGTTCAGCCGCCGTCGCGAGACCGGGATCATGCGGCTCGTCGGCGCGTCCGGCTTCTACATCCAGGCGCCGTTCATCATGGAGGCCGCGGTCGCCGGGCTCATCGGCGGCGGCATCGCCTGTGTGTTCCTCGCGGCCGGCCAGTACTTCGTGATCGACAACGGAGTGGCCCTCTCCGACAAGTTGCAGCTCATCAACTTCATCGGCTGGGACTCGGTGTTGACGAAGCTGCCGCTGATCCTCGCCGTGAGTGTGCTGATGCCGGCGCTTGCCGCGTTCGTCGCGTTGCGCAAGTACCTGAAGGTGTGACGAGAGTCCTTCGCGCCACGGGGCGTCGTGCGGGTCAACGGCCCGTACGGCGCCCTTCATTGTCCTAGACTCACCGACATGTCAGGTCCGGAGTTGTACTCCAGGCCCCGCCGCATCGGCCGCGGGGCGACCCTGACATTGATCTTCGTGACGGTCCTCGCGGCGGGCGCCGCGACCGGCTCCTGGCCGGGTGAGCACCAAAAACCCAAGGAGAGCGCGGACGGTTCGCTCGTCGCCGCGCACGAGAAGCCGCTCGCGGGACCGACCGATCCGAGCGACGCGGCGGCCGAGGCGATGGCCGACGGGAAATCGCCCGCAAAGGCAGCCCAGGACGCCGTCAGCCGCAGCGGCGACCGCTGGGGCTCCGTCTACTCGCCCGGCGAGTACGAGGAGTTCGAGCAGTCCCTCGACGGCGAGTACACCGGCATCGGCCTGCGGGCCCGCCGCACCGCCGACGGGTGGGTGCAGGTCTCCAAGGTCCGGCGGGGATCGCCCGCGCAGCAGGCCGGCATCCGCGAGGGCGACCGGATCGCGGCGGTCGACGGCGAGCCCGTCACCGGCCACCCCGTCACCGAGGTCCTCGGACTCCTGCGGGGCAAGCACGCGGGCACCCCCGTCCACGTCGGCCTGCAGCGCGGCACGCGCGCGTGGAGCGAGACCCTGCGCCGCGCCAACCTGTCGACCGACTCCGTCGCCTCCACGCAGCTGCCCGACGGCGCGACGCTCGTGAAGGTGAGCGCCTTCACGAAGGGCGTCGGCGACCAGGTGCGCACGGCGGTCGGCGCGGCACCCCCGCGCGCGGGCGTCGTGCTCGACCTGCGGGGCAACTCAGGAGGCCTGGTCGCGGAGGCGGTCAGGGCGTCCTCCGCCTTCCTCGACGGCGGGCTCGTGGCGACGTACGACGTGCGCGGGGCGCAGCGGGCCCTGCACGCACAGCGGGGGGCCGACACGTCCAGACCGGTGGTCGTGCTCGTCGACAGCGGGACGATGAGCGCGGCCGAGCTGCTCACCGGCGCCCTTCAGGACCGCGGCCGCGCGGTCGTCGTGGGCTCCAGGACCTTCGGCAAGGGTTCGGTCCAGATGCCGAGCCGGCTGCCCGACGGCTCCGTGGCGGAGCTCACCGTCGGGCACTACCGCACCCCTTCGGGCCGCGCGGTCGACGGCCGTGGCATCACCCCCGATCTGGAGACCGAGGCGGACACCCTGCGACGGGCGGAGACAGTATTGACTGGCCTCGGGGCCCCCTCGTAGTGCGAAAATGGCCAGCACTATGGCCAAGGCAATGTATGTACCGAAGGAGTCCCAGCCCAAGCAGGGCAAGGGGGCGTCGTCCGAGAAGAAGGACGGCAAGCGCAAGATCGTCGCGCAGAACAAGAAGGCGCGCCACGACTACCTGATCATGGACACCTACGAGGCCGGCATCGTGCTGACCGGCACGGAGGTCAAGTCGCTGCGGCAGGGCCGCACCTCGCTGACCGACGCCTTCGTCCAGATCGACGGGGGCGAGGCGTGGCTGCACAACGCCCACATCCCCGAGTACAACCAGGGCACCTGGACGAACCACGCGGTGCGCCGCAAGCGCAAGCTGCTGCTGCACCGCGAGGAGATCGACAAGCTGGAGTCGAAGTCCGAGGAGACCGGTCACACGATCGTGACCCTGGCGATCTACTTCAAGGACGGCCGGGCGAAGGCCGAGATCGCGCTCGCCAAGGGCAAGAAGGAGTACGACAAGCGGCAGACGCTGCGCGAGAAGCAGGACCGGCGTGACTCGGACCGGGCGATCGCGTCGGCGAAGCGGCGGCAGCGCAACAACGAGCGGATGGGGTGACGCCCGTCAAGCCGTCAGGAATACGCTGGCATCGTCGGGCGTTGGTCACGTACGATGGCAGTGTTCCTCACCGCAGGGACACGGACCGCAAGGTCCACCTTTGAAAAAACAACATGGGGATGATCGGTTTCGACAGCGGATGTCGAAGCAGGGGAAGCGTGTCGAGGAAGCGGCAATGATCTCGTTAACCATATGTCGCAACCAATAATCGCCAATTCTAAGAGCGATTCCCAGTCCTTCGCCCTCGCTGCCTAATAAGCAGTGAGTGAGGGACCCTAAAGGGTGTCAGCCCGGGAGTGTTCCCGGCCCGGATCCTGGCATAATCTAGGGGACTAAACTTTTCCGTCCGGCCACGGGGCGGAAAAGGAAATCAAACAGTGGCTGGGCCCGTCGGCGACTTGTTCGCGTGATCACCGGGGCCGAGAAAATCGAAGCGAACTGCACACGGAGAAGCCCTGCTGCTGCACCGTTGGACGCGGGTTCGATTCCCGCCATCTCCACCACCGCATCCCATGCGATTCAGGCCCGGCTGTTCACACAGCCGGGCCTTTGTCGTGTGTGGGCGGTCTTGGCGGGGCCCTGCGCTTCCGGGATGCTCCTGTGGCATGAGGAGACGTAAGGGATCGAGATGGGCCCTGCCCGCCGTAGTCATCTTCGTTGCCGCCACGCTGAGTTGGGGTGGTGGCCCCGCCGGTGCCGATTCCGCCCCCAGTGGGTTGCCGGAGGCGATCGACACGATTCTCGGGGACGCGCGGATGGAGGGCGGCGCCGCGAGTGTCGTCGTGGCCGACGCGAAGACCGGGGAGACCCTGTACCAGCACAATCCGACCGGGCGGCTGATGCCCGCCTCCAACACGAAGCTCGCCACCTCCGCCGCGGCCATGGGGACCCTCGGCCCCGACTACCGGTTCGGCACGGACGTGCTCGCCGGCGGGCGGGTGCGGGGCGGGACGCTCGACGGGGACCTGTATCTGCGCGGCACCGGGGACCCGACCACTCTCGCCGCCGATTACGACAAGCTCGCCGCCGGCGTCGCCGCGGCCGGTGTGAAGCGGGTGAGCGGGCGGCTCGTCGCCGACGACACCCGGTTCGACGACCACCGGATCGGCGACACCTGGGGCGGCGACGACGAGTCCTCGTACTACGCCGCCCAGATCAGCGCGCTGAGCGTCGCGCCCGACACCGACTACGACACCGGGACCGTCATCGTCGAGGTGAAGCCCGGCGCGAAGGCCGGGGACAAGCCCGCCGTCAGCGTCACCCCGAAGAACGACTATGTGCACCTCGACGTGCAGGCATCCACCGTCGGGGCCGGGGGAGACGACACCGTCGCCGTCGAGCGGCGGCACGGGACCAACACCATCACCGTGAGCGGCACCGCCCCGGTGGGCGGGGACACCACCAAGGAGTGGGTGACCGTCTGGGAGCCGACCGGGTACGCGGCCGCTGTGTTCCGGGACGCGCTCGCCGCGCACGGGGTGAAGGTCGGCGGTTCCACCAAGCTGGGGCAGGCCACGCCCAAGGGCGCGAAGCGGCTCGCCGCGCACGACTCCATGCCCCTGAAGGACCTGCTGATCCCCTTCATGAAGCTCTCCAACAACATGCACGCCGAGTCGCTCACCAAGGCCATGGGGTACAAGGCGACAGGGAAGCCCGGGAGTTGGGGTGACGGCGTCGACGCCGTCGCCGACTATCTGAAGGGCGCCGGGGTCGACGCCACCAAGGTGCGGCAGGTCGACGGGTCGGGTCTGTCGAGGAAGGACAACTTCGCCGCCCGGCAGCTCGCCGACCTCCTCCTCTCCGTACAGGACGAGTCCTGGTACGCCGACTGGTACAGGTCGCTGCCCGTGGCCTGTGACCCGGACCGGTTCGTCGGCGGGACGCTGCGGAGCCGGATGTGCGACACGCCCGCCGCTCTCAACGCCCGTGGCAAGACAGGGTCGTTGACCGGCGCGTCGGCGCTCTCGGGCTACGTGAAGGACGCCGACGGCCGGCTGCTCGTCTACAGCGTCGTCCAGAACAACTACCTGGTCGACTCCGTGAAGCCGCTGGAGGACGCCGTCGTCGTGACCCTCGCGAAGTCGACCTCGAAGGAGGCGACGGCCGTCGCTCCGAAGTCCACGCGCTCCATTCCGGCCGCCGAGCGGGACGGCGGCCTGGAGTGCTCGTGGCGCAAGCCGGCCACGTGCTGACCTCGCTGACCTCCTAGCGGGCGGACCGTACGTAGGCGTACAGCGCCAGCAGCAGGGCGCATGCCGCCGCCGTGACCGGCACCGTGTACGCCGCGGTGGGGCCCCAGTGCTCCACCGCGGCGCCGCCCGTCGCGGAGCCGCAGGCGATGCCGGTGAGGATGCCGGTCACGGCGAGCGTCATGCCCTCGTTCAACTGGCCCTCGGGCGTGCGCTGTTGGACCAGGGTCATGCCCGTCACCATCGTCGGCGCCGTGGCCATGCCCGCGACCAGGAGCGCGCCCCCGAGGACGTACAGGGAGCCCGTGAGCCAGGCGGCGAGCAGCGGCAGCGTCATCAGGGCCGCCATCGCCGCCACGCAGAGCGGATGGCGGCGGGCCGCCGGGCCCGCCGGCCGCCACGCCCCGTAGATCAGTCCCGCCGCGCAGGAGCCCGCCGCCTGGAGCGCCAGGATGCCGCCCGCCCACACCTTGTGGCCCTGCGCGTCGGCGAAGGCGACCGTGACCACCTCCAGGGAGCCGAAGATCGCGCCCGTGGCGAGGAAGGCGAGCAGCAGGGGTGGCATGCCACGCGCGCGTAGCGGCGTTTTCGTCGCCTTCGTACGTGCGTGGGGCGGCGGTTCCGTCGCGCGTTGCGCGGCGAAGATCAGCACGCCGGTCACCATGAGCACGGCACTGACCAGGGTGCCCGCCTCAGGGAACAGTGAGCCGCACAGGAAGGCGGCCACTACGGGGCCGAGCATGTAGCAGAGCTCGTCCGCCGCCTGCTCGAAGGAGTTCGCCGTGTGCAGGGCGTCCGGGGTCTCCTTCAGCAGGTGCGCCCAGCGGGCCCGGGACATGCCGCCCGTGTTGGGGGTCGTCGCGGACGCCAAGTAGGCGGCGAACAGCGTCCAGTTGGGCGCCCCGAAGTGCACGCACAGGAGCAGGGCGAGCGAGCCGCAGGCCGATATGACGGTGGCCGGCACCGCGACCCGCGCCTGCCCGTGGCGGTCCACGAGGCGCGCCGTCCACGGGCCGACGAGCGCGTTGGCGACAAGACCTGTGGCGGTGACGGCGCCCGCGAGCGCGTACGAGCCGCGTGAGCCGGAGATCATGATCACCGCGCTGATGCTGAACATCCCTTGCGGGAAGCGGGCGATGAGGTTGCCGAGGGTGAAGGCGCGGGCGCCGGGGAGGGCGAACAGCCGGGTGTAGGACGTGGCGGTGGACTCGACGGACTCGGTGGTCATGCCAAGAGCGTCGCCGCAGGTCACGTGCGCGGTCCAACACTTACTCGGTGCCGATTCACGCGCCCGCGTTGTTAATTTTCACGCGCCTGCGTTGTACGTTCGCCCGATGCCTCCCGCGAACGTCGAACCCCGCCTGCTGCGCGCCTTCCTCGCCGTCGCCGACGAGCTGCACTTCACCCGCGCGGCCGCCCGACTGTACGTCGCCCAGCAGGCGCTCAGCCGTGACATCCGGCGCCTGGAGCGGGAGTTGGGCGTCGACCTCTTCGGCCGCACCACCCGGCAGGTGACGCTCACCACGGACGGGGCCCGGCTGCTGCCGCACGCGCGGCGCGTGATCGCGGCGCAGGACGAGCTGCTCACGGCCTTCACCCGGCCCGCCGCCGCCGACCGGCCGCTGCTCGTCGACGTCAACAGCCCGGGTCTCGCGCATGAGCGGGTGCTCGCGCGGGCCCGTGAACTCGCCCCTGACCACGAGCTGATGGCCCGCTACGAGAGCGGTCTGACCGGCGCCGCGGCGGAACTCCTCGCGGGGCGGCTCGACGTGTCCTTCGGCCGGTTCGCCGGACTCGACCCCGCCGTACGCGCGCGGCTGTCCCAACAGCCCGTGCGCTACGAGCCGATGGCGATCATGCTGCCGGAGGACCATCCGCTGGTGGCGCTCGACGCCGTGCCCCTGGACCGGCTCGCCGGTGAGTCGGTCTACGCGGGCGCCGGCAACCCCCGCACGCCCGAATGGACCGATCTCGCCCGGCAGTTGTTCGAGGGCCGGGGCATCCGCGTCGCGCCGCCCGCGCCGCTCGCCGTCGGCAAGGAGGAGTTCCGCCGGATCATGGACAAGTACGGGAACCCGGTCCTCACCGGGATCGATTTTCCGGCCATGCCGGGGTCGGTGCTGCGCCCGCTCGTCGACCCGGTGCCGCTGTCGCCCGTGTCACTCGTGTGGCGAAAGGGTCGTAAGCACCCCGGTATCGAGGCGCTTCGGGCCGCGGCGGCCGCACTCGCGGCGGAGAGCGGGTGGCTGGAACGGCCCGCGGAGGCATGGATTCCAGCCACAGATGTGCAGATTATGTTGAGTCGTGAATGAGGTGTGTGCGTGGGTGTCACTGGTGTGCGCTACATTCTGGACTCGGGTGCGATGTGATAGTGGGGGCGCTCGGATCGGGTGGGGGCCCGGTTCGGTCTGCGAAGGCCCGCGACATCGCCCGCGCACCCATGAATGTGTCCTTGGGGGGATGTGCGTACGGTGGAGAACTCTCGAGAGAACGGCCCGGCGGGGCCGACCCATGACCCGCACGAGGTGACGGTCCAACTCGACTTCACAGGTCGGCAGTTGGGCGGCCCGGTCGGCGCGAGACCGGGTGCGCCCACGCCTCTCGGCGCGGAGCCGGCGGGCGTGGACGACAAGGAACTCCCCGTCTTCGTCGACGACTCGGGGCGGCGCGGCCGCAACTTCCGCCGGTTCGGCGTGGCCGCGGGCCTGGCCATCGCGGTCTACGCGGTCGTCATCGTGGTCACCGTCTTCTCCGGGAACTCCGACGCGCCGTGGCTGCCCATGCCCGCCGAGGGCAAGGGTGCGGACAAGGTGGGCACCGAACCGTCCGAGCCCACCCCGTCCCTCTCGACGTCCGGGTCGCCGGGCGCCACCCCGCGGCCCAGCGCCTCCGGCGGCGCCGTTTCGAGCGCTCCCGCGGCGCCCGGCGCGAGCGCGTCGTCGTCGGCCGGGGCCGGCACGTCGGGGCAGCCGTCGACGGGGACCTCGCCGTCCAGCAGGCCCACGGGCGGCGGGACGTCGCCGACCGTGAAGCCCACGAAGCCGGACGACAGCGGCGATCCGACGACGGAACCGTCCGGCGGCGGCTCCGCCGACCCGTCGACGGACCCCGGCGACCAGCCGAGCGGCCCGGCGGACGGATCCGGGGCCGATGGTACGGACGCCCTCGCCGGCGGCCTCGTACACCTGCTCGTAGCGCCCCTCGTCCAGCCTGTCCCGCTCCTGGAAAGCAGCGTCCTGTAGATGTCCGACCGCTCACATCGCGCACCAGCCGCGGCCCGCAGGCGCCGCCTTCCGCTGCGCTACCTGCTGCCCTCGCTGCTGCTCGTCGCCGTGATCGCGATGCTGATGCTGCGCGGCTACGTCCACAGCGAGATCCTCGCCGACCACCGCATCCGCCCCGAGGCGGCCACCGACAAGGTGCCGGAGAAGATCCTCGACGGCGGACCCGTCATCGACACCAGGGGCGGCCGGGAGACCAGCCGTTCCATAGGTGAGCACCAACTGGTGCTCACCTTCGACGACGGCCCCGACCCGGAGTGGACCCCGAAGGTCCTCGACGTCCTCAAGAAGCACGACGCGCACGCCGTCTTCTTCGTCACCGGCACCATGGCCTCCCGCCATCCCGACCTGGTGCGCCGCATGGTCGACGAGGGGCACGAGGTCGGCCTGCACACCTTCAACCACCCCGACCTCTCCTACCAGTCGAAGAAGCGAATCGACTGGGAGCTGTCGCAGAACCAACTGGCCCTCGAAGGCGCGGCCGGCGTGCGCACGTCCCTGTTCCGGCCGCCGTACTCCTCGTTCGCCGACGCCATGGACGACGCGTCGTGGCCGGTGACCAAGTACATCGGCTCGCGCGGCTACATCACGGTCGTCAACAACACGGACAGCGAGGACTGGAAGCGCCCCGGCGTCGACGAGATCATCCGCCGTGCCACGCCCAAGGGCGGCAAGGGCGCGATCGTCCTGATGCACGACTCCGGTGGCAACCGCTCGCAGACCGTCGCCGCGCTCGACCGCTTCCTGCCCGAACTCCAGGGCAGTGGCTACAAGTTCGCGAACCTGACCGAAGCCCTCGGGATGCCCGGCGCGCACACGCCCGTCAGCGGCCTGGAGCTGTGGAAGGGCAAGGCGTGGGTCTACGCGGTGGAGGCCTCGGACAACATCACGGGCGTCCTCGTCGTCGGCCTCGCCGTCATCGGCGTCCTCGTCATGTCCCGCTTCGGCCTGATGCTGGTCCTGTCCGGGGTGCACGCGCGCAGGGTGCGCCGCAAGGGCTTCGCGTGGGGGCGGCCGATCACGGAGCCGGTCTCCGTCCTCGTGCCGGCCTTCAACGAGGCCAAGTGCATTGAGAACACGGTCCGTTCGCTGATGCTGAGCGAGCATCCCATCGAGGTCGTCGTGATCGACGACGGTTCGACGGACGGCACCGCGCGCATCGTGGAGAACATGCGGCTGCCCGGCGTCCGCGTCGTCCGGCAGCACAACGCGGGCAAGCCCGCGGCCCTCAACAGAGGCCTGGCGAACGCCCGGTTCGACCTCGTCGTGATGATGGACGGCGACACGGTCTTCGAGCCGGCCACCGTGCGCGAACTGGTCCAGCCGTTCGGCGACCCGAGCGTCGGCGCCGTCGCGGGCAACGCGAAGGTGGGCAACCGGGACTCGCTGATCGGCGCGTGGCAGCACATCGAGTACGTGATGGGCTTCAACCTCGACCGCCGCATGTACGACATCCTGCGCTGCATGCCGACGATCCCCGGCGCGGTCGGTGCCTTCCGCCGCAGCGCCCTGGAGCGCGTCGGCGGCATGAGCGACGACACGCTCGCCGAGGACACCGACGTCACGATGGCGCTGCACCGCGACGGCTGGCGCGTCGTCTACGCCGAGAAGGCACGCGCCTGGACCGAGGCCCCGGAGACCGTCCAGCAGCTGTGGTCGCAGCGCTACCGATGGTCGTACGGCACGATGCAGGCCATCTGGAAGCACCGCAGAGCCCTCGTCGACAAGGGGCCCTCGGGCCGCTTCGGCCGGGTCGGTCTCCCGCTGGTCTCGCTCTTCATGGTGCTGGCCCCGCTCCTGGCCCCGCTGATCGACATCTTCCTCATCTACGGGCTCGTGTTCGGCCCGACGGAGAAGACGGTCGGCGCCTGGTTCGGCGTGCTCGCGCTCCAGGCGGTCTGCGCGGCGTACGCCTTCCGGCTCGACAAGGAACGCATGACGCACCTCATATCCCTCCCGCTCCAGCAACTCCTGTACCGGCAGCTGATGTACGTCGTGCTGCTCCAGTCCTGGATCACCGCGCTCACCGGTGGCCGGCTGCGCTGGCAGAAGCTGCGCCGCACCGGCGTGGTGGGCGTGGGCCTCGGCGGCCGGGTGCCGCACCAGCGGTCGACCTCCGTCTCCGGTGACGAGCGGAGGCCGGTGGCATGACGTACCCGACGTACGAAGGCAACGCCGACCCCACGCGCGCGCTGCCCACCCAGGCGCTGCCCACCCAGTCGACGCCCGCCCGGTCGACATCCACGGAGCCCGCCGCCGCGCCCAAGAAGCCCGGCAGGGACCGCTACCTCGACCTGCTGCGGTCCATCGCGCTCGTCCGGGTCATCGCCTACCACCTGTTCGGCTGGGTCTGGCTCTCGGTCGTATTCCCCTCCA
The DNA here is from genome assembly GCF_035798155.1 of Streptomyces endophyticus. NCBI lineage: Bacteria > Bacillati > Actinomycetota > Actinomycetes > Kitasatosporales > Streptomycetaceae > Streptomyces > Streptomyces endophyticus. The sequence goes on along the minus strand of NZ_JAOZYC010000082.1, from coordinate 124,396 downwards.
TGGGCGTGATGTTCGCGCTCGCCGGATCGCTGATGGCGCGCTCCCTGAGCAGGCCCGCGCTGAGCGTCGTCCGAGGGCGGCTGCGGCGGCTGCTTCCGCCGATGTGGGTGTTCAGCGCGCTGGTGCTGCCGCTGCTGTTCGTGGGCGGCTGGAACCCGGGCAAGGACCCCGACACCGGTGGCGGCGCCTGGGGCTGGCTCGGCGTCGTCAACTACGTGATCCCGTTCGGCGCCCCCGCCTACCCGTGGGAGATCGCCAACCCGCCCGGCTTCCTGGAGACCACGTGGGCCGAGCAGGGCATCGGACCGCTCTGGTACCTGCGCGCCTACCTGTGGTTCGTGCTCGCGTCCCCGCTGCTGCTCAAGGCGTTCCGCAAGCTCCCGTGGGCGACGCTGTGCGCCCCGCTCGCCCTCACGGCCGTGATCGGCACGGGCCTGGTGGAGATCCCCGGCCGCACCGGCGAGGCCGTCACCGACTTCGCCGTGTACGGCAGTTGCTGGGTCCTCGGCTTCGCGCACCAGGAGGGCGTACTGCAGAAGGTGCCGCGCTACGCCGCGGTGTCCTGCGCGGCGCTGCTCATGGGGTTCGGCCTGTGGTGGGCCTCGGGCCATCTCTCCGAAGAGGGCTGGGATCTGAACGAGATCCCGTTGGCGCAGGCGGCCTGGTCCCTCGGGTTCGTCGTCATCCTGCTCCAGTACGCCCCGTCCTGGCAGCAGTTGCCGGGCCGGCTCGCCCGCTGGGACCGCCTGGTGACGCTGGCCAACAACAGGGCCGTCACGATCTATCTGTGGCACAACCTGCTCATCATGGCGACGTTCCCGCTGATCGACCTGCTCTACCAACTGCCCTTCATGGACGACCGGTTGAGCTCCGCGCTGGACACGACGTACATGCTCTGGTCGTTCGTCCTCATCTGGCCGCTCATCGGCCTGGCGATCGTCGCCACCGGCTGGGTCGAGGACCTCGCCGCGAAGCGCAGACCGCGCCTGTGGCCGGACGGGTCGCGGAAGGGTCGGAAGAAGGCGCGGCACGGCTGAGGGGCCGCCGGGTCACGATGTGGTGGAGGTGTGGATTTTTGGCGCCCAAGCGATGGAGGGGCTCGGTAGCGTAGTTCCGGGGCGCTCGCGACGGACGAGCGCCGACGGGGCGACCAGGTGAAGGTGTGACGTGCAGGCGACGGTGGACGGGTTCGGCTATGGGGCGGTGACCCCGGTGGCAGCGTTCTTAGTGGCCAGCCTGGGAGGGGGAATCGGGCTGCGCTGCACCGTGCGGGCGCGGCAGCTCGACACGGGGCGCCCCAAGTGGCTGGCGTACAGCGCGCTTTCGCTGGGCGTCGGCATCTGGTCCATGCACTTCATCGCGATGATGGGCTTCCAGGTCCACGGCGCGCACATCGACTACGACGCCCGGCTCACCTTCCTCAGCCTCGCCGTCGCGATTCTCGTGGTCGGCGTGGGGGTCTTCGCCGCCGGTTACGGCGCGCAGCGCACGCCGATCCTGCTCGGCGCGGGTCTCTTCATGGGGCTCGGCGTCGCGGCCATGCACTACCTGGGCATGGCCGCCATGCAGTTCGCCGGGTCCCTTCACTACAGCGCGCCCGTCGTGGCCGCCTCGGTGGGCGTGGCCGTGGTGGCGGCCACCGCCGCCCTGTGGCTGATCATGAACGTACGCGGGTTCCTCGTCAGCCTCGGCGCCAGCCTGCTCATGGGTGTGGCCGTCTGCGCCATGCACTACCTGGGCATGGAAGCGCTCACCGTCGAGCTGATGGCGCCGTCCAGCAGCACGGGTTCCGCGGTGTTCACGGTCCTGGTCCCGTATCTCATCGGCCCGTTCCTCACGCTGTTCTTCGCCGGTACCGTGCTGCTCTTCGACCCGCAGACGCTTGAGGGCGACCCGGCGGCGCGCTCCTGAAGCTCCGCCATAGCCTCACCATCTGCGCACCGGCCGGGTGAGAGCAACGTTCCCCGACGGTCACTCCACGCCACAGTCCGGAAATTTGGCCTCCCTACCTTCGGTCACATCAGCTGCGAACCGTGACCTGGAGGCGTGAGATGCCTGGCCCCAAGGAACAGCCCCGGAGCCGGAACTGGATCGAGCGGTGGGATCCCGAGGACGAAGTGTTCTGGGAGGAGACGGGGGCGAGGACCGCCCGGCGCAACCTCGCCTTCTCCGTCCTGTCCGAGCACATCGGGTTCTCCATCTGGACCCTGTGGTCGGTGATGGTCCTGTTCATGGGGCCCGAGTACGGGATCGACCCGGCGGGGAAGTTCTTCCTCGTGTCGATGGCGACGCTGGTGGGGGCCTTCGCGCGGGTGCCCTACACGTTCGCCGTCGCGGTCTTCGGCGGCCGCAACTGGACGATCGTCTCGGCGAGCATGCTGCTCGTGCCGTCCATCGCCGCGTTCGCGGTGATGGAGCCGGGCACCTCGTACACCACCTTCATGTGGTGCGCGGCGCTCACCGGCGTCGGCGGCGGCAACTTCGCCTCCTCCATGACCAACATCAACTCCTTCTTCCCGCTGCGGAAGAAGGGCTGGGCGCTCGGCCTGAACGCGGGCGGCGGCAACATCGGCGTCCCCGTCATCCAGCTCGTCGCGCTCGCCGTGATCGGCGCGAGCGGCGGCCCGCGCGTGCTGCTCGGGATCTACATTCCGCTGATCGTCGTCGCGACCGTCTGCTCCGCGCTGTTCATGGACAACCTGGCGACCGTGAAGAACGACACCGGCGCCGCGAAGGACGCAGTACGCGACGCCCACACCTGGATCATGTCGTTCCTCTACATCGGTACGTTCGGGTCCTTCATCGGCTACTCCTTCGCCTTCGGCCTCGTCCTCCAGACCCAGTTCGGCCGTACGCCGCTCCAGGCGGCCGGCGTCACCTTCATCGGCCCGCTGCTCGGCTCGCTCATCCGGCCCGTCGGCGGCAAGCTCGCCGACAAGTACGGCGGCGCGCGCATCACGCTGTGGAACTTCGTCGGCATGGCCCTCGCCACCGCCGTCGTGATCCTGGCCTCGGTCGAGAAGTCGCTCACCCTGTTCACCGTCGCCTTCATCGCCCTGTTCGTGCTGAGCGGGCTCGGCAACGGGTCGACGTACAAGATGATCCCCGGCATCTTCCAAACGAAGGCGCAGGCCAAGGGGCTCACGGGCGAGGCGGCGGCGGCGTACGGGCGGCGGCTCTCCGGCGCGTCCATGGGGCTGATCGGCGCCGTCGGCGCGCTCGGCGGGCTCGGCATCAACCTGGCGTTCCGGCAGTCCTTCCAGACGGCGGGCACCGGCACCGGGGCCTTCGTCGCCTTCCTCGCCTTCTACGCCGTGTGCTTCGCGGTGACCTGGGCCGTATACCTTCGCCGCCCGGCGCCGCGCACCGTCGCGAGCTCAACGGCGGAGGCAAAGCCGCAGCTCAGCTACGCGGAGGTGTGACAATTGGCCCCGTAACACGTACGCAATAACGTTGATCCGGGTCCGACACGGAGCGTTGACAGGCTCGGACGACGCACCGGTGCACCCGGTGCACGGAAGAAACGTCGAGCGGGGCGAGAACCAGCATGGACGAGGAACAGCAGGCCACGAGGCCGGAGCAGGCCCACGGGCCGCTCGCGGGCTTCACCGTGGGCGTGACCGCGGCGCGCCGCGCCGACGAACTGGGCGCGCTGCTCCAGCGGCGCGGCGCCCAGGTGCTGCACGCGCCCGCCCTGCGCATCGTTCCGCTCGCGGACGACAGCGAACTCCTCGTCGCCACCAAGGAGTTGATCGACCAGGCGCCGGACGTGGTGATCGCCACCACCGCCATCGGCTTCCGCGGCTGGGTCGAGGCCGCCGACGGCTGGGGCCTGGGCGAGGACCTGCTCGGACGCCTGCGCGGCGTCGAGCTCCTCGCGCGCGGCCCGAAGGTCAAGGGCGCGGTGCGCGCGGCCGGCCTCACCGAGGAGTGGTCGCCGTCGTCCGAGTCGATGGCCGAGGTCCTGGAGCGGCTGCTCGACGAGGGCGTCGAGGGACGGCGCATCGCGGTGCAGTTGCACGGCGAACCGCTCCCCGGTTTCGTCGAGGCGCTGCGCGAGGCGGGCGGCGAAGTGGTCGGCGTGCCCGTCTACCGCTGGCTCCCGCCGCAGGACATCGGGCCGGTCGACCGCCTCCTCGACGCCACGGTGTCGGGCGGAGTGGACGCGCTGACGTTCACCTCGGCCCCCGCGGCGACGGCGCTGTTGCGCCGCGCGGAGGAGCGGGGCCTTACGGCGGAACTGCTCGCGGCCCTGCACCACGACGTGCTCGCGGCGTGCGTCGGCCCGGTCACGGCGGTGCCGCTGCAGGTGCACGGCGTGGACACGGTGCAGCCCGAGCGCTTCCGGCTCGGCCCCCTGGTGCAGCTGCTGTGCAAGGAACTGCCGACGCGTGCGCGTACGTTGCCGATCGCGGGCCACCAGATGCAGATCCGCGGGCAGGCCGTGGTCGTGGACGACGAGCTGCGCCCGGTGCCGCCCGCGGGCATGTCGCTGCTGCGCTCCCTCGCGCGCCGCCCCGGCTGGGTGGTGTCCCGCGCGGAGCTGCTGCGCGCGCTGCCGGGCGCGGGCCGCGACGAGCACGCGGTGGAGACGGCGATGGCCCGGCTCAGGTCGTCGCTCGGGACGCCGAAGCTGATCCAGACCGTGGTCAAGCGGGGGTACCGGCTGGCCCTTGACCCGGCGGCGGACGCGAAGTACGCGGACGCGTGACCCTCTTAAGCCCCTGCGGCGATTGAGCAGCGGGGTCCGGGGCGGAGCCCCGCGAGCGAGCGCCGGACGGGGCGAAAGATTGGGGCTCTGCCCCATACCCCGCTCCTCAATCGCCGGAGGGGCTTAATCTGCTCAATCGCCGCAGGGGCTATAAGTGGTTACCGTACGACGATGCTGATCAGTCCCGACATAGAACTTCGCCGCGCCGTCCCCCAGGACGCGGAGCGCCTCGCCGATGCCGTGATCCGCAACCGTGAGTTCATGGAGCCCTGGGAGCCGTACCGGCCCGAGGAGTACTACACGGCGCGGGAGCAGGCCGAGCGGATCGCCGAGCCCGGCGGGGCGATGTGGCTGCTGTTCGACCGGGCCGCCGACGACCGCGTGGTCGGCCGCGCCGCCCTCAACGGCATCCACCTCGGCCCCCTGTGCAGCGCCAACCTCGGCTACTGGGTGGACGCGGACCATCGGGGCCGCGGCCTGATCCCCGCCGCCGTCGAGGAGATCTGCCGCGCGGCCCGCGACGAACTGGGCCTGCACCGCATCGAGGCGGGCACGCTCACGGACAACGAGGCGTCCCAGCGCGTGCTCGCCAAATGCGGCTTCGTCCGGTACGGGATCGCGCCCAAGTTCCTCCACATCAACGGGGATTGGCGCGACCACGTCCTCTTCCAGCGCATCCTGCACGATGACCCGCCGGCGTACGGGCGGCCCTGACCCATCAACCCCCGTTCCGGCAGCGGGGGTTCCGGCCGTGCCCGTGGGCGGGCACTGTAGAGGGCATGGCAGCAGTACCCACAGGGCCCCACCCGACTGCCCCTCCCCCCTACGAGTTGCGCTTCGACTCAGGCCGCCTCTGCCTGGACCTCGTCGCCACCGCGCACCCCGACGAACGCCTCACGAGCCCCGACCTGCTGCGCGCCTGGCTGGTCGGCGCGGGGCTCGTCCCGGCCGCCGCCGCGCTGGCCGACCGCTCGCCCGCCTGGCTCGCCGCCTTCCGTGAACTGCGCGGCCACATCGCCCAGTTGGTGCGCGGCGAACTCTTCGGCCGCCCGGTCCCCGCCGCCCTGGAACGGGTCAACCTGCTCGCCCGCGCGGCCCCTCCCGCACCCTGCGCCGTACGCACGGCCGACGGCACCCTCGTACGCTCCCTGCACATCGAACCCGGCTGCCCGGCCCTGCTCGCGGCGGTCGCGCGAGACGCCATCGACCTCCTCACCGACCCGACGGTGCGCGGCGCCCTGCGCCAGTGCGAGGGCGACAACTGCCCCATCATCTACCTGGACATGTCGCGCGGCCGCAGGCGCCGTTGGTGCTCCAGCGAGGTGTGCGGCAACAGGGAGCGGGTGGCCAGACACCGGCGTAGAGCTGCGGCTCTGGCCAGGGCGTGAGTGCTGGCGCGCGCCGGTTGTCGCGGCGGTCGGGGGCCGGTCCGGCGGCATTTGCGGCCGGGGGTCCGGGGGTTGCCCCCGGGGGGATGCAGCGCCAGACACCGGCGTAGAGCGGCGGCTCTGGCCAGGGCGTGAGTGGTGTTCCGTAACTCCCTTTGAACATCCGTGAGTTCGTCTGCGTATCCCTCCCGTGAGCCCAGCCGAGAGACATGGCCGAACAGGGGACACCGGAGGTAGGCGTGCGCAAGGATTCCGCCGTGGCCGATGAACGCCCGCCCGGGGCCCGACATCGCGCTCCCCGGCCCCCCGAGCCGGACGAGGAGTTGATGCGCGCGCTCTACGCCGAGCACGCACGGCCGCTTCTGGCCTATGTGCTCCGTTTGGTGGCGGGGGACCGGCAGCGCGCGGAGGATGTCGTACAGGAGACGCTCATCCGTGCCTGGAAGAACGCCGGCCAGCTCAACCGAGCGACCGGTTCGGTACGCCCCTGGCTGGTGACGGTCGCCCGGCGCATCGTCATCGACGGCCACCGCAGTCGGCAGGCCCGGCCGCAGGAGGTCGACCCGTCGCCGCTGGAGGTCATCCCCGCGGAGGACGAGATCGACAAGGCGCTGTGGCTGATGACCCTTTCCGACGCCCTGGAGGACTTGACCCCGGCCCACCGGGAAGTACTCGTGGAGACGTACTTCAAAGGACGTACGGTCAACGAGGCGGCCGAGACGCTCGGCATCCCCAGCGGCACGGTGCGCTCGCGGGTCTTCTACGCGCTGCGCTCGATGAAGCTGGCGTTGGAGGAGCGGGGGGTGACGGCATGACGACGGGCCACGGATCGTACGGTTCCTTCGGCCATGAGCCGGCGGGCGACGTGCACGAGACCGTCGGCGCCTACGCGTTGGGCATCCTCGACGACTTCGAGGCGAGCGCGTTCGAGGCACACCTGGCGACGTGCGTGCGGTGCGCGCGGAACCTGGAGGAGTTCGCGGGCATGGAGCCGATGCTCGCCGCCCTCGCCGACCTGCCGGCCGAGCGCGGCGCACCGCGCGAGCCGACCCCGCAGATCGGCGACTCCCTCGCGGCCCGCCCGAGCCCCCGCCTCGCGGAGTCCCTCGCCGACGAACTGGGACGCCGCCGCGCGCACAAGCGCAGGCGCGGCCTCTTCCTGGTCGCGGCCGCCGCGGCCCTGATCATCGGCGGCCCGCTGACGGTGCTGGCGGTGACGGACGACGGCGGGAGCAACAACGTCGCGGAGCCGCACTCCACCAGCCCCGCCAAGGACGCCTTCTTCCACCACATGTCGGACAAGGTGAAGGCCACCGACGCCAAGACGAACGTCACCGCGACGATCGGCATGGAGAAGAAGGCCTGGGGCACCCACACGGTCCTGGAACTGAAGAACGTCAAGGGCCCGCTGAAGTGCTCACTCGTCGCGGTCGGCAAGAACGGCGAGCGCGAGACGGTCACCACCTGGGCCGTCCCCAAATGGGGCTACGGCATCGACAGCAGTACGAACGCGAATGCGAAGCAGCCTCTGTACGTGCACGGGGGCGCGGCCTTCGACCGGGGCCAGATCGACCACTTCGAGGTCGAGACGCTGGACGGAAAGCGGCTCGTGGAGGTGAACGCCTGACCACACGGGCGCCGCACGTAGCCCTACGGGCCCCCCTTCGCGTACCTTTGACGGCTGCCCAGCACGTCAGAAGGGGGCCCGGTGGCCGCTCAGGCTCCGCACGATTCAGCGGTGAAATCGGATTCGAACCCAGGTCGGGACGAGGCCGCGGATTCGGTCCGCGACCGCGAGCTCGGTGTCGAACAGAATCATCTCGACGCCGTCTACCGACGCCTCGAGGAGAAGATCCACGAGGCCGAGTTCCTGATGGAGGACGCCACCAAGCGCGGCCAGGTCGGCACGCCCGGAGCGCTCGCCGAGCGCGACGCGCAGGTCTTCCGCGCGGGCATCCACCTCAACCGCCTCAACAACGAGTTCGAGGACTTCCTCTTCGGCCGTATCGACCTGCTCCAGGGCAAGGACGGCAAGAAGGGCCCGGACGGCGCGTACACGGCGCTCGAGCCGGCCGACGGCACCGTCCGGGAGGACAACACGGCCGACATCGCCGAGACGCTGCACATCGGCCGTATCGGCGTGCTCGACGCGGACTACTCGCCGCTCGTCATCGACTGGCGCGCCCCGGCCGCCGCCCCCTTCTACCGCTCCACGCCGGTCGACCCCGGCCGGGTGGTGCGGCGCCGCGTCATCCGCTCCAAGGGCCGCAAGGTGCTCGGTGTCGAGGACGACCTGATGCGTCCGGAGCTGACCGCGTACCTGGACGGCGAGCGGCTGCCCGCGATCGGTGACGGCGCGCTGATGGCCGCCCTCGGCCAGGCCCGCAGCCACTCGATGCGCGACATCGTCGCCTCCATCCAGGCCGAGCAGGACCAGGTCATCCGGGCCCCCGCCGCGTCCGTGACCTACGTCGAGGGTGGCCCGGGTACCGGCAAGACGGCGGTGGCGCTGCACCGCGCCGCGTACCTGCTGTACCAGGACAGGCGCCGCTACTCGGGCGGCATCCTGATCGTCTCGCCGACGCCGCTCCTGGTCGCCTACACCGAGGGCGTGCTGCCCTCGCTCGGCGAGGAGGGCCAGGTCGCGATCCGCGCGGTCGGCTCGCTGGTCGACGGCGCGGAGGCCACGGTCTACGACTCCCCGGCGGTGGCCCGGGTCAAGGGCTCGTCGCGGATGCTGCGGGTGCTGCGGAAGGCGGCACGCGGCGCACTGGAGTCGGGACGCCCGGGGCGGTCCGCCGTCCAGGAGCAGCTCGCGTTCGGCGACGACGACGAGCCCGAGGCCGGTCCTACGGAGACCCCGACACGCCTGCGTGTCGTCGCCTTCGGCCGCCGCCTCGAGCTGGACGCGGACCGGCTGAACCGGATCCGGCAGTCCGCCCTCGGCGGCACCGCCCCCGTCAACCACCTGCGCCCGCGCGCCCGCAAGCTGCTCCTCGACGCGCTCTGGGACCAGTCGGGCGCCGGAAGCCGGCACTCCGACCCCGAGCTGGCGGCCGAGCTGCGCTCCTCCTTCGACGAGGACGTCACGAGCGAGGACGAGTTCCTCCGCTTCCTCGACGCGTGGTGGCCGGAGCTGACGCCCCGCGCGGTCCTGTCCGCCATGTCCGACGAGCGGCGCCTGGGCCGCTGGGCCCGCCGCATCCTCAACCCCGGCGAGATCCGCAGGCTCGCCAGGTCGCTGCGCCGTGACGCCCTCTCGGTCCACGACGTCGCCCTGCTCGACGAGTTGACCGCCGTCCTCGGCGCCCCGGCCCGCCCGAAGAAGCGGCGCGAGTACGACCCGCTCGACCAGCTCACCGGCCTGGAAGAGCTGATGCCGCAGCGCGAGGAGTCCCAGCGCGAGCGCGCCGAGCGCCTCGCCCAGGAGCGCACCGAGTACGCGCACGTCATCGTCGACGAGGCGCAGGACCTCACGCCGATGCAGTGGCGGATGGTCGGCCGCCGCGGCCGGCACGCGACGTGGACGATCGTCGGCGACCCCGCCCAGTCCTCGTGGTCCGACCCGGACGAGGCGGGCGCCGCCCGCGACGAGGCCCTCGGCTCCCGGCCCCGCCGCCACTTCACGCTAACCGTGAACTATCGCAACCCGTCCGAGATCGCCGAGCTGGCAGCGAAGGTCCTGGCGCTCGCGATGCCCGGCTCCGAGTCCCCATCGGCGGTCCGCTCGACGGGTATTCAGCCGCGCTTCGAGGTTGTACGGGAGAAGGCCGCGGACACCGTCAGGGCCGAGGCGGCCCGGCTCCTGGAGCAGGTCGACGGCACCGTCGGCGTGGTCGTGGCGATGAATCGCAGGGACGAGGCGGCCCGCTGGCTCTCCGGGCTCGGCGAGCGCGTCGTGGCGCTCGGCTCCCTGGAGGCCAAGGGTCTGGAGTACGACGCCACGATCGTGGTCTCCCCGGCCGAGATCGCCGACGAGTCCCCGGCGGGCCTACGCGTCCTGTACGTCGCCCTGACCCGCGCCACGCAGCAGCTCACGGTGGTCTCCGGAGAACGCGACGAACCGGACGGGAACGGGGTGCCGGACCTGCTCCGCGACTGACCCTTGCCCCTGCAGTCTCCGGTGTTACCGTTGATGACGGCACCGGCTCGATCCAAGCCCCCGGGCCCAACCATCGTCCCTTAGAGGGACCACTTGCCGCGAGGCGAGCATGGCGGGTCGGTGTCATGAATGTGAGGCGAGGCCCACGTCACTTCCGTGACGTGGGCCTCGTTCTGTTCCCTCTTCCCGTTTCCCCCTGCTTCTCGTATGGTGGAAACTACTTTCCAAAAGACGAATGAACGTTAGCTTCAAAACCCGATGCGACTACCACGTACTCACCGGTAGGTGGGACCATCGGACAGCAACAGCTACACGGTGAAAGCAGAGGAAGTCGGCCATGGCAACGGCGCCCAGCGTCTCCTACTCGATGACGGTCCGGTTGGAGGTCCCCGCGGGCGGTAACGCCGTCTCGCAGCTGACCACCGCCGTGGAGTCCTCCGGCGGCTCGGTGACCGGCCTCGACGTCACCGCTTCCGGTCACGAGAAGCTCCGGATCGACGTCACGATCGCGGCCACGTCGACGTCCCACGCGGACGAGATCGTCGAAGAGCTCCGCGGCATCGAGGGCGTCACGCTCGGGAAGGTCTCCGACCGTACGTTCCTCATGCACCTCGGCGGCAAGATCGAGATGCAGTCCAAGCACCCCATCCGCAACCGTGACGACCTGTCCATGGTCTACACGCCGGGCGTGGCCCGCGTGTGCATGGCGATCGCGGAGAACCCCGAGGACGCCCGGCGTCTGACCATCAAGCGCAACACCGTCGCGGTCGTCACCGACGGCTCCGCGGTGCTCGGCCTCGGCAACATCGGCCCGATGGCCGCCATGCCGGTCATGGAGGGCAAGGCGGCCCTCTTCAAGCGCTTCGCCGACATCGACGCGTGGCCGATCTGCCTGGACACCCAGGACACCGACGCCATCGTCCAGATCGTCAAGGCCATCGCCCCCGGCTTCGCGGGCATCAACCTCGAGGACATCTCGGCGCCCCGCTGCTTCGAGATCGAGGCCCGGCTGCGTGAGGCCCTGGACATCCCGGTCTTCCACGACGACCAGCACGGCACCGCGATCGTGGTGCTCGCCGCGCTGACCAACGCGCTGCGGGTGGCGGGCAAGGACATGGGCGACATCCGCGTCGTCATGTCGGGCGCCGGTGCCGCCGGTACGGCCATCCTCAAGCTGCTGCTCGCGGCGGGCGTCAAGAACGCCGTCGTGGCCGACATCCACGGTGTCGTGCACGCGGGCCGCGAGGACCTGAAGGACGCCGACAGCGACTCGCCGCTGCGCTGGATCGCCGACAACACCAACCCCGAGGGCCTGACCGGCACGCTGAAGGAAGCGGTCGTCGGCGCGGACGTGTTCATCGGCGTCTCGGCCCCGAACGTGCTGAACGGCGACGACGTGGCCGCGATGGCCGAGGGTGCCATCGTGTTCGCGCTCGCGAACCCGGACCCGGAGGTCGACCCGGCGATCGCCCGCCAGACGGCGGCGGTCGTGGCCACGGGCCGCTCCGACTTCCCGAACCAGATCAACAACGTGCTGGTCTTCCCCGGCGTCTTCCGCGGCCTGCTCGACGCCCAGTCGCGCACGGTCAACACGGAGATGATGCTGGCGGCCGCGAAGGCCCTGGCCGACGTGGTCACCGAGGACGAACTTAACCCGAACTACATCATTCCGAGCGTCTTCAACGACAAGGTCGCTGGAGCCGTCGCGGGCGCCGTCCGCGACGCCGCGAAAGCAGCCGGAGTGGCTGTGACAGGGGCCACGACCGCCTGATTACCGGCGCGTCGCGGTTTACGGGGCCCGCGGGCCCCATAGGCTGGCCGGGAAACAGGCCCCCGGCCCGCCCCTGCAACCGGTGCGGTGGCTCTTTCCGTGTGACCCCAAGGGGTGCCGGATTGGCTTTACCGCCGTGGGTAGGGGCAGGATGCCTCTTCAGGCGCAAGGGTCTGGACGACGGACCCGGGTCCTGGGCCTGACCGAGACCCTGGCAGCATCAACTTTGCTGTTGCCCAACACGCGGCCTGGCCGCGTGGCACGCCTCAACGGCAAGAAGAACACGGGAGTACAAACATGAACCGCAGTGAGCTGGTGGCCGCGCTGGCCGACCGCGCCGAGGTGACTCGCAAGGACGCCGACGCCGTGCTGGCCGCGTTCGCCGAGACCGTCGGCGAGATCGTTGCCAAGGGCGACGAGAAGGTCACCATCCCCGGCTTCCTGACCTTCGAGCGCACCCACCGTGCCGCTCGCACCGCTCGTAACCCGCAGACCGGCGAGCCGATCAACATCCCGGCCGGCTACAGCGTGAAGGTCTCCGCGGGCTCGAAGCTCAAGGAAGCCGCCAAGGGTAAGTAAGTCCTAGGCGCAAGAACGGCCTCCCGGATTCTTCCGGGAGGCCGTTCTTTTTGCTTTTAGGGGCGCGGCGGCTAGCCGAGTGCCTTGCCGGGAAGCTCGACCTTCGCGCCGAGCTCCACGAGCTTCTCCATGAAGTTCTCGTAGCCGCGGTTGATCAGGTCGATCCCGTGGACACGGCTCGTGCCCTGGGCCGCCAGCGCCGCGATCAGGTACGAGAAGCCGCCGCGGAGGTCGGGGATGACCAGGTCGGCGCCCTCCAGCTTCGTGGGCCCCGAGACGACCGCCGAGTGCAGGAAGTTGCGCTGCCCGAAGCGACAGTTGGAACCGCCGAGGCACTCGCGGTAGAGCTGGATGTGCGCGCCCATCTGGTTCAGCGCGGACGTGAAGCCGAGGCGCGACTCGTAGACCGTCTCGTGGACGATCGAGAGGCCCGTGGCCTGCGTGAGCGCCACGACCAGCGGCTGCTGCCAGTCCGTCTGGAAGCCGGGGTGGACGTCCGTCTCCAGCGCGATCGACTTCAGCTGGCCGCCGGGGTGCCAGAAGCGGATGCCGTCGTCGTCGATCTCGAAGGCGCCGCCGACCTTCCGGTACGTGTTGAGGAACGTCATCATCGAGCGCTGCTGTGCGCCGCGGACGTAGATGTCGCCGTGCGTGGCGAGCGCCGCCGACGCCCAGGAGGCCGCCTCCAGGCGGTCCGAGAGGGCGCGGTGCGTGTAGCCGCCGAGCTTGTCCACGCCGGTGACGCGGATGGTGCGGTCGGTGTCCATCGCGATGATCGCGCCCATTTTCTGCAGGACGCAGATCAGGTCCTCGATCTCCGGCTCCACGGCCGCGTTCGAGAGCTCCGTGACGCCCTCGGCGAGGACGGCCGTGAGCAGGACCTGCTCGGTGGCGCCCACGGAGGGGTAGGGGAGGCGGATCTTCGTGCCGCGCAGGCGCTGCGGGGCCTCCAGGTACTGGCCGTCCGCCCGCTTCTCGATCGTCGCGCCGAACTGGCGGAGCACCTCGAAGTGGAAGTCGACGGGACGGCCGCCGATGTCGCAGCCGCCGAGGCCCGGGATGAAGGCGTGGCCGATGCGGTGCAGCAGCGGGCCGCACAGCAGGATCGGGATGCGGGAGGAGCCCGCGTGCGCGTCGATGTCGGCCACGTTCGCCGACTCCACGTGCGAGGGGTCCATCACCAGCTCGCCCGGTTCCTCACCGGGGCCGACCGTCACGCCGTGCAGCTGCAGCAGGCCGCGTACGACGCGTACGTCGCGGATGTCCGGGACATTGCGCAGCCGACTCGGCGCACTGCCGAGGATCGCCGCGACCATGGCCTTGGGCACGAGGTTCTTCGCGCCGCGGACACGGATCTCGCCCTCAAGCGGGGTTCCGCCGTGGACAAGGAGGACATCGTCGGTGACGGTCATGAATCTCGCGTTCCGAAGAGAAGGGCAGGGCCAGGCTCAAGGGTAAGGGGGGTCGGCCCGATATTCGTATGCCCGTGGGGGCCAGGGAGCGTCATGAGTTCGCTACAACACGAAGCGCGCCGACGAAAGCACAAAGCGTGACGGTTTTGTGAAGTGCGCATCTTCCACTTCCCCGCGCCCTGAGCTGCGTTCACGCGGTTGTTGCGCTTGGCTCCCCCTACGGCGCCCGGATGCGGGATCATGTCACGCATGACCGAGGTGTCCTCGCTCACAGGGCGGCTGCTCGTGGCCACACCCGCCCTCGCGGACCCGAATTTCGACCGGGCGGTCGTGCTGCTCCTCGACCACGACGAGGAGGGCTCGCTCGGCGTCGTGCTGAACCGGCCGACGCCGGTGGACGTCGGAGACATCCTGGAGGGCTGGGGCGATCTGGCCGGCGAGCCGGGTGTCGTGTTCCAGGGCGGCCCGGTCTCGCTCGACTCGGCGCTCGGCGTCGCGGTCATCCCCGGCGACGACGAGCGGGAGGCGCCCCTCGGCTGGCGCCGGGTGCACGGGGCGATCGGCCTCGTCGACCTGGAGGCCCCGCCGGAGCTGCTCGCGGCGGCGCTCGGCTCCCTGCGGATCTTCGCCGGCTACGCGGGCTGGGGCCCGGGTCAGCTGGAGGACGAACTGACCGAGGGCGCCTGGTACGTCGTCGAGTCGGAGCCGGGGGACGTCTCGGCGACCCGGCCCGAGGGGCTGTGGCGCGCGGTCCTGCGGCGCCAGCGCGGCGAACTGGCGATGGTGGCCACGTATCCGGACGATCCCTCGCTCAACTGACCTCGTTCCGGCACGGGGCGGGCTTAAGTACCCTTGGCGGTTATGAGCACTCTTGAGCCCGAGCGCGGGACAGGTACGGGGACCCTCGTAGAGCCGACGCCACAGACGTCGAGTGGCGACGGCGATCACGAGCGCTACGCCCACTACGTCCAGAAGGACAAGATCATGGCGAGCGCGCTGGACGGCACGCCCGTCGTCGCGCTCTGCGGCAAGGTGTGGGTGCCGGGCCGTGACCCGAAGAAGTACCCCGTGTGTCCCATGTGCAAGGAGATCTACGAGTCCATGGGCGCCGGCGGCGACAAGGACAAGGGCGGCAAGGACGGCGGCGGCAAGGACAAGTAGGCGGCCCCTCCTCTCCTTTCCCGGTGAGCCTTCCCGGTGACCCCGGGTGTGCGGTGACGCATGCCCGGGGTCTCGCGTGTCCGCCCCACCATTGCGCGAATTGGTCCAGTCCTCTTAGCCTCCCGGCATGGATCTCATCCCCGCACCCGGTCGGCTGACGCGCTCGGGGGAAGGCCGCCACACGTTCGGTGACCGCACCGGCATCGCCGCGGGGGAGGGGACCCAGGGCACCGCGCGCTGGCTGCGCGCGACACTCGGCGCGGCGACCGGTCTCGCCCTGCCGCCCAAGGCCGACGCCGCCGACGCCGCCGACGACGCCGTCGTCCTGCGCATCGACGCCTCCCTCGAACCGGAGGGCTACCGGCTGCGCGTGACGGACGCGGGCGTCACGATCGAGGGCGGATCCGCGGCAGGCGTCTTCTGGGGCGCCCAGACGCTGCGTCAACTCCTGGGCCCCGACGCCTATCGCCGCGCGCCCCTGCCCGGGCGCGCCTGGACCGTCCCGCACGTCACCGTCGACGACGCGCCCCGCTTCCGCTGGCGCGGCATGATGCTCGACGTCGCCCGGCACTTCACGCCGAAGGCCGGAGTGCTGCGCCAACTCGACCTGATGGCCGCCCACAAGCTCAACGTCCTGCACTTCCACCTCACCGACGACCAGGGCTGGCGCGTCGAGATCAAGCGCCATCCGAAGCTGACGGAGTCCGCCTCCTGGCGGTCACGGACGAAATTCGGCCACCGGGCCTCGGAGTTGTGGGAGGACAAGCCGCACGGCGGTTTCTACACCCAGGACGACATCCGCGAAATCGTCGCCTACGCCGACGCGCTGCATATCGCGGTCGTCCCCGAGATCGACCTGCCGGGCCACTCGCAGGCCGCCATCCACGCGTATCCGGAACTCGGCAACAGTGATGTCGTCGACACGTCTTCCCTCCCCGTCTGGGACACCTGGGGCGTCAATCCGAACGTACTCGCCCCCACTGACACCACCCTCCGCTTCTACGAGGGCGTCTTCGAGGAACTCCTCGACCTGTTCCCGTCGACCTTCATCCACGTAGGGGGCGACGAGTGCCCCAAGGACCAGTGGAGGCAGTCGCCCACCGCCCAGGCCCGCATCAAGGAACTGGGGTTGGCCGACGAGGACGAGCTCCAGTCCTGGTTCATCCGGCACTTCGACACCTGGCTCGGCGCGCGCGGCCGGCGCCTCGTCGGCTGGGACGAGATCCTCGAAGGCGGCCTCGCGCCCGGTGCCACGGTCTCCTCCTGGCGCGGCTACGAGGGCGGCATCACCGCGGCGAGGGCGGGCCACGACGTCGTCATGTGCCCCGAGCAGCAGGTCTACTTGAACTACCGCCAGGCGCCCGGGGACGAGGAACCGGTCCCCATCGGCTACGTACGGACCCTGGAGAACGTCTACCGCTTCGAACCGGTCCCCCCGCAGCTGAGCGAGCAGGAGGCGCGGCACGTCCTCGGCGCGCAGGCCAACGTGTGGACCGAGGTGACGGAGGACGAGCAGCGCCTCGACTACCAGGTGTATCCGCGGCTTTCCGCCTTCAGCGAGGTCGCGTGGAGCGAGCTGCCCGAACCCGGCGCGCGGGACTTCGCGGACTTCGAGCGCCGAATGGCCGCGCACTACCGGCGACTTGACGCCCTGGGCGTCGGCTACCGGCCGCCGGGCGGCCCGTTGCCCTGGCAGCGGCGACCGGGAGTGCTCGGACGTCCCTTCGAAGGGGAACCCCCGAACGTGTGAGCTTGTGCGGCGGCGACGGCTGCCCGTCACCGCGCACCTCACCTCATACGTAGGCGCAGAGTGCCAATTCGCCCCCACCGGTGATCTGGTGCGATATCGGTCATCCGTGAGGTGGAAGGGGCGAATGCCTCCTACCGGACCCCCTCTCCGGGCCGGAAGGAAGATGTGCCAGAGTTGCCACCTCCGGCCTGTCAGCACGTACCGTACGGCGGAACAGGCGTAACGGCGGGAACGGCGGTCACGCGCGGACCACGCGGGGACCGGAGCCGTTGCCAGGCACGCGGCCGGACATCGGGAAGGGGCAGCCGGTTTGACCACGCACGCACCGCAGGCGACGACACAGGCCGCGGTACTTCCGGGTTCGCTGGACGAGGCCGTCGCGGCGCTCGCCGCCATGCCCGCCGCCGTACCGGTGGCCGGAGGCACGGACCTCATGGCCCAGGTCAACGCGGGTGGACTGCGCCCTGCCGCCCTCATCGGGCTCGGCCGGATCAGCGAGATCCGCGGCTGGCAGTACCAGGACGGGAACGCGCTGCTCGGCGCGGGCCTCACCCACGCGCGCATCGGCCGCCCCGACTTCGCCGCGCTGATCCCCGGCCTCGCCGCCGCCGCGCGGGCCGCGGGACCGCCCCAGATCCGCAACGCCGCCACGCTCGGCGGCAACATCGCGTCCGGCGCCCCCGCGGGCGACACGCTGCCCGTACTGGCCGCGCTGGAAGCCACGTTGATCATCGCGGGACCGGGCGGCGCGAGACGCGAAGTGCCGGTCTCGCACCTGCTGGCCGGCATGGAGATGCTCGCCCCCGGCGAGCTGATCGGCTTCGTGCGCGTGCCCCTGCTGCACGCGCCGCAGGTCTTCCTGAAGGCGACCGGGCGTACCGGCCCGGGGCGCGCCATGGCCTCCGTCGCGCTCGTCCTCGACCCGGCGCGGCGCGGCGTGCGCTGCGCCGTCGGGGCCATCGCGCCGATGCCGCTGCGGCCCCTGGAGGCCGAGCAGTGGGTGGCCTCGCTCATCGACTGGGACGGCAATCGCGGCGCCCTCGTGCCGGAGGCCGTGCACGCCTTCGGTGAATACGTCGCCGCGGCCTGCGTCCCCGACCCGGACCCCGCCCCGGACGGCACGCAACAGCAGCTGCCGCCCGCCGTACTGCATCTGCGTCGCACCGTCGCCGTGCTGGCCCGACGTGCACTTGGGAGGGCGCTGTCGTGACGAACGAGTACCCCGGACCCGACGGCTGGGAGCCGGTACCCCAGGGCGAGTACGACTCCGACGCCACGGCCTTCGTGCAACTGCCCCCCGAGGGCTTCCCGGACGCGGCGCCGCTGGAGGCGCCGGGCCACGGCTATGTGCCGCCGCCGATAACGGTGAGCCCGGCCACGGGTGCCGCCGCGACCGACCCCGCGGCGACCGGCGTGTGGGTGCTGCCGGAGAACCTGGTCGGTCCGGGGGCGGGTGCCTCCGGCGGTGGGGTGGAGTCCGTTGCGGCCGACCCCGTGGAGCAGGCGCCTCACCATGGGCAGACCGGGCAGTGGTCCGTCCCGCTGGCCGAAGGGGAACTTCCGGACGAATCGGGTGAGTTCACCGCCTCCGTGGTGGCGGGTCAGCAGTGGGGTGGGCACACGCCGCCCGCGACGCTGCCGGGCGGTGCGGCCGCGCCGTGGGCGCAGCCCGAGGTCCAGGAGCCTTCGGTCGACCGCCCGGAGCAGCCGACCGAGCCTGCGCCGCAGGGCTCCGCCCCGGACCCCGCGGCCTCTCGTCCAAGTGCGGGGCTTGAATTGCCGGACCCTGCGCCCGAGGTCGAGGCCGACGGTGCTCCGGAGGAGCCGGAGGACGAGGCTCCCGCCCACCCCCCGCTCCACGACAACCACCCCCTGGCCAGCTACGTCCTGCGGGTCAACGGCGCGGACCGCCCCGTCACGGACGCCTGGATCGGCGAGTCGCTGCTGTACGTGCTGCGCGAGCGCCTCGGGCTCGCGGGCGCCAAGGACGGCTGCTCACAGGGCGAGTGCGGCGCGTGCAACGTACAGGTGGACGGCCGCCTCGTGGCCTCCTGCCTGGTGCCGGCGGCGACCACCGCGGGCAGTGAGGTCCGTACGGTCGAGGGCCTCGCCACCGACGGCCGCCCCTCCGACGTGCAGCGGGCGCTGGCCGGGTGCGGTGCGGTGCAGTGCGGCTTCTGCGTCCCCGGCATGGCGATGACGGCGCACGACCTCCTGGAGGGCAACCCGAACCCGACCGCCCTGGAGACCCGCCAGGCGCTGTGCGGCAACCTGTGCCGCTGCTCCGGATACCGGGGCGTCGTGGACGCGGTGCGCCAGGTGGCCGACGAGCGGCGGGCGGCGGCGGACGCCGCCACCGAGGCCCCGTCGGCCGAGGGCGGCGCGGAGGAGCGGCTGATCCCGCGCCAGGCGGGCCCGTTGGCGACCGAGGGCATCCAGAACCCGCAGGACTTCCAGGACGGAGGCCAGGCATGACGAACGAGACGGCCACGCCCTCCTCGGCACCCGCCACCCCGGAAGCGCAGAGCTTCCCGCACGGCCTCGGTATGTCGCTCCCCTCGGAGGAGGCGCACGCCAAGGCGGAGGGCACGTTCCCGTACGCCGCCGACCTGTGGGCCGAGGGCCTGCTCTGGGCGTCGATCCTGCGCTCCCCGCACGCACACGCGCGCGTGGTGAGCATCGACACCAGCCACGCGCGCGAGATGCCCGGCGTCCTCGCGGTCGTCACGCACGAGGACGTCCCCGGCGGCCCGTTGTCCGGACACCGCGCGTCGGACCGCCCGATGTTCGCCTCCGAAGTGGTGCGCCACCACGGAGAGGCGCTCGCGGCCGTGGCGGCCGACCACCCGGACACGGCGCGCATGGCCGCGGCCGCGATCGTCGTCGAGTACGAGGTCCTCGACCCGGTCACGGACCCCGAGCAGTCCTTCGGCGCGGAGCCCCTGCACCCCGACGGCAACCTGATCCGCCACATCCCGCTCCAGCACGGCGACGCCGAGGCGACGGGCGAGGTCATCGTCGAGGGCCTCTACCGCATCGGCCGCCAGGACCCGGCGCCGATCGGCGCGGAGGCAGGCCTCGCGGTGCCGCGCCCCGACGGCGGCGTCGAGCTCTACATCGCCTCCACCGACCCGCACGGCGACCGCGACCTCGCGGCGGCCCGCTACGGCCTGGAGCGCGAGCGCGTGAAGGTCGTCGTCACCGGCGTGCCCGGCGCGACGGCCGACCGGGAGGACCCGAGCTTCCACCTCCCGCTGGGCCTGCTCGCCCTGCACACCGGCTGCCCGGTCAAGCTGGCGGCGTCCCGCGAGGAGTCCTTCCTCGGCCACCCGCACCGGCACCCCACCCTCCTGCGCTACCGCCACCACGCGGACGCCGAAGGCCGGTTGGTCAAGGTGGAGGCCCAGATCCTGCTGGACGCGGGCGCGTACGCGGACACGTCGTCCGACGCGCTCGCGGCGGCGGTGTCCTTCGCCTGCGGCCCCTACGTGGTGCCGCACGCCTCCATCGAGGGCTGGGCGGTACGGACGAACAACCCGCCCTCGGGACACGTACGGGGAGAGGGCGCGCTCCAGGTCTGCGCCGCGTACGAGGCGCAGATGGACAAGCTCGCGAAGAAGCTGGGCGTCGACCCGGCCGAACTGCGGCTGCGCAATGTCCTGGCGACCGGCGACATCCTCCCGACGGGGCAGACGGTGACGTGCCCGGCGCCCGTGGCCGAACTGCTGTCCTCCGTAAGGGACTTCCCGCTCCCGCCGCTTCCCAAGGACACGCCGGAGGGGGACTGGCTGCTCCCCGGTGGGCCCGAGGGTGTCGGTGAACCGGCCGCGGTCCGCCGCGGCGTCGGCTACGGCATCGGCATGGTGCACATGCTGGGCGCGGAGGGCACGGACGAGGTCTCCACGGCCACGGTGAAGGTCCAGGGCGGCGTCGCGACGGTCATCTGTGCCGCGGTGGAGACGGGCCAGGGCTTCGCCACGCTCGCCCGCCAGATCGTCCAGGAGACGCTCGGCATCGAGGAAGTCCACGTGGCGCCGGTCGACACGGACCAGCCGCCGGCGGGCCCCGGTTGCCGGGGCCGGAACACGTGGGTGTCGGGCGGAGCGGTGGAGCGGGCGGCCAAGATGGTCCGCACCCAGCTCCTCCAGCCCCTGGCGCACAAGTTCGGCATGTCCACGGAGCTGCTGCAGATCGCCGACGGCAAGATCACGTCGTACGACGGCGTGCTCTCGACGACCGTCGAAGAGGCCATGGACGGCAAGGAGTTGTGGGCCACCGCCCAGTGCCGCCCGCACCCGACCGAACCGCTGGACGCCACAGGGCAGGGCGACGCCTTCGTCGGCATGGCCTTCTGCGCGATCCGCGCGGTGGTGGACGTGGACGTGGAGCTCGGCTCGGTGCGCGTGGTCGAACTCGCGGTCGCCCAGGACGTCGGCCGGATCCTCAACCCCGCCCAGCTCGCGGCCCGCATCGAAGCGGGCGTCACCCAGGGCGTGGGCGCGGCCCTCACGGAGAACCTCCGCACCCCGAAGGGCATCGTCCGCCGCCCCGACCTGACCGGCTACGCCCT
Organism: Streptomyces endophyticus; assembly: GCF_035798155.1. NCBI lineage: Bacteria > Bacillati > Actinomycetota > Actinomycetes > Kitasatosporales > Streptomycetaceae > Streptomyces > Streptomyces endophyticus. Next base: position 102,952 of record NZ_JAOZYC010000082.1, on the reverse strand, counting down.
GCCCACCTCGCTCGACGCCCCCGACATCCACATCGTCAACCTGGTCGAGGAGCGCGACGTGGTCGCCCCCTTCGGCGCGAAGTCCGCGAGCGCGGCGCCGGTGGTCGCGTCCCCGGCGGCGGTCGCCTCGGCGGTCCGCGCGGCGACGGGCCGCCCGGTCAACCGGCTGCCGATCAGGCCGCAGGCGGCGGTGGCGGAGCCGACCGGCTGAGCTCGGTGACACTCCAGGCACGACGAAGGGGCGCCCCGCGGAAAGCGGGGCGCCCCTTCGTCGTGGAGGCCGTGACCGGAATCGAACCGGCGTGCTTCGCTTTGCAGGCGAATCCCTCAGCCACTCGGGCACACGGCCAAGCGCTGCCCAAGCTACGTGCCCGCGATCACGCCACTCAAGGGCTCCCGGCGCCCCGCAACACGACTGCCACACGCCGTTCATGACGCGCCCGGACCTACGACCAAGGGACCACCGGCGGACCCTCCTTCGGACAGGCGCCAGGGCCCCGAACGCCCCTTACTCTGAACCGCATGGCCGCCCTCGAAGACGTCAGTGACGACGCCCCCGCCCGCACCGTCCTCTCCGAGACCGAAGGTGTCCTCGGCCGCACCTATCGCGCGCTCAGCATCGGCATCGTCACCGTCGTGCTGCTCATCGCCTTCGAGGCGACCGCCGTGGGGACCGCGATGCCCGTCGCCGCGCGGGAGTTGGACGGGGTGTCGCTGTACGCGTTCGCGTTCTCTGGCTTCTTCACGACGAGCCTGTTCGGGATGGTGCTCGCCGGGCAGTGGGCCGACCGGAGCGGGCCCCTCGGACCCGTCACCGCCGGGATCGGGGCCTTCGCCGCGGGGCTGCTGCTCGCCGGGACCGCGGGCAGCATGTGGATGTTCATCGCCGGACGGGCCGTGCAGGGGCTCGGCGGCGGCCTCGTGATCGTCGGGCTCTACGTCGTGGTCAGCCGCGCCTACCCGGAGCGGCTGCGGCCCGCGATCATGGCGGCGTTCGCGGCGAGCTGGGTCGTGCCGTCGATCGTCGGGCCGCTGGCGGCCGGGGCCGTGACCGAGCAGCTCGGCTGGCGATGGGTGTTCCTCGGGATTCCCGTGCTCGTCGTGCTGCCGCTCGCGCTCGCCCTTCCCGAGGTGCGCCGCCGGGCCGGCGGACCGCCCGACGGCGCCGCCCCCGCCGCCTTCGACCGGCGCCGGATCCGGCTCGCCCTCGGCATCTCGGCCGGCGCCGGGCTGCTCCAGTACGCCGCCCAGGACCTGCGGCCGCTGTCCCTGCTCCCCGCCGCCGTCGGCGTCGCCCTCCTCGTGCCGTCCGTGCTCGGGCTGCTGCCCCGCGGCACCTACCGGGCCGCGCGCGGGCTGCCGTCCGTGGTGCTGCTGCGCGGGATCTCGGCGGGGTCGTTCATCGCGGCCGAGTCCTTCGTGCCGCTGATGCTGGTGACGCAGCGGGGCCTCAGCCCCACGCTCGCCGGGTTCTCGCTCGCCGCGGGCGGCGGCACCTGGGCGCTGGGCTCGTGGCTGCAGTCCCGGCCGCGGGTCGAGCCGTACCGGGAGCGGCTCGTCGCCTGGGGCATGGTGCTGGTCGCCGCGGCCGTCGCCGCGGCGCCGAGCGTGCTGATCCCGGCCGTGCCCGTGTGGACCGTGGCCGTCGCCTGGGCCTTCGGCTGCCTGGGGATGGGACTCGTGATCTCGTCCACGTCCGTGCTGCTGCTCCAGCTGTCCGCGCCCGAGGAGGCGGGGACGAATTCCGCCGCGCTCCAGATCTCCGACGGGCTCTCCAACGCGCTGCTGCTCGCCGCGGGCGGTGCCGCCTTCGCGGCGCTCGGCGGGGGAGCGGTGGGGGCGGCCGGGCACGGCGCCGCGCAGGGGGCCGGGGGCTCGCATCCGGCCGCGTTCGCCGCCGTGTTCCTGCCGATGGCGGCCGTCGCGCTCGTGGGCGTGTGGGTGGCCTCGCGGCTGCGTGCGCAGCGGTGACGTACCCCTGACTCCCCGTAGAAGTCGACGCGCCGGGACGCCAGTTGATCTGTGACACACGTCCCAACCACGCCGCCCCCGGCCTCGCCCGGCGCGCCCGTCAACCTCGGCACCGGTAGGGTGGCCCGGTTGTCATACGTAGCCGTGCCGTCCAGCTTTGAGTAACCGGAGACCGTGACTACTACATCCGCCACTCCTTCTGCCTCGTCCGCCCACCTGTCACCCGCCTTCCCCGGCCGCGCCCCCTGGGGCACCGCCAACAAGCTGCGTGCGTGGCAGCAGGGGGCGATGGACCGGTACATCCAGGAGCAGCCGCGCGACTTCCTCGCGGTCGCGACCCCGGGCGCCGGCAAGACCACGTTCGCGCTGACCCTCGCGTCATGGATGCTGCACCACCACGTCGTGCAGCAGGTGACCGTGGTCGCGCCGACCGAGCACCTGAAGAAGCAGTGGGCCGAGGCCGCAGCCCGGATAGGCATCAAGCTGGACCCCGAGTACAGCGCGGGACCGCTCAGCAAGGAGTACCAGGGCGTCGCCGTCACGTACGCGGGTGTGGGCGTGCGCCCGATGCTGCACCGCAACCGCTGCGAGCAGCGCAAGACGCTCGTCATCCTCGACGAGATCCACCACGCCGGTGACTCGAAGTCGTGGGGCGAGGCCTGTCTGGAGGCCTTCGAGCCGGCCACCCGCCGCCTCGCGCTCACCGGTACGCCGTTCCGCTCCGACACCAATCCGATCCCCTTCGTCGCGTACGAGGAGGGGAGGGACGGCATCCGGCGCTCCGCCGCCGACTACACGTACGGCTACGGCAACGCCCTCGCCGACAACGTCGTGCGGCCCGTCATCTTCCTCTCGTACAGCGGCAACATGCGCTGGCGCACGAAGGCCGGTGACGAGATCGCCGCGCGGCTCGGCGAGCCCATGACGAAGGACGCCATCAGCCAGGCCTGGCGCACCGCCCTGGACCCGCGCGGCGAGTGGATGCCGAGCGTGCTGCGCGCGGCGGACGCCCGCCTCACGGAGGTCAGGAAGGGCATCCCGGACGCGGGTGGTCTCGTCATCGCCTCCGACCAGGAGTCGGCCCGCGCGTACGCGAAGCTGATCCGCGAGATCACGGGCAGCAAGGCCACCGTGGTGCTCTCCGACGACACCGGCGCCTCGAAGCGGATCGACGACTTCGCGGCGAGCAACGACCGCTGGATGGTCGCCGTCCGCATGGTGTCCGAAGGCGTCGACGTGCCGCGCCTCGCGGTCGGCGTCTACGCCACCACGATCTCCACCCCGCTCTTCTTCGCGCAGGCCGTCGGCCGTTTCGTCCGGTCCCGCAGGCGCGGCGAGACCGCGTCCGTCTTCCTGCCCACCGTCCCCGACCTGCTCGGCTTCGCCAACGAGATGGAGGTCGAGCGCGACCACGTCCTCGACAAGCCGAAGAAGGACGAGGAGGAGGACCCCTACGCCGAGTCCGAGAAGGAGATGGACGAGGCGAACAAGGAGCAGGACGAGGACACCGGCGAGCAGGAGCAGTTCTCCTTCGAGGCCCTGGAGTCCGAGGCCACCTTCGACCGGGTCATGTACAACGGCGCCGAGTTCGGCATGCAGGCGCACCCCGGCAGCGAGGAGGAGCAGGACTACCTCGGCATCCCCGGCCTCCTCGAACCCGACCAGGTGCAGATGCTGCTCCAGAAGCGGCAGGCGCGGCAGATCTCGCACAGCAAGAAGAAGCCGGACAGCGAGGCCGACCTCCTGGAGCTGCCCGCCGACCGCCGCCCCGTCGTCTCCCACAAGGAGCTGATGGAGCTGCGCAAGAAGCTGAACACCATCGTGGGCGCGTACGTGCATCAGAGCGGGAAGCCGCACGGTGTCGTCCACACCGAGCTGCGCCGGGTGTGCGGCGGACCGCCGAGCGCGGAGGCGACGGGCGGCCAGCTGCGCCAGCGCATCGCCAAGGTGCAGGAATGGGCCACCCGCATGAAGTGACATGGGGATCAAGTACGGGCAATCGCGCACATCTGGGGCCGATGACTGACCGGATTCTGGACGGAGTCTTCCGCTCAGCGGGACGACCTCGCTACATTCCGGGCAACGCACACGCCCCGTGGCAGAGCCGCCGCGGAGCGCAGCCGGTGCGTCAAAAGACAGCCGTAAGCAGCCCAGCGCCTGATCACCGACCGGCGGCCTCTGACGCGCGTCGCCCACGGGACAGGTGACGCGACCCCCGCGCAGGAGGCCGCCGTCCCTCACCACTAAGGAGTGGGCGTCGTGACCGCGGAGACCTCCCAGACGCTCGACCGGGGACTGCGCGTCCTCAAACTGCTCGCCGACACCGACCACGGCCTGACCGTCACCGAGCTCTCCAACAAGCTCGGCGTCAACAGGACGGTCGTGTACCGCCTGCTCGCCACCCTCGAACAGCACGCCCTCGTCCGCCGTGACCTGGGCGGCCGCGCCCGCGTCGGGCTGGGTGTCCTCCGCCTCGGCCGCCAGGTCCACCCCCTGGTGCGCGAGGCCGCACTCCCCGCCTTGCGCGCGCTCGCCGAGGACATCGGGGCGACGGCGCACCTGACGCTGGTGGACGGCACGGAGGCCCTCGCCGTGGCCGTCGTCGAGCCGACCTGGACCGACTACCACGTGGCGTACCGCACGGGCTTCCGGCACCCGCTCGACCGGGGCGCCGCCGGCCGCGCCATCCTCGGCGCCCGCCAGGGCGTACTCCCCGAGACCGGCTACACCCTCACGCACGGCGAACTGGAGGCAGGCGCGAGCGGCGCGGCTGCGCCGCTTCTGGGGGTGACCGGCCTGGAGGGCAGCGTGGGCGTCGTCATGCTCTCGGACTCCGTCCCGGAACGGGTCGGCCCCAGGGTCCTGGACGCGGCCCGAGAGGTAGCAGACGCGCTCAGGTAGACCCAGCCACACATCAAGCCCCGTTTTTCGGACGAGAGCCCGCGGGGTCCGGGGCAGAGCCCCGCGACCGCAACGCCGTCGCCGGTGAACAACAACCGTCACGTTAGAGTCAACCCGTGCTCAATCGCCTCAGCCGCCCCACCGCCCTGGCCCTCTGCGCCGCCCCCGTCATCGCCCTCCTCGCGGTGGCGGGCTTCGCCCCGCTGCCGTTCTCGGTGGCGCAGCCGGGCCCCACGACGAACGTCCTGGGGAAGTCGGACGGCAAACCCGTCATCGACATCAGCGGCGCGCCCACCCGCCCCACGGAGGGCAAGCTGCGCGCGGTGACCATCGTGGCGACGGGGCCCGACGCCTCCGTGCACCTCGGTGACGTGCTCGACGGCTGGTTCGCCGAGAACCGGGCGGTCATGCCGCGCGACGCGGTGTACCCGACCGGCGACTCGACGAAGGAGGTCGAGCAGCACAACAAGCAGGAGATGAAGGGCTCGCAGGACGCCGCCACCGAGGCCGCCCTCTCCTACCTCGGCAAGCCCTCGAAGGACATCGAGGTCGACCTCCAGCTCGGCGACGTCGGCGGCCCGAGCGCGGGCCTGCTCTTCTCCCTCGGCATCATCGACATGCTGGACGGCGACGGCAGCGGCGGCGACGTCACCGGCGGGAAGTCCATCGCGGGCACCGGCACCATCGACGCCAAGGGCAAGGTCGGCCCGGTCGGCGGCGTGTCCCTGAAGGTGCAGGCCGCCGACCGGGACGGCGCCACGGTCTTCCTCGTACCGAAGGCGGAGTGCTCGGACGCGAAGGCCTCCGCGCCCAAGGCGATGAAGCTGATCTCGGTGAGCACGCTCAAGGGCACGATGACCGCGCTGACGAACATGGAGAAGGGTTCGGGCGCGGTCCCCACCTGCTGAGCGGGCGGGCTCACTCCTTGACGAAGCCCTCCTTCACCAGCCACTCCCTCGCCACGTCGTGCGGGTCCTGCCCGTCGACGTCCACCTTCGCGTTGAGGTCCCGGGCGACGGTGTTGTCGAGCTTCTTCGTGATCGGCTTCAGGATGTCCGCCATCGCCGGGTACTTCTTGAGCGCCTTGGTGTTGATCGAGGGTGCCGCGTTGTAGTTCGGGAAGAACTTCTTGTCGTCCTCCATGACGTTCAGGTTCATCGCCTTGATCCGGCCGTCGGTCGTGTAGACCTCGCCGAAGGTGCAACTGCCCTTGGACGCCTGGGTGTAGATGATGCCGCTGTCCATCTGCGTGATGTTGGCGGCCGGCACGTTCATCCCGTACGCCTTCTGCATGCCGGGCAGACCGTCGGCCCGGTTGGCGAACTCGCTCTCCACGCAGAGCGTGACGGCCTTCGGGTCCTTCTTGGCGAGCGCGGCGACGTCGGAGAGCGTCTTGGTGCCGTACTTCTTGAAGTTGGCGTCGTTCATGGCGAGCGCGTAGGTGTTGTTGAGCTTGGCCTGCGGCAGCCAGGTGATGCCGTTCTTCTTGTCGGCGTCGCGCACCGCCTCGTACTGCTTCTGCGGATCGGTGATCGGGTCCGAGTTGCCGAGATACGTGATCCAGGCCGTGCCCGTGTACTCGTACATGGCGTCGGCGTCGCCGGACTTGATGGCCTCGCGGGCGCCGATGGAGCCCTGGATGCCGGTCCGGTCGAGGACGTCCGCGCCGGCCGCCTTGAAGGCGATGCCCATGATCGCGCCGAGCACCAGCTGCTCGGTGAACTCCTTGGACGTGACGGTGATGTCGGCGCCCTCCAGTGGCTTGTCCTTGCCGATGGAGCCGGGCTGCACGTCGTCGACCAGCGGGCTGCCGCTGGTCAGTCCGCAGCCGCTCGCGAGGAGCGCGATCCCGCAGCTCGCCGCGACGGCCACCCGTACGCGGTACTTCATGGGCTTCTTGGGCTTCATGTGCGCACCTCCAACCCGCGCGGGCGCAGCAGGAGTTCGGCCAGCGAGGCCAGCCAGTCGACGAGCAGGGCCAGCGCGATCGTCAGGATCGAGCCGAGCATCAGGACCGGCATGCGCTGGTTGGTGATTCCGGTGGTGATGAGGACGCCGAGGCCGCCGCCACCGCCGAAGGTGGCCAGCGTCGCCGTACCGACGTTGAGGACGAGCGCCGTGCGCACGCCCGCGAGGATCAGCGGGACGGCGAGGGGGAGTTCGACCTTGCGCAGCACTCCCATCGGCGACATTCCGATGCCCTTCGCCGCTTCGAGGAGCGTCGGATCGTTGGCCTTCAGGCCCGCGATGGTGTTGGAGAGCACCGGCAGGATCGCGTAGATGATGATGCCGATCAGGGCCGACTTCTCGCCGATGCCCAGCCAGATGACGAGCAGGGCGAGCAGGCCGATGGCCGGGGTGGCCTGGCCCATGTTGGCGAGGGCCATCGCCCAGGGCGTCGCCTTGCGGAACATCTTGCGGGTCAGCAGGATCCCCAGCGGGATCGCGATGATCAGCACGAAGAACGTCGAGATCACCGTCAGGCTGATGTGCTGGCGCAGCGCCTTCCACACCTTGCCGCCCGAGATGGCGTTCTCGGAGATCGTGTCGAGGTCGGCGTTGCGGAACCAGAGCCACGTGATCAGCAGGACGAGGATCAGGAACACCGGAAGGAACGTCAGCTTCTTCCAGGTGATGCGGGAGGGTTCCTTCCGGGCGGGCGGCGCGGGCGGGGCCTCCTGTTCGCCCTGGCCCTCGTCGCGGAACGCGAGGCCCTTGACCTCGTGCTCGCCCTCGGGGCGCCCGCCCTGCGGAGGCGATTTTCGGGACGGTGTGCTCACGCCTTCACCTCCCCGCCGGCGCCCTGGGAGCCCTCCTGCTCCTGATGCGTCTGCTCGGCGCGCTTCTCCTCCAGCTCGTGCTGGTGCTCGACCGCTTCGAGCCGGTCGGCCTCCAGGAGTTCCTGCACGGAGTTCATCAGCGTCTCCATGTCGACGACGCCCTCGTACGCGCCGCGCCGCCCGGTCACCGCGACGCGGCCCGCGTTGTCGGTGAGGACCGCTTCGAGGGCGTCGCGCAGGGTGGCGTCCCAGGTGACGGTGTCGTGCACGAGGGTGCCCGCGCGGGCGAGGGAGCCCTTGGCGCGCATCAGGTCGCCGCGGCGCAGCCACTTGTAGGGCCGGCCGCGCTTGTCGAGCAGCAGCAGTTCGTTCGTGCCGGCCGCCCGCAGCTTGTTGAAGATGTCCTGCAGCGGGTCGTCGACGCCCACCGTCGGATAGTCGGTGACCTCCACGTCGCGTACGCGCGTCAGGTTGAGGCGCTTGAGGGCGGCGCCCGCGCCCACGAACCCGGAGACGAAGTCGTCCGCCGGATTGGTGAGGATCGCCTCGGGGGTGTCGAACTGCGCGATGTGCGACTTCTCGCGGAGCACCGCGATCCGGTCGCCGAGCTTGATCGCCTCGTCGAAGTCGTGCGTGACGAAGACGATCGTCTTGTGCAGCTCGTGCTGGAGCCGGATCAGCTCGTCCTGGAGGTGGTCGCGGGTGATCGGGTCGACGGCGCCGAACGGCTCGTCCATCAGCAGGACGGGCGGGTCGGCGGCCAACGCCCGTGCCACGCCGACGCGTTGCTGCTGGCCGCCGGAGAGCTGGCGCGGATAGCGGCCGTGGTACTCGGCGGCGTCGAGGCCGACCAGGTCGAGCATCTCCTCCACCCGCGCCTTGATCTTCGACTTGGACCAGCCGATCATCTTCGGCACGAGCGCGATGTTCTGGGCGACCGTCATGTGCGGGAAGAGCCCGGAGGACTGGATCGCGTAGCCGACCTTGCGGCGCAGCTTCACCGGGTCCATGTCGGTGACGTCCTCGCCGCCGATGCGGATGCGGCCGCCGGTCGGCTCGATCAGGCGGTTGATCATCTTCAGCGTCGTGGACTTTCCGCAGCCGGACGGGCCGACGAAGATGATCAGCTCGCCCGCCTTGATCTCCATGTTGACGTTGTCCACGGCGGGGTCGCTGGAACCGGGATAGCGCTTGGTGAGGTTCTCCAGCTCGATGCTGGCCCCGGACGCCTCGGGGGCTTCGGTCGTCGTGGTGTCAGGCACGGATCCCCCTCGGGATGGTCAGCCGTCCGATGAGGACGTACGCGGCGTCGAAGAGCAGGGCGAGGATGATGATGCCGAGCGTTCCGGCGAGCACCTGGTTGAGCGCGTTGGCGCTGCCCAGGGAGGCGATGCCGCGGAAGATCTCGTTGCCGAGCCCGGGGCCCGAGGCGAACGCCGCGATGGCGGCGATGCCCATCAGCATCTGCGTGGAGACCCGGATCCCGGTGAGGATCGGCGGCCAGGCGAGCGGCAGTTCCACCTTGAACAGGCGGGCGGTCCTGGACATCCCGATGCCCGTCGCCGCGTCGATCAGAGCGGGGTCGACGCCGCGCAGGCCCACGATCGCGTTCCGCACGATCGGCAGCAGCCCGTACAGGGTGAGCGCGATGACGGTGGGCGCGACGCCGAGGCCCACGATCGGGATCAGCAGACCGATCATGGCCAGGGAGGGGATGGTCAGAATGGTCGAGGTGGCGGTCGTCGCCAGGTTCCCGGCCCATTCGCTGCGGTACGAGACGATGCCGATGACGATGCCGATCAAGGTCGCGAGGACCATGCACTGGAAGACGGCGCTCGCGTGTTGATAAGCGTCGGCGAGCAGTTGCTGGTGCCGTGCGCCCAGGTAGTCCCAGAAGTTCATCGCACCTCACTCCCGGGCGGTGCTCGGATAGCCGTCAGGAATCTCCTGACGCCTGCTCCACGAGCGGGATGATCCGCAGCGGAACAGGATTTTCCATGACGATTGCCGTGGAAGCCCGGACGATGCCATCAAAACCGACAACCCGGTCGATCACACGTTGAAGATCCGCGTTCGAACGGGCCACGAGCCGGCACAGCATGTCCCCGCTGCCGGTCGTCGTGTGCAGTTCCAGGACCTCGGGGACGCCGTCCAAATGGGTCCTGACATCGGCTCCTTGCCCCTGCCTGATCTGCAGCGTCGCGAACGCGGTGACCGGGTAGCCGAGCGCCGCCGGGTCCACCTGGGGACCGAAGCCGCGGATGACTCCGTTCGAGGTAAGCCGGTCGAGGCGGGCCTGCACGGTGCCGCGCGCGACGCCGAGCCGGCGGGACATCTCCAGCACCCCGATCCGTGGCTCGCGCGCGAGCAGCACGATGAGCCGCCCGTCCAGATCGTCGATCGTCATGTACGCCTCCGTCGCCGTCCTGTCGCCGGCCCGTCTCCGGGTGGTCACCCTGTACAAGCAGCCCGCAGAAACGGACCCTCCACTGGTCAGATTGCCCAGCGAAAACGCAAACTATTGCGCACCTTGCGGACCGGCGGGAACCTCACGGTATGACGCAGACCACACACCACACCCCCGACACCGCACGGCAGGCCGACCCCTTCCCGGTCAAGGGGATGGACGCGGTCGTCTTCGCCGTGGGCAACGCCAAGCAGGCCGCGCACTACTACTCGACCGCCTTCGGCATGAAGCTCGTCGCCTACTCCGGACCGGAGAACGGCAGCCGCGAGACGGCCTCCTACGTCCTCACCAACGGCTCGGCCCGCTTCGTCTTCACGTCCGTCATCAAGGCGTCCACCGAGTGGGGCAACTTCCTCCAGGACCACGTAGCGGCACACGGCGACGGCGTCGTCGACCTCGCCATCGAGGTCCCGGACGCGCGCGCCGCGTACGCGTACGCCGTCGAGCACGGCGCCCGTGGCCTCACCGAGCCGTACGAGACGAAGGACGAGCACGGCACCGTCGTGCGCGCAGCGATCGCCACGTACGGGAAGACCCGCCACACGCTGGTGGAGCGCTCCGGCTACGACGGCCCGTACCTGCCCGGCTTCGCCGCCGCCGACCCGATCGTCGAGCCCCCGGCGAAGCGCACCTTCCAGGCCATCGACCACTGCGTCGGCAACGTCGAACTCGGCAAGATGAACGAGTGGGTCGCGTTCTACAACAAGGTCATGGGCTTCACGAACATGAAGGAGTTCGTGGGCGACGACATCGCGACCGAGTACAGCGCGCTGATGTCGAAGGTCGTCGCGGACGGCACCCTGAAGGTGAAGTTCCCGATCAACGAACCGGCCATCGCCAAGAAGAAGTCGCAGATCGACGAGTACCTGGAGTTCTACGGCGGCGCGGGTGTCCAGCACATCGCGCTCGCCACGAACGACATCGTCGCCTCGGTCAAGGCCATGCGGGCGGCCGGAGTCAAGTTCCTGGACACCCCGGACTCGTACTACGACACCCTCGGCGAGTGGGCGGGCGAGACCCGCGTGCCCGTCGAGACGCTGCGCGAGCTGAAGATCCTCGTGGACCGCGACGAGGACGGTTACCTGCTGCAGATCTTCACCAAGCCGGTCCAGGACAAGCCGACCGTCTTCTTCGAGATGATCGAGCGGCACGGCTCCATGGGCTTCGGCAAGGGCAACTTCAAGGCGCTCTTCGAGGCGATCGAGCGGGAGCAGGAGAAGCGCGGAAATCTGTAGGACCCGGGCCTAGTCTGGCCGTATGGCCAGGATGAACGACGTAGGCGGGACGACAGGGTTCGGCGCCATCGACACCACCGATGACGCCGAACCCTTCCACGCGGACTGGGAGGCGCGGGTCTTCGCGCTCCAGCGCGCGCTGCTCGTCCAGAAGGTCTTCAACCTCGACGAGTTCCGGGACACCATCGAGACGATGCCGCCCCAGGAGTACCTGGCGGCCTCGTACTACGAGCGCTGGTTCCACGCGATCCGGACGCTCCTCGAACGCAAGGGCGTGATCGAGGAGGGGGTGCTCGACCGTGCCTGAGCCCGAGCAACCCGCTTACGCATCCGGCGACTTGGTCCGTACGTACCGGCACGACCCGCCGCACCACACCCGCCTCCCGCGCTACGCCCGCGGCAAGCTCGGCGTCGTCGTCGAGCCGGAGGGGCGGGCGCCGCTCGCCGACGTGCGCGCGCAGGGGCGCGAGGACGCTCCCGTCGAGATGATCTACGCGGTGCGGTTCGCGGCGCGCGAGCTGTGGGGCGAGGGCGAGCACGACGTCGTCCTCGACCTGTCCGAGAGCTATCTGGAGCCTTTCGAGGAGGTCGACGGCGATGTCCGGTAACCACGACGACGCGGTGATCTCCCGCCAAGTGAGGCTCCTGGAAAGCCTGTTGGAGGACAAGGGCATCGTCGGCGGCGAGACGGTCGACGAGGTCATCGACGGCTTCCTCGCGGGCGCCTCGCCGGTCAACGGGGCGAAGGTGGTGGCCCGCGCCTGGACCGACCCGGCGTTCAAGGAGCGGCTGCTCGCGGACGGTTCCGCGGCGGTGGCCGAACTCGGCTTCTCCGCAGGGGGAGTTCAGCCCCAGCGGCTGCGCGTCGCCGAGAACACGGAGGACGTGCACAACATGATCGTGTGCACGCTCTGCTCCTGCTACCCGCTGCGGCTCCTGGGCCCGTCTCCCGGCTGGTACAAGAGCGAGGCGTACCGGTCGCGTGTGGTGCGCGAACCACGGGCGGTGCTCGGCGAGTTCGGGGTTGCGCTCCCGGACGACGTCAAGGTCACGGTCTGGGACTCCAGCGCGGAGACCCGGTACATGGTCCTGCCGCGGCGTCCCGCCGGAACGGGGAATCTGAGCGAGGCGGATTTGGCCTCCCTGATCACCCGCAACGGCCTGATCGGCACGGCTCTGGTGTGAAGATCAAGCCCCTGCGGCGATTGAGCAGCGGGGTCCGGGGCAGAGCCCCGGGGTGCAGGCAGGGGGTTCACACCGGTGGCACGGAGTGCAAAGGTGTGATCATGAGCCGCACCCTCATGGAAGAGCTCCGCACGGGCCTGCCCGCGGAAGCGATCATCGTCGACGCCGACGTCACCGCCTCGTACGCCCACGACATGGCGAGCTTCTGCGACGCGGGCACCCCGGCCGTCGTCGTGCTGCCGCGCACCGTCGAAGAGGTCCAGCACGTGATGCGGACGGCGACCGCGCTGCGCGTCCCGGTCGTCCCGCAGGGCGCCCGCACGGGCCTGTCGGGCGGGGCCAACGCGAGCGAGGGCTGCATCGTCCTCTCGCTCGTCAAGATGGACCGCATCCTGGAGATCAACCCGGTCGACCGGATCGCCGTCGTCGAACCGGGTGTCATCAACGCCACGCTCTCCCGCGCGGTGAACGAGCACGGGCTCTACTACCCGCCGGACCCCTCCAGCTGGGAGATGTGCACCATCGGCGGCAACATCGGCACGGCCTCGGGCGGCCTGTGCTGTGTGAAGTACGGGGTGACGGCGGAGTACGTGCTCGGGCTCGACATCGTCCTCGCGGACGGGCGGCTGCTGCAGACGGGCAGGCGCACCGCGAAGGGCGTCGCCGGCTACGACCTGACGCGGCTCTTCGTCGGCTCCGAGGGCAGCCTCGGTATCGTGGTGAAGGCGACGCTCGCGCTGAAGCCGCAGCCTCCCCAACAGCTGGTGCTCGCAGCCGAGTTCGCCTCCGCGGAGGCGGCCTGCGACGCGGTCTGCCGGATCATGGAGGGCGGGCACGTCCCGTCCCTGCTCGAACTCATGGACCGTACGACGGTGAAGGCCGTCAACGACATGGCCCACATGGGCCTGCCGGAGACCACGGAGGCGCTGCTCCTCGCCGCCTTCGACACCCCGGACCCCACCGCGGACCTCGCGGCCGTCGGCGCGCTGTGCGAGGCCGCAGGCGCCACCCAGGTCGTGCCCGCCGAGGACGCCGCCGAGTCCGAACTGCTGCTCCAGGCGCGGCGCCTGTCGCTCACCGCCCTCGAAGCGGTCAAGGGCACCACGATGATCGACGACGTGTGCGTGCCGCGCTCCAAGCTCGGCGAGCTGCTCGAAGGCGTCGAGCGGATCGCCGAGAAGTACGACCTCACCATCGGCGTCTGCGCGCACGCGGGCGACGGCAACACGCACCCCACCGTCTGCTTCGACGCACAGGACGCCGACGAGGGGCGCCGCGCCCGCGAGTCCTTCGACGAGATCATGGCGCTCGGCCTCGAACTCGGCGGCACCATCACCGGCGAACACGGCGTCGGCGTACTGAAGAAGGAGTGGCTCGCCCGCGAGCTCGGCCCGGTCGGCGTCGAGATGCAGCAGTCGGTGAAGGCGGCCTTCGACCCGCTGGGCCTGCTCAACCCCGGCAAGCTGTTCTGATCGCCAGGAGTGCGGCCCCGGTCACGTAGGGCCCGCATAAAGGACGAAAGCCTCATGTGGCGGGGTGCCCTCCGGCGGAATCCTGGAGAGGTCGCACGGCCGGCCGTCAGGGCGCCGGCCGGCACCCCGCGCCCCGAAGAGGTCCCGCCGATGAGCCACAGCACCGCCGAGCGTAACCACGACAAGTCCGCCCGCCGCCGCAGGACGACCGCCGCCGTGCTGGTCGGCGCCATCGCGCTCTCCTCCGTCGGCCTCGCGATCGGCACCGCGGTCGCCGACGAGGGCCCCGCCCCGGTGGGCGCCTCGCTCACCGGCACGTTGGACCCGGGCGCACCTTCCGAGTGACCCCGCCTCCGTGCCGCGGCCCTCACAGGTCGTCGGAGGACGACTCGTCCCCCGGCCACGGGTCGCACAGGTACAGGTCGTCGGTGGCCGGTGTCGGAGTGAGCAGCTCGGCCAGGGCGTCGTCGATGCCGAGCTGCTCCGTCTCCGTGCCGGGTGGCACCGCCCGGAGCGTCCGCTCCAGCCAGGCCGAGACCTGCGCGGTCGGCAGCTCGAGCAGCGCGTCCCCGTCCGGCGAACTCAGCGCCACCAGAACCACGCTGCGCCCGTCCACCTTCGTCGGCCACACCCGCACGTCCCCGTGCCCGCACGGCCGGAACACGCCCTCCACGAGCAGCTCGCGGGCGAACGTCCAGTTGACCGGGTGATGCGAGCCGATGTGGAACGTGATGTGGACGGCGTAGGGGTCGTCGGTCCGGTAGGTCAGTCGGGCCGGAACGGGGATGCTCCGCTCCGGCGAGAGCACGAGCTTCAGTTCCAGTTCGCGTTCCACCACGGTGTGCATGTCGTGCGTTTCCTCTCCGTCGTACGGGCCCGGAGCGGGCCCGCTGGAAGGTGAGAGCACGATCTGCCGGGAGCATTACGCGAGTTCGACGAAGATATTTCTCCGCGTCCCGGAGCGGGTGTCACGTTCCCCGGAAAGTGGTCCGTAACGGCGGAGCGGCACGGGCGGGCACGGCGGTCTGATAGATGTGGAACCCACAACAAGACCCCCGAGCAGATACGGGACGACGGACATGAGTGCGCCAACCCCGGCCCCCGGCGACGACAGGCCCCGCGAAGGCTACTACCCCGATCCGTCCATTCCCGGATATGTCCGGTACTGGAACGGGGCTGCGTGGGTTCCGGGCACCAGTCGCCCCGCCCCCTCCGACGGAACATCCCTTCCGGCCCCGCACGGAGCGGGCGCCACCCCCGCCCCCACCTCGGTGTCCGAGCCCCCTCCCGCGGAGGAGACGGGCCCCGTCTTCCTCGACGAGGAGCCCTCCGTGCGTACGGAGATGGGGCCCTCGGACCACGGCGCACCCGCGGCGCCCGAGCCCGCGTCCGCCTGGCAGGCCAACACCGCCCGGCAGACCGGCTTCGGCGCCGAACAGGCCCACCGGGTCTCCTGGGGCGCGGAGCCGGGCGCAGAGACCCCGGAGCAGGCCTCCCCGGAGGCGTCCGCGCCGCCGGAGCGCACGGACGGCACGGTCAAGCTCCGCGCCATGCAGCAGCCGGGGGCCGGTCAGCCGGCTCCCGCCGACGGCACGATGGCGTTCCGCGCGCTGCCGAAGCAGGACGGGCAGAGCGGGCAGAGTGGGCAGGGCGGGGCTGCCACGCCGGGACAGGCCCAGGCGCAGGCCCGCGCGGGCCTCAACCCGCAGGCCGCTCCACAGGCCGCTCCGCAGGCCCCGGCCGCCCCGGCCCAGCCGAACGTCCCGCAACAGCAGCCGCAGCAGCCGCAGCAGCCGCAGCAGCCGCAGCAGCACCAGCCGCAACAGCACCAGCACCAGCCGCCCCAGGCGCAGGCGCATCTCCAGAGCCCCATGACGCAGGGGCCCGGCGGCGGCTCCCCTTCGTGGCCGCAGCAGGTGCACCAGCTGGCGGGCCAGGCGCCGGGTCAGGCGCCGGGTCAGGCTCAGGGCCATGCGCCCGCGCCCATGGCCGATCCGAACGGCCCGGTGGCGCCGTTCAAGCCGGTGGCCAGCGACCCGTTCCTCGCCGCGGCGCAGGCCGCCGCCGCGGCCCGCCCGGCCGGGCTCGGCAAGCGGTTCGTGGCCCGGCTCATCGACTCGGTCGTCGTCGGCGCGGTCACCGCGACCGTCGCCGTGCCGCTCGGCACCAAGGCCGCCGACCACATCAACGGCAAGATCGACGAGGCGAAGGACTCGGGGCACCAGGTCACGGTCTGGCTGCTCGACGGCACGACCGGCACGTACTTGGGCATCGTGCTCGCGGTGCTGCTCGTGGTCGGCACGCTCTACGAGGCGCTGCCGACGTCGAAGTGGGGCCAGACCCTCGGCAAGAAGCTGCTCGGCCTGACGGTCCGTGACATCGAGGAGCACGAGGCCCCGACGTTCGTCTCGGCCCTCAAGCGCTGGCTCACCTACAGCGTGCCCGGCGTCCTCGGCGTGGGCGTCCTCGGCGTCCTGTGGGGCGCCTTCGACCGCCCGTGGCGCCAGTGCCTGCACGACAAGGTGGCGCGCACGTTCGTGGCGGCCGACTGACGGCCGACCGACGGCCGGGTCATCCGGACGGCGGCCCGCCACGTGCAGGGCGCCGGGGTTCGCGTTCCACTCGGGCCATGAGCACCGAACCGCCGCCCGGGTCCGGCCAGCCGCCGGACGACGACCCGTTCCGCAAGCCGCCGCCGACCGACCAGGGCGGCGGCTCGCCGTACGACAACCCCCAGAACCCCTACGACTCGGCGCCCCCACCACCGCCCCCGCCCCCGTACGGCGGTGATCCCTACGGTGGTGGCTACGGCGCCGCCGACCCGCTCGCGGGGATGCCACCGCTGGCCGACAGCGGCAAACGCGTCCTCGCGCGGATCATCGACATCATCCTCATCGCGATCGTCGTCGGCCTGCTGTCGTGGCTCTTCGGGGTCGGCCAGTACGACATCGACACCGACGACATGAGCGCGGGCAAGCGGCTCGCCCAGTCGCTGATCGGGGCCATTCTCTACGTCGGCTACGACACGATCATGACGGCGAAGACCGGGCAGACGCTCGGCAAGAAGTGGCTGAAGCTGCGCGTCGCCAACCTGAGTGACGGCGCGACGCCCAGCATGCAGAGCAACTTGTTGCGCGCGGTCGTCCTGTGGGTGCCCGCCGTGTTCTGCTGCGCCTGCATCTGGACAGCGATCTGCGGCGGCTGGAGCTTCTTCGACAAGCCCTACAAGCAGGGCCTGCACGACAAGGCGGCGAAAACCGTGGTGGTCAGCGCCGCCTGACCGAAGCCCACAACGACGAACCGGCGGGCCCGTTCCTCACGGGCCCGCCGGTTCGCGTGCGCGCGAGGCGTCCGTGGAGGCCGAAGGCGAGGGGACCGTGGTGCTGAGGCGCTGCGCCGGCACCCGCTCCTGTGCGGCGGCGGTGTCTGCGGCGGCGCCCCGCTTGCGGGTCGGCACCGACATCGCCACGAACAGGCCCAGGATGAGCGCGGAGACGGCGATGACGGGAATGCCTGGGCCCGACTCCGTCTGGGACAGCAGAACCATGGCGATGGTGGAGCAGACGACGGTGGCCGAACCGTAGGCGAGCTGTGCGACAGTCGGGCGAGGCATGGTGAGATCCGTCCTCGTGACATCGGGGGACTATTCGGACCTGTGCCCGAGCAGGGCACACGGTAAGCATGCCCTAAGCAATGCTGCCGGAGCATGGGGGGCGCACGGAGTCACCAGGTCCACCAAGTGGACGGTACGGCGCGCCTGTTGCCGCGGATACGGTCGCGGTCGACGTGTCCGGATTCCGAACCAAACGCTCTGCATAATGCAAAGTGAAGGCCTCAGTCAAGGTCTGTTATTTCTCCTCTACCTCCGGTCAAATGACGTCACTTGTGACGCGTGGCGCTCACGCCACGGAGGAGGGGATCTCTCAAGTGACCATCAAGAGACGGGCGTTGAGATCGGTCGCCGTGTTCGCGACCCTCGCCGCCACCGCGGCCACGGGCTCGCTCGCGGCGACCACGGCCCAGGCCGACACTCCGGCCAGGTCGAGCACGACCGCCGACGGAAAGACGTACGGGGGGAAGGGGCACGTCTTCGACGGCCCGTTCAGCAAGCAGCAGGAGAAGCAGCGGCAGGCCGCGCTGCAGCAGGTTCTCCAGGGCACGTCGAAGGTCCAGGAGAAGCACGGCTCCAAGGTCGTGGAGCTGTCGAAGGGCAAGTACGTCGAGCTGGGCCGCGAGCGCACGGACAAGATCTTCACGATCCTGACCGAGTTCGGCGACAAGGTCGACGACACGACCCTGGTGGACCGCGCGGACGACGACACCGACGAGCTGAAGCCCAAGTACGGCGGCACGCCGGGCCCGCTGCACAACCGGATAGCCGAGCCGGACCGTGCCAAGGACAACAGCACGGCCTGGCAGAAGGACTACAACTCCCAGCACTACAAGGACCTCTACTTCGGCGACGGCAAGACCGCCTCCGGCAAGGGCGCCGACTCCCTCAAGACCTACTACGAGAAGACCTCCTCGGGCCGCTACTCGGTCGAGGGCGAGGTCTCCGACTGGGTCAAGGTCGAGTGGAACGAGGCCCGTTACGGCTCCAACTACTGCGGCGCCGACAACTGCCCGAACGTCGAGGACCTGGTCCGCGACGGCGTCAACGCCTGGGTCGCGCAGCAGAAGGCGGCCGGCAAGTCGGACGCCGACATCAAGGCCGACATGGCCCAGTACGACCAGTGGGACCGCACGGACCACGACAACGACGGCAACTTCAACGAGCCCGACGGCTACATCGACCACTTCCAGATCGTGCACGCGGGCGAGGACGGCTCGGCCGGCGGCGGCGCGCAGGGCGGCGACTCCCTCTGGGCGCACCGCGGTTACGCCTTCAGCCGTGACGACGGCGACACGGGCCCGTCCGGCTTCAAGGCGGGCGGCACCCCGATCGGCGACACCGGCATCTGGGTCGGCGACTACACGATGCAGCCGGAGAACGGCGGCCTCGGCGTCTTCGCCCACGAGTACGCCCACGACCTGGGCCTGCCCGACCTGTACGACACGACGTACACCGGTGAGAACTCGGTGGGCTTCTGGTCGCTGATGTCGGCGGGCTCCTGGCTCGGCACCGGCAAGGACGCCATCGGCGACATGCCGGGCGACATGACGGCCTGGGACAAGCTCCAGCTCGGCTGGCTGAACTACGACAAGGCGAAGGCCGCCACCAAGTCGACGCACAAGCTGGGTGTCGCGGAGTACAACACCAAGCTGAAGCAGGCGCTCGTCGTCGAACTGCCGAAGAAGAACGTCACCACGGACATCGTGAAGCCCACCGAGGGCGCGAAGCAGTGGTGGTCGGACTACGGCGATGACCTGGACAACACGCTCAGCCGGACCGTTGACCTGACCGGCAAGGCGTCGGCGGCCCTCGAACTCGACGGCTGGTACGACATCGAGAAGGACTACGACTACCTGTACACGCAGGTGTCCACCGACGGCGGCGCGAGCTGGAAGACCATCGACGGCACCGCCGACGGCTCCCCGATCCCGCGCGACGGCGGCGACAAGCCGGCCCTCACGGGCACCAACGGCAAGTTCCAGCACCTGAGTTACCCGCTGGACGACTACGCCGGCCAGAAGGTCGACGTCCGCTTCCGCTACAAGACCGACGGGGGAGTGGCCCAAATGGGCTTCGCCTTCGACAACTTCACGGTCAAGGCGGACGGCGCGACGCTCTTCTCCGACAACGCCGAGACGGAGCAGGCCGGTTGGGCCACGCGCGGCTTCTCCCGCGTCGGTGCGTCCATCTCCGGCGACTACCCGCAGTTCTACCTCGCCGAGAACCGCCAGTACGTGTCGTACGACAAGACCCTCAAGGTCGGCCCGTACAACTTCGGCTGGCGCGACGGCGGGGCCAAGCAGAACTGGGTCGAGCACTACGCGTACCGCCCCGGCCTCATGATCTGGCAGTGGGACACCTCGCAGCGCAACAACAACGTCGGCCAGCACCCCGGCAAGGGCCTGATCCTCCCGGTCGACGCGCACGCGAAGCCGCTGAAGTGGTCCGACGGCAAGCTGATCACCAACAAGATCACGCCGTACGACGCCGCCTTCGGCCGCTACCCGGTCCCCGGCATGACGCTCCACAAGCTGGGCGTGGAGACGAAGATCCCGGCACAGTCCGGCACGCCGGTCTTCGACGATCACAAGGGCACGTACTGGTACGCGGAGAACCCCACGGGGAGCGTGCGCACAACTGACACCAACACCAAGATCAGCATCGTGAAGCAGCCGCTCGACGGCTCCTCGATGACTGTCAAGGTGGGCCCCTCGGCCAAGTAGTCCGGTAAAACCGCAGGTCAGAAACGTATCGGCCGCGACCCTCTAGCGGGGCCGCGGCCGGTCGTGTTTAGGTGCGTCCTGTGAGTTCCTTATTGACACTACGTCTCACGGGGGTGTGACAGTCATGTCCGCAGGAGGGTTCTGCAAGCTGCCGGGAGGCACTGTGGTGGTCGCTCTGACCCTGCCCGCGCCCGGCTCCGCCGAAGGCGCCGTACGGGTCCTCGTGCACGCCGCGAACCGCCCCCGGGCCCTGACCCGCCTGCGCAACCTGGGTCTGCGCGCGGTCTACCTCCGAGGCAACGCCCACCCGCCGACCCCGGACGAGATAACAGCGGTCCTCCACCACCCGGACGGCCTGCTCTGGCGCACGGCCCCGGACACGAGATCGGGCGAGCTGTGGCACCCGATACGGGCTCTGCTGCCGGGCCGCGTGAGCCCGTCGGGCGTCTAATCGGAGCCCCTGCGGCGATTGAGCAGCGGGGCCCGGGGCAGAGCCCCGCGACCTAGGCCACGACGGGCTTACCCGTGAGTTCGACCTCGGCCGAGCGCAGCTCCTCAAGCGCCGCCTCGGTGGAGGAGGCCGCAACCCCGGCGGTCAGATCGAGCAACACCTTCGTACGGAACCCGGCCCGAGCCGAGTCGAGCGCGGTGGCGCGAACGCAGTGATCCGTCGCGATGCCGACCACATCCACCTCGGACACCTCCCGCGCCCGGAGCCACTCCGCCAACGGCACCCCGTTCTCGTCCGCCCCCTCGAACCCGCTGTACGCCGCCGAGTACGCCCCCTTGTCGAACACCGCATCGACCGCGCCGGAGGCGACCGCGGGGGCGAAGTTCGGGTGGAACCCCACCCCCTCGGTCCCGGCGACACAGTGCCGCGGCCAGCTGTGCACGAAGTCCGGCGCCTCCGAGAAGTGCTCACCGGGGTCGACGTGATGATCACGCGTGGCGACGACGTGCTGGTAGCAACCGCCCCCGGCCTGCCCGACGAGATCGGTGATCGCGGCAGCGACATCGGCACCCCCCGCCACCGCGAGGCTGCCGCCCTCGCAGAAGTCGTTCTGCACATCCACGACGATCAGGGCGCGACGCATGATTGCTGTCCTTCTGCTTGGAGACTACGAGCGTAGAAGCTTCAAGTGCGTTGCGGGAGAGGGCATGGGGCGCAGTCGAGGGGGCGGCAGGCCCTAGACGTACTCGGTCGGGATGACCGGCTCGCCCCTGGACAGCTGGGTGGCCGAGAGCGGCAGCAGGTCGCGCGCCGCGATGTGCCGCTCGCGCACCGCGTCGAGCGGCTCACGGGCCACCACCTCGCCGCCCTTGACCAGCTCGACGAGGAGCTGCCGGTCGGCCAGCTCCGCCGGGACGGCCCCCGTGCCGACGACCTCGGCCTCCGCGACCCCGTCCGCGTCTGGCCTGCGCGCGGCCCACTTGCGGCCGCCGATCGACGTCTTCCCGCCCGCCGACTTCTTCGCCACGGGCACCAGCGGCGCCTTCGGATCGGCGGACTCGGCGCGCGCGACCAGCTTGTAGACCATGGAGCAGGTGGGGTGCCCGGACCCGGTCACCAGCTGCGTACCCACCCCGTACGCGTCCACGGGCGAGGCGGCGAGCGAGGCGATGGCGTACTCGTCGAGGTCGGAGGTGACGACGATCTTGGTGTTCTCCGCGCCGAGGTCGTCCAGCTGCTGGCGCACCCGGTGGGCGACGAGCAGCAGGTCGCCGGAGTCGATCCGGACGGCGCCGAGCTCGGGCCCCGCGATCTCGACGGCCGTCGCGACCGCCTCCTGCACGTCGTACGTGTCCACGAGCAGCGTCGTCCCCTTGCCCAGGGAGTCCACCTGGGCCCGGAAGGCGTCCCGCTCGGTGTCGTGGATCAGGGTGAAGGCGTGCGCGCTGGTGCCGACGGTCGGGATCCCGTACCGGAACCCCGCCGCCAGGTCCGAGGTCGTCGCGAACCCGCCCACGTACGCGGCGCGCGAGGCGGCCACGGCGGCCAGCTCGTGCGTGCGGCGCGCGCCCATCTCGATCAGCGGCCGGTCGCCCGCGGCCGAGGACATCCGGGACGCGGCGGCGGCGATCGCCGAGTCGTGGTTGAGGATCGAGAGGATCACCGTCTCCAGGAGCACGCACTCGGCGAAGGTGCCCTCGACGCGCAGCACGGGGGAGCCGGGGAAGTAGACCTCGCCCTCCGGGTAGCCCCAGATGTCGCCGGAGAAGCGGTAGTCCGCGAGCCACCGGAGCGTCGGCTCGTCGACGACGTCGCGCTCGCGCAGGAAGTCGAGGACGGCCGCGTCGAAGCGGAAGTTCTCGACGGCGTCCAGGACGCGCCCGGTGCCCGCGACGACGCCGTAGCGACGGCCCTCGGGCAGGCGCCGGGTGAAGACCTCGAAGACCGAGTGCCGGTCGGCGGTGCCCCCGCGCAGGGCCGCCTGCAGCATCGTCAGCTCATAGTGGTCGGTGAAGAGTGCTGTCGACGGAACGTCCACCGGCAGCCCCAGGTCCGCTGTGTTCATGGGAGGGATGCTACCCCCGATTAACGTCAGGGTGACGATTTCTGCGCCCGTTTGTGCGTGGGCCGGGTGGTGGTGGCAGCATGGGCCCTGTGACGGCGCCAACACCCCTTGAGATCGAAAGGCCCGAGACGACGGAGGAGGTATCCGTCGTCCCTGAGCCGGACGTCCCCTGGATCACGCTCGTCCACAACGACCCGGTGAACCTCATGAGTTACGTGACGTATGTCTTCCAGGCGTACTTCGGGTACTCGAAGGACAAGGCCACCAAACTCATGATGGACGTGCACCAGAAGGGCCGGGCCGTCGTCTCCGCGGGCAGCCGCGAGGAGATGGAACGCGACGTGCAGGCGATGCACGGGTACGGCCTGTGGGCCACGCTTCAACAGGATCGGAAGTAGCAGCATCCCGATGCCAGGACACTTCGAACCGATCCCCGGTGGCGGCGCGGCCGTCGCCCTCGACGACGTCGAGATCTCCATCATCCGCTCGCTTGCGGTCCAGCTCCTGGAGCTGATCGGGCCGGGCCCCGGCGGCGAGGTGAGCGACGACCCGCTCGCGGAACTCTTCGCCGAGGGGCCGAGCGAGCCGCCCTCCGACGCGGTGCTGCGCCGCCTGCTCCCCGACGCGTACGGCGGTCCGGGCACCGAGGGCGGGAACGCCGAGGACGCCGACGAGCTGCGCGCCCACTCCTCGGAGTTCCGCCGCTTCACCGAGAACGATCTGCGGGCAGGCAAGCGCGAGGACGCCCTCGCGGTGATCCGCACGCTGGACACGCTCAGCCCGGCGGGCGACGGCGGCGCGGTTCTCAAGCTGTCCCAGAGCGAGTCCGTCCAGTGGATGCGCGCGCTCAACGATCTGCGCCTCGCGATCGGCACCCGCCTCGACATCACCGACGAGGAGGACACGGACCTCCTCTACCGGCTCCCGGACGACGACGCGCGCAAGCCGATGGTGATGGCGTATCTGTGGCTCGGCGGGCTGCAGGAGACCCTCGTCGAGACCCTGACGGCCTGACCGTCGGTCAGGTTGTGCTGTTCGCTCAGCGGGCCCTCAAATCCGTATAACGATCCCGTCACCGCACCCACCCACATTGCGGCGCGGTGATTTGTTTTGTCCTGTTTTTCTGGTGGCGTACGCCACATGCGCCCCGGCCGACCCCGATGAACGCCGTGATAAATCTTCACGACCACCT
The DNA here is from genome assembly GCF_035798155.1 of Streptomyces endophyticus. Taxonomy (NCBI): domain Bacteria; kingdom Bacillati; phylum Actinomycetota; class Actinomycetes; order Kitasatosporales; family Streptomycetaceae; genus Streptomyces; species Streptomyces endophyticus. The sequence continues at coordinate 78,897 of NZ_JAOZYC010000082.1, read as the reverse complement.
GACGGACGCCACCCCTGTCCTGTCAGGGGGCGCCCCGACCGGCCGACCGCCGGTAGGCACAAGCTCCATCCATCCAGGGGCCCAGACCCCAAAGGATCGTCACAGTCGATCCGAGCCGAGTACGGCACGGATCGGCATGGAGAAAGGCGCACATCATGACCTCAGTGCAGGTCGACGAGCAGCACGACGGCAATGAGGCCGCGCAGGCCGAGACCGACGAGGGTTACAAGCGGGGACTCGGGGCCCGGCAGATCCAGATGATCGCCATCGGTGGCGCCATCGGGACCGGCCTCTTTCTCGGCGCGGGCAAGGGCATCTCCAAGGCGGGGCCCAGCCTGATCCTGGCGTACGCGGTCGCAGGCGTGGTCATCTTCTGCATCATGCGAGCTCTCGGCGAGCTCCTCATGTACCGACCCGTGTCCGGCTCCTTCTCGGAGTACGCGCGCGAGTTCATCGGCCCCTTCGCGGGCTTCGCGACCGGCTGGACGTACTGGCTGTTCTGGGTCATCACCGGAATGACCGAGGTCACCGCGGCGGCCACCTATATGACGTTCTGGTGGGACATCCCGCAATGGGTGTCCGCACTCGTCTTCACCGTCATCCTCTACGGCGCCAACCTGATCTCCGTGAAGCTCTTCGGTGAGCTGGAGTTCTGGTTCTCCACCGTCAAGGTCACCGCCATCATCGGCATGATCCTGATCTGCGCCGGCATCCTCACGATCGGCTTCTCCGACGCCGGTGACACCGCCTCCATCACGCACCTGTGGGACATCGGCGGCTTCTTCGCCGGCGAGAACGGCATCGGCTCGACGCTGATGACCCTCCAGATGGTGATGTTCGCGTTCCTCGCGGTCGAGCTCGTCGGCGTCACCGCGGGCGAGGCCAAGGACGCCAAGAAGGTCCTGCCGAAGGCCATCAACACCGTGCCGTGGCGCATCGCCGTCTTCTACGTCGGCGCCCTGATCATGATCCTCTCGGTCGTGCCGTGGACGTCCTTCAAGGCCGGCGAGAGCCCGTTCGTCCACGCCTTCGACAAGATGGGCCTGGGCGTCGGCGCCGCCATCGTCAACTTCGTCGTGCTGACCGCCGCCCTGTCCTCCTGCAACTCGGGCATGTACTCCACCGGCCGCATGCTGCGCGACCTCGCGCAGAACGGCCAGGGCCCGAACTTCTTCACCAAGCTCAGCAAGAACGGTCTGCCGGTCATCGGCACCACGTTCTCCGCCGCGATGATGCTGGTCGGCGTCTGGATCAACTACCAGTGGCCGGGCGAGGCGTTCAACTACGTCGTCTCCTTCGCCACCATCTCCGGCATGTGGGCCTGGATCATCATCCTGATCTGCCAGATCCGCTACCGCCTCAAGTCCGACCGCGGCGAGCTCCCGAAGTCGGAGTTCCGCGCGCCGTGGGGCGTCTGGGTCAGCGGCCTCGCGCTGGCGTTCATCTTCATGGTCATCGTCCTGATGGGCATCGACCCGGACGCGCGCGTCTCCCTGTACGCCGCTCCGGTCTGGGCCGCGATCCTGGGTGTCGCGTACTTCTTCCTGAAGAAGCGCAACCCCGAGAGCGCCTCCTTCGCGAAGCGCAACTGACGCGCCCCTGACGCACCGCGTCTCACGCCGCGTCTCACCAAGTGGGCCACCCCGTACCGCACTCCGGTACGGGGTGGCCCACTTGCTTATGCTGGCCGCATGTTGAAGATTTCCCAGACGCTGGTCGACCAGATCGTCGAGCACGCCCGCAAGGACCACCCCGACGAGGCCTGCGGCGTCATCGCGGGCCCGGTCGGCGAGGGCCGCCCCGAGCGCTTCATCCCGATGCTGAACGCCGCCCGCTCGCCCACGTTCTACGAGTTCGACTCCGGTGACCTGCTGAAGCTCTACCGCGAGATGGACGACCGCGACGAGGAGCCGGTCGTCATCTACCACTCGCACACGGCCACCGAGGCGTACCCCTCGCGCACCGACGTCACGTACGCGAACGAGCCGAACGCCCACTACGTGCTGGTCTCCACCGCCGACACCGACGACGCGGGCCCCTTCCAGTTCCGCTCGTACCGCATCGTCGAGGGCGAGATCACCGAGGAAGAGGTCGAGATCACCGCCTGAACGGCACCCCTCCGACCTCGCAGTTCTCATCCACCGGACGCATTTCGACCGCATGGTGAGATCACATTCCGGGATCCGGACCGGGAATCGATACGATGAGCCCATGGTTTCCCACGACGTGAGCGAAAAGACGCCGGGCATGCTGCTCGTGGCGCGGCTGCACGTCGACCTGTGCCGCCTCGCCAGCGCCATCTGTCCGCGCTGAGCCGGATCGCCGGGCGCCCTTCGAGGGCCCGCGGCTCCCGCCACCCACGCACCTGACCGGAAACGCCGCGCCCCGGCGCGCTCACCCACACGACTTCCGACTCCCGACAGGAGCCCAGCATGGCCATCGAGGTCCGCATTCCGACCATCCTCCGCACCTACACCGACGGCGCGAAGGCCGTCGAAGGCGCCGGGGGCAACCTCAGCGAGCTCTTCGCCGACCTGGACACCCGGCACGCGGGCATCGCCGAGCGCATCGTGGACAACGGGCAGCTGCGCCGCTTCGTGAACGTCTACCTGAACGACGAGGACGTCCGCTTCCTCGACGGCATCAGCACCAAGCTCGCCGACGGCGACAGCATCACGATCCTGCCGGCCGTGGCCGGCGGAATGCGCTGAGCGGGCTCATGCGCTACGACAGCCCGCTGGCCGCGGTGGGCAACACCCCCCTGGTGCGCCTGCCGCGGCTCTCGCTCTCCGACGACGTGCGGATCTGGGCGAAGCTGGAGGACCGCAACCCGACCGGCTCGATCAAGGACCGCCCCGCGCTCCACATGGTCGAACAGGCCGAGAAGGAAGGCCGGATCAAGGCCGGGGACACCATCCTCGAACCCACCTCCGGCAACACCGGCATCTCGCTCGCGATGGCCGCCCGCCTCAAGGGCTACAACATCGTCTGCGTCATGCCGGAGAACACCTCGCAGGAGCGCCGTGACCTGCTCGCCATGTGGGGTGCGGAGATCATCCCCTCGCCGGCCGCGGGCGGCTCCAACACGGCGGTCCGCATCGCCAAGGAGCTGGCCGAGCAGCACCCGGACTGGGTGATGCTCTACCAGTACGGCAACCCGGACAACGCGGGCGCGCACTACGCCACGACCGGCCCGGAGATCCTCACCGACCTCCCGTCCGTCACGCACTTCGTGGCGGGGCTCGGCACCACCGGCACGCTCATGGGCGTCGGCAGGTACCTGCGCGAGCACAAGCCCGACGTCAAGATCGTCGCGGCCGAGCCGCGCTACGACGACCTCGTCTACGGGCTGCGCAACCTCGACGAGGGCTTCGTCCCCGAGCTGTACGACGCGTCGGTGCTCACGACGCGGTTCTCCGTCGGCTCGGCCGACGCGGTGACCCGCACGCGTGACCTCCTCCAGCAGGAGGGCATCTTCGCGGGCGTCTCCACGGGGGCGGCGCTGCATGCCGCCATCGGCGTGGGCAAGAAGGCGGTGAAGGCGGGGGAGTCCGCCGACATCGTGTTCGTGGTGGCCGACGGCGGGTGGAAGTACCTGTCGACGGGGGTCTACACGGCCGCGACGACCGAGGAAGCCATTGAGGTGCTGCACGGCCAGTTGTGGGCGTAGCCCCACTCTTGACCTTCTCCGTGGTTGAGGACGCGGGGCTCCGCCCCGGACCCCGCTCCTCAATCGCCGGAGGGGCTTTCAATGCCCCAAGTGGCGCACCTGATCCCACAACCCCGGATCGATCACCCCGGCCGGCCGCCGGAAATCCCCCAACGGCACCTGACGGAGCTCATCCGTCTCCAGGAAGCTCGCCCGCCCCCGCGCATCCCCCACGGACCCCGGCGGCAGCGCGATCACACCCGGCCGCTCGTCGTGGTACCGGCTGGTGATCTTGGCGACCGTGGCAACGCCCCGCCGCACCGACAGGACCAGGCACGGCCGATCCTTCCCGCCCGGCCCGTCCTCGTACGGCACCACCGCCCACCAGATGTCACCCGGCTCGGGCCCACGGGCGTGCGCGTCCCGCGGTACGTGCCGCTCCCTGCGGCGGTGCCGCGTGCCGCGCCCCCACCCGTCGACCAGCGTCGCGACGAGCGCGAGCAGCACGACGGCAGCGAGCGCGAGCCACCAGGACGTGTCCATAGGCATGACGGTACCGGTGGGACACGCGGGGTGCTTCCGCGGCCCCGAAGCCCTCCGAACCGGTGACAGCGCAGGTGAGTTCGCCCACAACAGCCCGTGACGGAGGAGCCACCGGCCCTTTTGCGCCTTACGCTCGACTGACCCCCTCGGGGTCTGTGCCGGGTTTCCCGCCTGCCCCGCGGCGTCTGGCACGCACGCTCGCGGCGTTGCCGAAACGTCCGAGTAGCTCCGCTACTAGGACGCTCCGGCGCCTTGCGATCGCACGCACCAGACGCCGCGGGGCCCGCCCTTCGGGCGGACGACGGGAAACCCGGCGCGGCCCCGGCACAGGCCCCGGCCTGAAGGCCCATGGCTCCACCCCGCATTTCCGACCGCCAGCGCGGAGGTTGAAGGCTCTTATGAAGCTCACCGTCGTCGGCTGCTCGGGGTCGTTCCCGTCCGCGGATTCGGCCTGCTCGAGCTACCTCGTCGAGGCCGACGGCTACCGGCTGCTCCTCGACATGGGCAATGGCGCCCTGGGCGAGCTGCAGCGCCACGTCGGTCTCTACGACCTCGACGCGATCTTCCTCTCGCATCTGCACGCGGACCACTGCATCGACATGTGCGCGTACTTCGTCGTGCGCTACTACCGCCACGACGGCGGCCGTTGCGAGCCCATGCCCGTCTACGGACCCGAGGGCACCGAGCAGCGGCTGACCACCGCGCACGCCGACACGCCCTCGGCCTCCGCGTTCAGCGAGGTCTTCGACTTCCACACCGTGAAGCCGGGTTCGTACGAGATCGGGCCCTTCTCCGTCCGCATGGAGAAGGTCTGCCACCCCGTGGAGTCGTACGCGATCCGGGTCGAGCACGGCGGGCGCTCCCTGACGTACTCCGGGGACACCGGGCCGTGCGCCGCGCTCGACGAACTGGCGGAGGACAGCGACCTGTTCCTGTGCGAGGCCGCGTTCACGCACGGCAAGGAGAACATCCCGGCGCTGCACCTCAACGGTCGGGAGGCGGGGGAGGCGGCGCAGCGCTCCCGCACCCGCAAGCTCGTCCTCACGCACATCCCGCCGTGGACGGACCCGCAGGTGAACCTCGCGGACGCACGCGCGGTGTACGACGGACCGGTCGAGCTGGCCGCGCCCGGAGTGACGTACACGGTCTGAGCCCGTACCCGTACCCGTACCCGTACGGGAACGACGAGGGCCCCGGAACCTTCAGCGGTTCCGGGGCCCTCGTCGTCGTACGGGGGAGGGGCTCACGCCTTCGTGAGGTCCTCGACCTCCTCCTCGGGCTCGCGGCCCGGGGTGGTGAGGTTGAACTTGATGATCGCGAACCGGAAGGTCACGTAGTAGATCGCCGCGAAGACCAGGCCGATCGGGATGATCATCCATGGCTTGGTGGCATGGGTCCAGTTCAGCGCGTAGTCGATGAACCCGGCCGAGAAGTTGAAGCCGGCGTGCACACCGAGGGCCCAGGTGACCGCCATCGAGACGGCGGTGAGCACCGCGTGCAGCACGTACAGGACCGGGGCGATGAACATGAACGAGAACTCGATCGGCTCGGTCACACCGGTGACGAACGAGGTCAGCGCGAGCGAGACCATCATGCCCATCACGGCCTTGCGGCGCTCGGGGCGTGCGCAGTGCGCCATCGCGATCGCGGCGGCCGGCAGGCCGAACATCATGATCGGGAAGAAGCCGGACTGGAACATGCCGGCCGAGGGGTCACCGGCCAGGAAGCGCGGGATGTCGCCGTGCACGACGTCGCCCGCGGCGTTGGTGAAGTCGCCGAGCTGGAACCAGGCGACGGTGTTCACGAACTGGTGCATGCCGATCGGGATCAGCGCGCGGTTCACGGCGCCGAACAGGCCCGCGCCACCGGCGCCGAGGCCGGTCATCCACTCGCCGAAGCTGGAGATGCCGCTGCCGATGGGCTCCCAGACCAGGCCGAAGAAGACGCCGACGACGATGCCGACGAAGGCCATGATGATCGGGACGAGCCGGCGGCCGTTGAAGAAGCCGAGCCAGTCCACCAGCTTGGTGCGGTAGAAGCGCTGCCACAGGATGGCGGCGAGCAGACCCATGATGATGCCGCCGAGGACACCGGGGTCGTTGTACGTCGCCGCGGCGTCCTCGCCCTTCTTGACCACCGCCTCGGTGACCGGGAAGGCCTCAAGGACCTTGCTGTAGACGAGGAATCCGACGACGGAGGCGAGCGCCGTCGAGCCATCGGACTTCTTGGCGAAGCCGATGGCGACGCCTATGCAGAACAGAAGGGGGAGGCTGCCGGTGAGGGCGCCGCCCGCGTTGTTGAAGACCGCGGCGACCTTGTCCCAGCCGAGGCCGTCCTTGCCGAAGATGTCGTCCTGGCCGAGCCGCACCATGATGCCGGCGGCGGGAAGCACCGCGATCGGCAACTGCAGGCTGCGGCCCACCTTTTGGAGGCCCTGGAACAGGCCGGAACCCCGCTTCTTTGCGGGGGCCGCCGTAGCGCTGGCGGTGCTCATCAACTTCCTCCATGAAAAGCAGATGGTCTACACCACTCAGTGGTGTAGACCTGTTGTAGCACGGTGAAGGCGGGATAAGGAACCCTCGATTCCCACGGCAATGGGCCCCCGGACCGAGTGGTCCGGGGGCCCATTGCCGAAGGTGCTCGTGGAGGAGCCGAAAGCGTTATGCCTTGGTGATGTCCTCGACCTCTTCCTCGGGTTCGCGGCCCGGTGTCTTGATGTCCCACTTCGTGATCGCGAAACGGAAGATCACGTAATAGAGGACGGCGAAGGCGAGGCCGATCGGGATGATCAGCCATGGCTTGGTGGCCAGGTTCCAGTTGATCAGGTAGTCGATCAGACCCGCGGAGAAGCTGAAGCCGTCATGGACCCCCAGCGCCCAGGTCACCGCCATCGACACGCCGGTCAGGACCGCGTGCACCGCGTACAGCGCCGGCGCGATGAAGACGAAGGAGTACTCGATCGGCTCGGTGATGCCGGTGACGAACGAGGTCAGCGCGAGCGACAGCATCATGCCCGCGACCACCTTGCGCCGCTCGGGCCGCGCGCAGTGGACGATCGCAAGACAGGCCGCCGGAAGCGCGAACATCATGATCGGGAAGAAGCCCGACTGGTAGATGCCCGCGGACGGGTCGCCGCTCAGGAACATGTTGATGTCGCCGTGCACGGTCGTGCCGTCGGGCTTCGTGTACGAGCCGAACTGGAACCACAGCGGAACGTTGAGGAACTGGTGCAGGCCGATCACGAGCAGCGCGCGGTTGGCGACACCGAAGATTCCGGAGCCGATCGCGCCCAGGCTCTCCAGCCAGTTCGAGAAGCTCTCCAGGCCGCTGCCGATCGCGGGCCAGATCCACAGGCACAGCGCCGCGAAGACGATGCCGACGAAGGCCATGATGATCGGGACGAGCCGGCGGCCGTTGAAGAAGCCGAGCCAGGAGACCAGCTTGGTGCGGTGGTAGCGGACCCAGAAGAACGAGGCCAGGAAGCCCATGATGATGCCGCCGAACACACCGGGGTTCTGGAACGTCGCGGCGGTCACGGCCCCGTCCGCCAGACAGCCCGTCGCCACCGCCTTCGCCCCGTCCGGGCAGTCGATCGGGAACTGGTGCAGCACGCCCCGGTACACGAGGAAGCCCGCCACGGCCGCGAGAGCCGTCGAACCGTCCGCCTTCTTGGCCATGCCGATCGCGACACCGATGCAGAAGAGCAGCGGCAGACCGAGGTCGGCGTCGAGCAGCGCGCCGCCCGCACCCGCGAAGACCTTGGCGACGTTGGTCCAGCCGAGACCGTCGTCGCCGAAGACGTCGGGCTGGCCGAGACGGTTGACGATGCCCGCCGCCGGGAGCACGGCGATGGGCAGCTGAAGGCTGCGCCCCATCTTCTGGAGCCCCTGGAAGAAGTTGCTCCAGGGGCTCGGTCGTGGTGCGGCGGCAGCATTGGCGCTCATGGGCGTCCTCCCGGAACAAGCCACGTTTGGCGGTCGTTGGATACTGGTGTAGACCAGTTGCGGGGACGGGTCGGTCCGTGCTCGTCATCTTTCGTCACGGGTGGGGTTACCGCCCGCGAAGATGGGCCAACCGTGGGTTACCGTGACAAAGCGGCCCAGAGGCGGGCCCGGAGAACACAGGGAGAACGAAATGGCCACGAAGGCTGAGAAGATCGTCGCCGGCCTCGGCGGGCTCGACAACATCGAAGAGGTCGAGGGCTGCATCACCCGCCTGCGCACCGAGGTCATCGACCCGAGCCTCGTCGACGAGGCCGCCCTGAAGGCCGCGGGCGCCCACGGCGTCGTCAAGATGGGCACCGCGATCCAGGTCGTCATCGGCACCGACGCGGACCCCATCGCCGCCGACATCGAAGACATGATGTGAGCCGCTGAGGCCACTGACCGAAGGCCCCGTCCACGTACGCGTGGACGGGGCCTTCGGCGCACCCGATACGCTCGTCCCTATGTCTCGCATCGACGGCCGCACCCCCGAACAGCTCCGCCCGATCACCATCGAACGCGGCTGGAGCAAGCACGCCGAAGGCTCCGTCCTCGTCTCCTTCGGAGACACCAAGGTCTTCTGCACCGCCTCCTTCACCGAGGGCGTCCCGCGCTGGCGCAAGGGCAGCGGAGAGGGCTGGGTCACCGCCGAGTACTCGATGCTCCCGCGCTCCACGAACACCCGCGGCGACCGCGAGGCCGTCCGCGGCAAGATCGGCGGGCGCACGCACGAGATCAGCCGACTGATCGGCCGCTCGCTGCGCGCCGTCATCGACTACAAGGCCCTCGGCGAGAACACCATCGTCCTCGACTGCGACGTCCTCCAGGCCGACGGCGGCACCCGCACGGCCGCCATCACCGGCGCGTACGTGGCGCTCGCCGACGCCATCTCCTGGGCCCAGGGCAAGAAGCTCATCAAGGCCGGCCGCAAGCCGCTGACCGGCACCGTGAGCGCCGTCTCCGTCGGCATCATCGACGGCGTCCCGATGCTCGACCTCCCCTACGAGGAGGATGTGCGCGCCGACACCGACATGAACGTCGTCTGCACCGGCGACGGCCGCTTCGTCGAGATCCAGGGCACCGCCGAGGCCGAGCCCTTCGCCCGCGACGAGCTCAACGCCCTTCTGGACCTGGCCGTCGCGGGCTGCGACGAGCTCTCCGTGATCCAGCGCAAGGCCCTGGAAGAGACCCTCTCCTAACGCGGGTCCGGGTCCTCGACCAGGTAAAGAACTCCCCAAGTAGGGTGGCCGGGCACAGCAACCGCACAGCCATCGACTGCGTCACTACGGGTGGGTGGACGGCGCACGACACCAACTGCCGTCCAGCCGTCCGTACTTCAGGGGAGGACCCTTCCATGCCCGCGCGCCACCGCCGTCTCGCCATACTGGCCGCCACCGCGGCACTCGTCGCGATTCCGGCCACCGTCGGCTGCTCGGCCGTCGACAAGGCACTCGACTGTGCCCGTACGGCCGAATCCGTCGCCGACAGCGTGACCGACCTCCAGCAGGCCGTGGAGAACGCGTCCAACGACCCGACGCAGGCCAGTGAGTCCCTCGACAAGATCGACAAGAACCTCGACGACATCGGCGACAAGACCGACAACGCCGATGTCTCGAAGGCCGTCGACGACCTCAACAAGGCAGTGGACAACGTCCGTACGTCGATCAAGAACGGCGACGAGACCCCGGACGTCAGCCCGGTCACCGACTCCGCGGGCGAGCTGACCAAGGTCTGCACCTCGTAGCGGGGGAGGGGCGGCGGGGGCGCGGGTGGCTGGATACTGGAGGCATGACCCGTCTCATCCTCGCCACCCGTAACAACGGCAAGATCGTCGAACTCCGCGCCATCCTCGCCGACGCCGGCCTGCCCCACGAGCTGGTCGGCGCCGACGCCTACCCAGAGGTCCCGGACGTCCGTGAGACCGGCGTGACGTTCGCCGAGAACGCCCTCCTCAAGGCCCACGCCCTCGCCAAAGCCACCGGCCTGCCCGCCGTCGCCGACGACTCCGGCCTCTGCGTCGACGTGCTCGGCGGCGCGCCAGGCATCTTCTCGGCGCGCTGGGCCGGCAAGCACGGTGACGACCGGGCGAACCTGGAACTGCTGCTCGCGCAGCTCGGTGACATCGACGACGACCGGCACCGTACGGCGCACTTCGCCTGCGCGGCTGCGCTCGCGTTGCCGGACGGGACGGAGCGGGTGGTCGAGGGGCAGTTGCGCGGGGTGCTGCGGCATGAGCCTGCGGGGGCGGGTGGGTTCGGCTACGACCCGATCCTTCAGGTCGAGGGGGACGGCCGGACGGCGGCGGAGCTCACGGCGGACGAGAAGAACGCGATTTCCCACCGGGGGAAGGCGTTTCGGGCGCTGGTACCGGTGGTGCGGGAGCTCTTGGGCTGAACCGGCGTTGCGGCCACGGGGCTCCGCCCCGGACCCCGCGCCTCAATCGCCGGCGGGGCTTGATGTGCCGCCGCCTTGCCCACCCTGCTCAATCGCCGCAGGGGCTCTAATGGTCGCCCCGGTCCAGCTTCTCGCGGCGGCGGGGCGCCTTGCGTTCCACTCCGACCCCGCCCCAGAACGCGAACCCGGTGACCACCACGCGCGGCGCGCCCGCGTCACCCGGCACACCCTCCTCGCGGTGGTCGAAGCCGCCCATGATGCCGATGCCGCGCACCACGACCTCCACGCCCGGCGGCACGACGACGTTCATCCCGCCCATCACCGCCACGCAGTTGATGACGACCTCGCGGGCCTCGAAGTCCGCCTCGCGCAGATCGATCTCACCGCCGCCCCAGAACGCGAAACAGTTGAACCTCCGCGGCGCCGTCCACCGCCCCTTGCGCTGGAACCCGGACATGATCCCGACGCCCCACGTGGAGCTCGCCTCGCCCCGGATCCGCGAACCCCAGTCGACGGCCCCCTCCGGCAGCGGCTCCTTCACGAAACTCACGGCCCCCGAAGCGCCCGCCCCGACCGGCAGGTCCTTCGTCAGCGGCGCCAGCTCCCCGTACGTACGCGCCTGATACGCCGCGTCGAGCCGCTCACCGAACTCCTCCATGTCGAGCCGCCCCTCCGCGAGCGCGTCCCGCAGCCGCTCGGCGACGAGCTCGCGGTCGGCGTCGGACGCGCGCAGTTCGGGGGTGGCAGCGGAGGGCCTCGGTCGGCCGGATTCGTCCGTCATGGGGTCAGCGTACGGACGACCGCCATCAAGGCGCTACGGACGTGTCCCTCGCGTACATCCGCGCGATGACCGCCTCGATGTCCGGCTCCCGCACCGACAGGTCGACCATCGGATACCGCTCGGCGATCCGCGCCACGAGCGGCGCCGCCGACTGCCCGGCCGGGAACGCCAGCCACTGCCGCGCCCCCTCCACCTTCACCACCCGCGCGAACTCCACGTCCAGCGGCGGTAGTTCACGCTCCAGGTCCACGACCAGCGTGCGCTCCGCGGCCGCGCCGCCCGTCGCGTGCAGGCCCTCCAGCTCACCGTCGTACATGAGCTTCCCGTGGTCGATGACCATCACGCGGCGGCACAGCTGCTCGATGTCGGTCAGGTCGTGCGTCGTGAGCAGCACCGTCGTGCCGTGCTCGGCGTTCAAGTCCCGCAGGAATCCGCGGACTTTGACCTTCGACACCACGTCGAGGCCGATCGTCGGCTCGTCCAGGTACAACACCTCGGGGTCGTGAAGCAGCGCCGCCGCGATGTCCCCGCGCATCCGCTGACCGAGCGACAGCTGGCGCACCGGCGCGTCCAACAGGTCGCCCAGTTCCAGGAGTTCGACGCAGCGTGCCAGGTTCTCCTCGTAGCGCCGCTCCTCGATGCGGTACATCCGGCGCATCAGACGGTACGAGTCGATCAGCGGCAGGTCCCACCACAGCGTCGTCCGCTGACCGAAGACCACGCCCATCCGCTGCGCCAGGCGCGCCCGTTCGCGCGAGGGGTCGATCCCGGCGACCCGCACCCGCCCTCCGCTCGGCGTGAGGATCCCCGTCAGCATCTTGATCGTCGTCGACTTGCCCGCGCCGTTCGGCCCGATGTAGCCGACCATCTCGCCGCGCCGCACGCTGAAGCTCAGCGAGTCCACGGCCCGCACCTCGCGCCGCTCCCGCCGCATGAAACCCGTCTTGCGTCGTACGTCGAAGACCTTCTCGACCTCGTCGAGCCGAATGAACTCGTCACCCATGGGCGCCACTTCAACTCCCCGTGCTGCGATACGTACGAAGCGCCGCCCGCCAGGCGGACAGCGCGAGGGTCAGACAGGCTGCCGCCACCAGCGGCGGCGCGAACGCCACCCACCGCGGCAGGTCGAGCGGATAGGGGCGGCCCAGGATGTAGAGGCCCGGCAGCCAGTTCACGAAGGCGAGCGGCAGCACGAACGTGACGCCGCGCAGCAGCGTGTCACCGAAGACGGTGGGCGGATAGCTGAGCATGGCGTTGCCGCCGAACGTCGCCGCGTTCTGCACCTCCGAGGCGTCCTGCGCCACGATCTGGAAGGCCGCGCCCGCGATGAACACGGCCGTGAAGATGGCGCCGCCGCTGACCACCAGGGCCGGGACGAGGAGCACCTTCAGCGGCGTCCACGTCACGTCTATCGCGGTCAGGCCGTAGCCGAGCACCACCACGCCCTGCGTGACCCGCCCCAGCCTGCGCAGCGCGAACCGGTCCGCCGCGACCTGCGCGAGCACCGGCGCGGGCCGCACCAGGAACGTGTCGAGCGTCCCGTCCCGCACTCGCTGCCCCAGCCGCCCCACCGACCCGAACGCCAGATCCGCCAGACCGAAGGACGTGCCCGCCGCCCCGTAAAGAAAGGCGATCTCCGCAAGCCCGTACCCGCCGAGCCGGTCCACCTGCGAGAACATCAGCAGGATCCCGACGAACTCCAGACCGGTCACCGCGAAGTTCCCGAAAGCCGTCATCAGGAACGACGCCCGGTACGTCATCGTGGACCGGATCCACATCCCGCCGACCAGCCGGTACGTCCGCACCGCCTCGCCGAGAACACTCCGCTCAGCCACCCTGCACCACCACCCTCCGTGTCGCGGCGGACTGCAACAGCCGCCCGGCGCCGAGCAGCACCACCGCCCACGCCCCCTGGAACAGCAGCGCGCCGGCCACGCCCCGCTCACCCAGCAGCACGTCCGCCGGCACCTGGACGAGCGCCGACCACGGCAGCGCGCGGGCGAACTCGCCGAAGGCCCCCGGGAACACGTTCAGCGGCAGCAGCATCCCCGACAGGAACGTCGACACGAGCCCCGACATCTGCACGACGCCGCTCCCGTCCATCAGCCAGAACGCCGACAGCGCCACCAGATAGCGCAGCGCGAAACTCACCGTCGCCCCGACGAGCAGCGTCAGCAGGAACGCCACCCACCTCAACGGGTCGGCGGGCAGCGCGAGTTGGAAGACCAACGCCCCCACCGTCATCGGTACGACCCCGCGCCCCAGGAACTGAAAGGCCGCCCGGCCCAGATCCTGCGCCAGCCACCAGCACTGCAGATCCACCGGCCGGTACAGGTCGACGGCGATGTCCCCGCTGCGGATCCGCTCCATCAGGTCGGCCTCGAAGCCGCCACCCATCTGAAGCACCATCACCGCGAACATCGCCTGCCCGACCCACACGAACGTCAGCGCCTGCGCCTGGTCGTACCCGCCGAGATGCGGCCGCTCGTCCCACAGCGCGATATAGGTGCAGGCGATGATCATCCCGAACACGGTGTTCGTGAAGACCCCGGCGAGGGTCGCCCCGCGATACGTCGCGTACCGCCTGAAGCCTCCGGCCGCGACGGTCACGTAGAGCCGCACTGCTCCCACCGGTCCCCCTCGTGAAATAGGCCGAAGCGCAGGAGCCTAGGGCCCCCGCGCGTCGCCTGCCACGGATTTTCCACGTGATGTAGCAGTCTTAGAGGTCTTATGTGCCATACGAGGCGTACGTGACGTACGACGCGAATCAGGAGTTCCACAGGACATGAGCAGCGACGAGCCGGAGCAGCCCGAGCAGCCGACGGAGCCCCAGGAGCCGAGCGCGCCCGACACGGGCGCCACGCCCGCCGCCGCAGGCAAGGCCAAGCGGCCCAAGCGCACCGGCTGGCGGCGCCTGATCCCCACGTGGCGGATGGTGCTCGGCGCCCTCATCGGCTTCATCCTGCTGTGCGTCGGCCTGTTCGCACTCGGCTACTTCCTCGTGGACATCCCCGCCGCCAACTCGGCGGCGACCGCGCAGAGCAACGTGTACCTGTACGCGGACGGCAGCCAGATCGCCCGCGACGGCGAGGTCAACCGGGAGAATGTGAGCCTCACTCAGATCCCGAAGTCCGTGCAGCACGCGGTGCTCGCCGCCGAGGACCGCGACTTCTACTCCGAATCCGCCGTCGACCCGCAGGCCATGCTGCGCGCCGCCTGGTACACGCTCACCGGCAAGGGCAAACAGTCCGGCTCCACGATCACCCAGCAGTACGTGAAGAACTACTACCTGGGCCAGGAGCAGACCGTCTCCCGGAAGGTGAAGGAGTTCTTCATCTCCATCAAGCTGGACCGCGAGAAGTCCAAGGACGACATCCTCGAGGGCTACCTCAACACCAGCTACTTCGGACGCAACGCGTACGGCGTCCAGGCCGCCGCCCAGGCGTACTACGGCGAGGACGTCCAGGACCTGTCGGCCGCTCAGGGCGCCTATCTCGCGGCCCTGGTGAACGCCCCGAGCGCGTACGACGTGGCCGCGCACCCCGAGAACAAGGAAGCGGCCACCGCCCGCTGGAACTACGTCCTCGACGGCATGGTCAAGGAGGGCTGGCTCGACGCCTCCGACCGCAAGAACATGAAGTTCCCCGTGCCCGACCAGGCGAAAGCACCCTCGGGCCTCTCCGGGCAGCGCGGCTACCTCGTGCAGGCCGTGAAGGACTACATCACCGACAACAAGATCCTCGACGAGGACACCCTCGCGGGCGGCGGCTACCGGATCACCACCACGCTGCAGAAGAAGAAGCAGAACGCCTTCCAAAAGGCGGTCGACGACCAGCTGATGTCGAAACTCGACAAGGACGCCCGGGACATCGACAAGAACGTCCGCGCGGGCGGCGCCGCCATCGACCCGTCGAACGGCAAGGTGCGCGCCATGTACGGCGGCGTCGACTACACGAAGCAGTACGTCAACAACGCCACGCGCCGCGACTACCAGGTCGGCTCCACGTTCAAGCCGTTCGTGTTCACGTCCGCCGTCGAGAACGCATCGACCACGCAGGACGGCCGCCGGATCACCCCCAGCACCATCTACGACGGCACCAACAAGCGCCCCGTACAGGGCTGGGACGGCGGCCGGTACGCCCCCGCCAACGAGGACGACCGCTCCTACGGCAACATCACCGTCTCCACCGCCACCGACAAGTCCGTGAACGCCGTGTACGCGCAGATGGCCGTCGACGTCGGCTCCGACAAGGTCAAGCGGACCGCCCTCGACCTCGGCATCCCCTCGGACACCCCGGACCTGACGGCCTCCCCGTCGATCGCGCTCGGCCCGTCCACCGCGTCCGTCCTCGACATGACCGAGGCCTACGCGACACTCGCCAACCACGGCGAACACGGCAACTACACGATGCTCGACTCCCTCACCAAGAACGGCGAGGACGTCACGCTGCCCGAGAAGCAGACCCGGCAGGCCGTCCCCCGCGAGGCCGCCGACACCACCACGTCGATCCTCAAGTCGGTCGTCGACGGCGGCACCGGCACCGCCGCCAAGGCCGCGGGCCGCCCCGCCGCCGGCAAGACCGGCACCGCGGAGGAGGACAAGGCGGCCTGGTTCGCGGGCTACACCCCCGACCTCGCGACCGTCGTCTCGGTGATGGGCCAGGACCCGACCTCCGGCGCGCAGACCCCGCTGTACGGGGCGACGGGCCTCGACCGGATCAACGGCGGCGGGTACCCGGCGCAGATCTGGGCCCAGTTCACGCAGGCGGCCCTGTCCGGCACCGCGGCGAACGACTTCGACCTGGACCTGCAGAGCGGCGCCGAACAGGAACCGCTGCCCTCGACCCCGGAATCCGCGTCGGAATCGGCGACCGAATCCCCCTCGGACACCGCCTCCGCGACCCCCTCGGACGAGGCGACCCCGTCCGACGAACCGTCGAGCGAGACACCCCCGTCCGAAGAACCGACGGGCGACGAGGAACAACCCACGGATTCCCCCAGCCCCGGCGACACAGGCTTTGACCCCTTCAGTGACCCGAGGTGACCTTGAGCCCCACGATCGCCACAAGCAGCAGCGCGATGAAGCCGATCCGGGCCGCCGACGCCGGTTCGCCCAGGGCGACCATTCCGACGATCGCCGCGCCCGCGGCGCCGATGCCCACCCACACGCCGTACGCGGTACCGATGGGCAGCGTCTTGGCGGCGTAGGACAGCAGCACCATGCTCGCGATGATCCCGGCGCCGGTGAGGACGCTCGGCCAAAGGCGGGTGAAGCCGTCGGTGAACTTCATGCCGATCGACCAGACGACTTCGAGAAGTCCGGCGATCACGATCAGGACCCAGGCCATGACTGGCACCTCCGTCAGTGGTTCTCAACAGGGGTGCGTCGTCTTTGCGAAGTACTGCCGGGCCCGGTACGGCGCGTCTCGTCGGGGTCCCTCAAACGTACCAAAGTCAGATAAAAAGGGCTGGTGACGATGGTCACCAGCCCTCACGCGCACAGGTAAACGACTACAAGTACAGGCCCGTCGAATCCTCGGAGCCCTCGAACCGGTCGGCCGCCACCGCGTGCAGATCCCGCTCGCGCATCAGCACGTACGCGACACCACGCACCTCGACCTCCGCCCGGTCCTCCGGATCGAACAGCACCCGGTCACCCGGCTCCACGGCCCGCACGTTCTGCCCGACCGCGACCACCTCGGCCCAGGCCAGGCGCTTGCCGACAGCGGCCGTCGCCGGAATCAGAATGCCGCCACCACTGCGCCGCTCACCCTCGGAGGTGTCCTGCCGCACGAGCACGCGGTCGTGCAACATCCGGATGGGCAGCTTGTCGTCATGGCGGGTGCTGTGCTTATCGGGATTGGCGCTCACGCCGACGAACCTACCTGCCCCACGCGCACTTGTACGCCTCCGGGTCAGCGCTTACGACGCCGCGAACCCACCGCGAGCAGCCCCACGACACCCACCACGACGATCGCGACCGGCACGATCCGCTCCAGACGCGGCGCGCCCTCCTCCGAGACCAACTGCCCCTTCACCTCGGAGACCAGCCGGTTCGCCCCGACGTAGGCCCGACCGAGCGTGTGGTCGACCTGCGAGGCGACCTTGGCCTTCGCGTCGCCGACGATCGTCTTCGGGTGCACCCGGACACCGATCTCGTCGAGCGTCTCCGCCAAAGTGTCGCGACGCCGCTTGATGTCCGCCTCGATCTGAGCCGGGGTCCGCGTATCCGGGGTATCCGACGTGCTGGACTTGTCCGACACCGCGCTGCCTCCAAGGTCGCTGCTCTCACTGCGTATGAGTAATGGACAGTCTGTCAGCTCGGCGCCCGCACCACCCCCCGGCACCCCCATTACGCTCAACCGAGTCCACTTGTCACGACGCCCCAGGAGGCCCCCATGAGCGAGCGACTGCAGCCCGGCGACACCGCGCCCGCCTTCACCCTGCCCGACGCCGACGGCAACGAGGTCTCCCTCGCCGACCACAAGGGCCGCAAGACGATCGTCTACTTCTACCCCGCCGCCCTCACCCCCGGCTGCACCAAGCAGGCCTGCGACTTCACCGACAACCTCGACGTGCTCGCCGAGGCCGGCTACGACGTCATCGGCGTTTCCCCCGACAAGCCGGAGAAGCTCGCCAAGTTCCGGGAGAAGGAAAACCTCAAGGTAACCCTGGTGGGCGACCCCGAGAAGAAGGTCCTCGAGGCCTACGGCGCCTTCGGCGAGAAGAAGTTGTACGGGAAGGTCGTCACCGGAGTCATCCGCTCCACGGTGGTCGTCGACGAGGAAGGAAAGGTCGAGCGCGCCCTCTACAACGTGAAGGCGACCGGCCACGTAGCGAAGATCATCAAGGATCTCGGCATCTGAGAATTCCCGCATCCCCTGGACCCACTCCACGTGCGGAAGTTCGGGCATTGGCGGAGGTTGAGGACGAAAGGTTGTGACGAAAGTCCCGAAAGCTTGGGACTTTCGTTTGCAATCAACGTCCGTGAGCAGGTGGAATCTGGAAGCGCTTTGCAGTCAGAGAAGGGATCCACTCCATGACCACCGAAACCGAGGAAGGGCTGGTGCCCGACCCGGAGGCGGTCAAGCGTCACCGCGCCTTGTTCCGCGCCGTCAAGCGGCGCAAGAACCCGCCGCTGCGCCGCACCGACATCACCGTCACGGACGACGCCGCGGTGAAGCGCGCGGTAAAGGCGGCGTCGCTCGGTAACGCCATGGAATGGTTCGACTTCGGGATCTACTCGTACCTGGCCGTCACCATCGGCCACGTCTTCTTCCCCTCCGGGAACGACACGGTCCAGCTGATCTCGTCGTTCGCGACCTTCGCGGTCTCGTTCCTCGTGCGCCCGATCGGCGGCATGGTCTTCGGCCCGATGGGTGACAAGGTCGGCCGCAAGAAGGTCCTCGCGCTGACCATGATCCTCATGGCCATCGGCACCTTCGCGATCGGCCTGATCCCGTCCTACGCGACGATCGGCTTCTGGGCGCCGGTCCTGCTGATCCTCTTCCGCCTCGTCCAGGGCTTCTCCACCGGCGGCGAGTACGGCGGCGCCTCCACCTTCATCGCCGAGTACGCCCCCGACAAGCGCCGCGGCTACTTCGGCAGCTTCCTCGAATTCGGCACGCTCGCCGGCTACGTCGGCGCGGCCGGCCTCGTCACGATCCTGACGTCCGTGCTCGGCAGCGACGGCATGGAATCCTGGGGCTGGCGCATCCCGTTCCTGGTGGCGGGCCCCATCGGCCTGGTCGGCCTCTACCTCCGACTCCGCCTCGACGAGACCCCCGCCTTCCAGAAGCTGGAGGACGAGTCCTCGCACCGCGCGACCGACGCCGCCTCCTCCGTCGAGACGACCGCCAAGGGCGACCTCGCGAAGATCTTCCGCGACTACTGGCCCACGCTGATCCTCTGCATCTGCCTCGTCGGCGCCTACAACGTCACCGACTACATGCTCCTCTCGTACATGCCGACGTACCTGTCGGACGAGATGGGCTACTCGGAGACGCACGGCCTGCTGATCCTGATCATCACGATGATCGTCCTCATGTGCCTGATCAGCCAGGTCGGCAAGCTCTCCGACCGCTTCGGCCGCAAGCCGCTGCTGATGACCGGCATGCTCAGCTTCTTCGTCCTCTCGATCCCCTCCTTCCTCCTGGTGAAGAACGGCGCCCTGTGGGCGGTCTCGCTCGGCATGCTGCTCCTCGGCCTCTCCCTGCTCTGCCTCCTCGGCACCATGTCGGCGGCCCTCCCGGCGCTCTTCCCGACCCAGGTCCGCTACGGCTCCCTCTCGGTCGGCTACAACCTCTCGGCCTCGATCTTCGGCGGCACGACCCCCCTGGTCATCACCGCCCTCATCGGCCTGACCGGCTCCGACATGATGCCCGCGTACTACTCGATGGCCGCGGCCCTCATCGGCGTCATCGCGGTCGCCTGCATGAAGGAAACCGCCCAGAAGCCCCTGGCCGGCTCCCCGCCCTCGGTGGAGACGGACGAAGAGGCCGCGGAAATGGTCGAATCCCAGGCGCCGACACCGAAGTTCTGACACCCCTCCCTTGCTCCTTGTGTGGGCGGGCCACACCCCCCGTATGTGGCCCGCCCACACAGTTCGGACCGTTCCGCATTCCGTGCGTGACGGTCCGATTTTCATTTCGTTTCCCTGTACGGGGCCGCGAACGGGCGGCCGAATAGGGGAGGGCGCACATGACGGGGCAGCGCTACACACGGAACCTGCTGGAGGCAGCGGCCCGGAACACGGGGACGTGGGACGAGGCGGTTCGGTATTGCGGGGGTGAGCCGACGAGATACAGCAAGCGGTACCTCCACCAAAAGATGACCGAGGCCGGCATCGACACCTCGCACTTCCAGCACGGGGCG
Source organism: Streptomyces endophyticus (assembly GCF_035798155.1). Lineage (NCBI taxonomy): Bacteria > Bacillati > Actinomycetota > Actinomycetes > Kitasatosporales > Streptomycetaceae > Streptomyces > Streptomyces endophyticus. Next base: position 58,673 of record NZ_JAOZYC010000082.1, on the reverse strand, counting down.
GTGCGGCACACGGAGGAGGCGTTGCGGGCGGCGGTCGCGGAATCGCGGAGCGTCCGGGAGGTGGTGCGGCGCCTGGGCATCAACGATGTTGGCGGCAATCAGGCCCACATCGGCCGCCGGATCGCGGCACTCGGTATCGACACCTCGCACTTCACGCCGCCCAGGCAGAAGGCGACCAAGGATCTGGCGAGCCCGCTGACCTTGCGCTCCCCGGAGCGTGGGCGGATCCCTGGGGTTCGCCTTCGCCGGGAACTGCTACGACTCGGCGTCCCGGAGCAGTGCGCGGCGTGTGGTCGGTCGCAGTGGCGAGGGCGGCCCATTCCGCTCGAGGTCGATCACCTGAACGGCGAGTGGTGGGACAACCGCCCGGAGAACCTGCGCCTGTTGTGCCCCAACTGCCATACGGTGACGGACACGTATCGCGGCCGGAAGCGGGGCGCGGAATGAGCAAGTACCCCCGCTCTGTGCTGGTGGAGGCGGCCAGGGAGTCGTCCAGCCTCGTCGATCTGATGCGCCGCGTCGGGGCGCCGATGGGCAGCAAGCCCTACAACTATCTGCGGCACCGCCTCGTCCGCTACGGGATCGACACGTCCCACTTCCAGGAGGAAGCGCTTCCCGAACGTCCGAAGCGGTCGTACGGCAAGGAGGTGCTGGCGGAAGCGGCATCGTGCTCCACCAGCATCCGGGAGATGTTCGTTCACATGGGCATCCCGCCCGAGGACGGCCCGTATCAGCACGTGAAGCGAAGGCTTGCTCACTTCGGCATCGACGTCGGCCACTTCGTACCCCCGCGTGCGCCGCGCTGCGGTGATCTCTTGCCGGAGCCGGAGCTCACGGCAGCCGTCGCGGCTTCGCGCAGCCTGGCCGATCTCATGCGCCGTCTGGGCTTCGCCGAGTACAACGGGGCGGCACGTGCCCGGGCCGTGCGCAGCATCGACGAGTACGGGCTCTCGACGGAACACTTCGTCGGGCAGGGGCACCACGCTGGAGTCAGGTCGCCGAGGCGCAGACATGCCGACGAGATCCTGGTCCTCCAGAGGAGAGGCTCGCGCCGCACGCGAACGCACCTGTTGCGCCGCGCGCTCGACGAGATCGGTGTGCCATGCGCCTGTGCCGAATGCGGCCAGGACGAGTTGTGGCACGGGAAGAGGCTGATTCTGGAGATCGACCACGTCAACGGCGACCCACTGGACAACCGCCGGGAGAACCTGCGCTACCTGTGTCCCAACTGCCATGCGCTGACCAGTACTTGGTGCCGGGGTGGCGGGCGCGCTCCCGCGTCGAGCGGCGTCGCCGTACACTGACGGGGCGGAACGCGCCAGCCAGGCGCAATGTCCGCTTTGTTGCGGTTGTGGCGGAATTGGCAGACGCCCGGGCCTTAGGAGCCCGTGGGAGAAATCCCGTGAGGGTTCGAGTCCCTCCAGCCGCACACACGAAAGGGCGCCCCGGCAGCGGGGCGCCCTTCGTCGTACGTCGCCGGTCTCAGCCCGTACCGGCTACAACTCCGCCCCCGTCGACCCCCGCAGCGACGACAGGTTCAGCGTCTCCGCCATCTTGCGGTAGCCCGCGTCGCTGGGGTGGAGGTGGTCGCCGGAGTCGTACTGGTCGAGGAGGCGGCGCGGGTTGTACGGGTCGCGCAGGGCGCGGTCGAAGTCGACGTGGCTGTCGAAGACCTTGCCGGCGCGGATCTGCTCGTTCACGGACTGGCGGACCACTTCCAGGTTCGGGCGGTAGCCGGGGTGGCCCTGGAACGGCATGAGCGTCGCGCCGACGACCCGCAGGCCGCGCGCGTGCGCCTGCCGGGTCATCTCGCGCAGGCCGTCGACGATCTTCGCGGGGTCGGTCTGCTGCGGCGTGCGCAGGATGTCGTTGATGCCGAGGTCGATGATGACGGCGCGGACGCCGGAGCGGCTGAGCGCGTCACGCTCGAAGCGGGACAGGCCGCTCGGGTTGTTGGCGGGACGGCCGAAGCCGTCGGCCAGTATCCGGTTGCCGCTTATGCCCTGGTTGACGACGCCGTAGCGCGGGGCGCCCGACTCCGTGCGCAGCCGCTCGGCGAGTATGTCCGTCCACCGGCGGTTGGCGCCCATGGTGGAGGTGATGCCGTCGGTGAGGGAGTCGCCGATGACGACGACGGTGCCCTGCGCCTCGTTGCTGAGCACGTCGAGGGCGCTGAGGTAGCGCCAGTACGGGCTCTGCTGGTTGTAGAGCGTGCCGCTGGGCTCCTCGGTGCGGTCGCCCCGGGCGACGTACGACATCTGGCGGGCCTGCGGGTGGTACGTGACCGGTCCGGACGGCGTCGGCGAGTACGTGGTGACGAGCAGGTCCGAGTCGCTCGGCACGGTGATCCGCAGCGCGTCGCTGATGGCCTGCTGGCCGGGCTGGATGACGACCGAGGAGTTCCCGGAGAACGTCAGGCGGCGCATCGTGTCGGACAGGGCCGTCGGGTTGTTGGGCGCCGAGGCCACGGCGATCGAGGCGTGCGTGATGCGCAGGGGCGACTGCCCGTACAGGTTCGAGAGGGTGATGCGCGCGGCGTTGCCGCCGACGCTGGTGTGCACGATGTTGCGGATGGAGTGGCCGAAGAATCCATTCGTCTCCGTGCCGGGTTCCCCGCCGGCGGGGGAGGCGGCCCAGCTGCCGGCCCAGGTGCCGGTGGAGGCGGGGGCGGCTGAGCTGCGCGGGTGCGCGCCGCCGGCCTGTATGTCGTCGTCGCCGCCGAAGACTCCGGAGAAGCCCACGTAAATGGCGGCAGAGATCATCACGACGACCGCGACGAGCGCGGTCAACAAGGCATAACCGTGACGCTTGGTCATGCGGTGTGTGTCTCCTCGGGCAGGGGGAGCCCGAGGCTCCGATGTGATGAACCCATGATGCGTCATGGGGCGGGCGAGGGCCGACACTGCCCCCCTCCGGACAGGTAGACGCCGGGAACCTTTGGTTCGTTCCGGGAGTAGGTCAGGAAGAGACAATGTGTGAGGCGAATGACAGCCGAAGTCGAAGCCGACGAGAGTCGGGAGTGATGGCCGGTGGCAGTCGGGTCGATGACCGATGCGGAGTGGGCTGAGTGGACGGCGACGTGAAGCGCGGGGCCCAGGGGGCGTACGACACAGCGGACAAAGCAGTTGAAGCGGCCGAAGCGGACAGTGGGCAGTATTCCCGCGCCACATCGGGTCAATCCCGGCCCACCCGCCCCGGCCGCCGCTTCGTCGGTGAGTTCACCGCGGCGGATGAGGAGAAGCGGCGCGGCGTGCGCCGGATGAAGCTGACGGCGACCGGGCTGCTGGTCTTCGTCGCGCTCGTCTACGTACTGGCGACGTGGGCGGAGCACGCGGGCGCGGGCGTCTGGACCGGTTACGTCGCGGCGGCCGCGGAGGCAGGCATGGTCGGCGCGCTGGCCGACTGGTTCGCGGTCACTGCCCTGTTCCGGCACCCGCTCGGCCTGCGCATTCCGCATACGGCGATCATCCCGACCAAGAAGGATCAGCTGGGTGTCTCGCTCGGCGAGTTCGTCGGCGAGAACTTCCTGTCGGGTGATGTCGTACGGGACCGGTTGCGCGCCGTCGGTATCGGCAGCCGCCTCGGTGCGTGGCTCGCGGAGCCGGATCACGCCGATCGGGTGACGGCGGAGCTGGCGACGGCGCTGCGGGGCGCCCTGACGGTGCTGCGCGATTCGGATGTGCAGGCGATCGTCGGCGAGGCCATCACGCGCCGGGCGGACAACGCGGAGATCGCGCCGGGGCTCGGCAAGATGTTGGAGAAGGTCGTGGCCGACGGCGGTCACAAGCGGGTCGTCGACCTGGTGTGCGCCCGCGCCCACGACTGGCTGGTGCTGCACTCCGACTCGGTGATGGACGCGGTGGAGGGCGGCGCCCCCGGCTGGACGCCCCGTTTCGTCGACAAGCGGGTGGGCGAGCGCGTCTACAAGGAGCTCCTCCGCTTCGTCACGGAGATGCGCGACATGCCGGGGCACCCCGCGCGCGGGGCGCTCGACCGTTTCCTCGCCGACTTCGCGGCCGATCTGCAGTCCGACTCCGACACCCGGGACCGTGTGGAGCGTCTGAAGTCGGAGATCCTGGGCCGTTCCGAGGTGCAGGACATCATCGCCTCGGCGTGGTCCGCGGTCCGCCAGATGATCGTCGCGGCGGCCGAGGACGAGCGCAGTGAGCTGCGTCTTCGGGTGCGGGCCTCGCTGCTCTCGCTGGGCCGCCGGATGGCGACGGAGCCGGACGTCAGCTCGAAGGTGGACGGCTGGGTGGAGGGCGCGGCGGTGTACGTCGTGACGACGTATCGCGCGGAGATCACGTCCCTCATCACGGACACGGTCGCGGGCTGGGACGCCGAGCACACGACCCGCAAGATCGAGGCGCACATCGGCCGCGACCTGCAGTTCATCCGGATCAACGGCACGGTGGTGGGTTCGCTGGCGGGTCTGCTGATCTTTACGGTGTCGCGGGCGTTGGGGGCGTAGCGCTTTACGGGGCCGGGGCCGGGCGGCGTGCCGTTCGTAGCGGCGGCGGGCCGGGCTGCCCCGCGGCTCGGCGGATGCTCACCGTTGGAGGCCGGTGGACGCGGGCCGCTGAGGGTCGGCGGTCGGAACGGCCCGCCGCGGGTCGCCGGAAGAGGACGACGTCGCCCGCGGCTCCCCGCGCCCGATGACGAGCGCCCCCAGCGCCGCCACCGCGCACAGCACGCCCGCCCCCACCCACACCATGTCGTACGACCCGAAGACGTCCCGCACCGCGCTCCCGACGTACGCCACCGAACCCGCGCCCACCTGGTGCGCGGCGCTCACCCAGCCGAAGACGACGGGGGCCGCGGAGCCGAAGTGGGCGCGGGCGAGGGCGATGGTGGGCGGCACGGTCGCGACGTCGAGCAGTCCGAAGGCGACGGTGAACGCGACGAGCGGCGGATTCACGCTCGCGCTCAGCAGCAGGGGAAGCGCGAGGAGGCTGACGCCGCGCAGCGCGTAGTACGTGGCGAGCAGCCGCCGCGGGTCCATCCGGTCGGTGGCCCATCCGGACGCGACGGTCCCGGCGACGTTGAAGATCCCGATGAGTGAGAGCAGCGAGGCGGCGACGGTCGTCGGCATCCCGTGATCGTGCGCGGCGGGCGCGAAGTGCGTCCACATGACGCCGTTCGTGGAGGCGCCGCAGACGGCGAAGGTGCCGGCGAGCAGCCAAAAGGCGCCGCTGCGCAGGAAGTTGACGGGTGGCGGCGGGATCGTCCGCGTACGCGGGGCGGCGCGCGGATCCCGTACGGCGGCGTACACGAGCGGCAGCGCGCCCGCGGCGGCGAGGGCGAGCCCGTAGGCGGCGGCCCGCCACCCCCACCCGTCGATCACCCAGGACAGCAGCGGCAGGAACACGAACTGCCCCACGACGCTGGCCGCCGTGAGCAGCCCGGCGACGAGCCCCCGCCGCGCCACGAACCACCGCTCGGTGACGGTCGCGGCGAAGGTGGTCGCGGTGGCCCCGGTCCCGATGCCGACCAACACCCCCCAGTACAAGGCGAATTGCCAGGGCGCGGTCATCGTCGTGGCCAGCAGCGCCCCGACGCCGACGAGCCCCAGCGCGCCCGTGGCGACCCGCCGCATGCCGATCCGGCCCATGAGGGCGGCGGCGAACGGCGCGGTGGCCCCGTACATGACCATGTTCACGAGCGAGCCGAACCCGACGGCCGAGCGCGACCAGCCCAGCTCCTCGTGCAGCGGCCCCACGAGCAGCCCGGCCAGCGTGCTGAAGGCTCCGGCGACGACGATGGCGAGGGCGGCACCGGCGGCGACGATCCACTTCCTGTCGATCCGCGTTCTGGCGACCCGCGTTCTGGCGATCGGCCTTCTGTCGATCCGCGTTCTGTCGATCGGCTTTCTGTCCATGGTTCGACGGTGCGCCGGACCGGTACGCCCGCACGACTGGCCAGACAGCCCCGGTGTGAAAGAATCTGGCCATGGCCACTCGACGTGTGCAAGGCCCGACCCCGGTAGCGGTCCTCGTACGGGACGGCGTCCTGCCCATGGAGCTGGGCCTGATCCACCAGCTCTTCGGCACGGCCCGCAATCCCTCCACGGGCGAGCGCCTCTACAAGGTGACGACGTGCGCGCCCCGCCCCGGCCGCATCCGCACGGACGCCGACTTCCCGATCTACGCGGAGCACGGCCTGGAGACGGTGGCGGCGGCGGACACGGTGCTGGTCCCGGCCTCGCACGAGACGGACGAGACACTCCAACCATCCGGCCTGGAACAGGAGTTGACGGAGTCACTCACCCGGGTCGTCGGGGCCCGCGGCCGCGTGGCGTCCATCTGCACCGGCTCGTTCGTCCTGGCGGCGGCGGGCCTCCTGGACGGCCGCCGGGCGACGACGCACTGGATGTCCTCGGCCCACTTCGCCCGTACGTTCCCCTCGGTGACGGTCGACGCGGACGTCCTCTACGTCGACGAGGGGCGGGTGTTGACCTCGGCGGGGGAGGCGGCCGGCATCGACCTGTGCCTGCACATGATCCGCGAGGACCACGGCGCGGCGGTGGCGGCGGAGCTGGCGCGCCGCACGGTGGTGCCCCCGCACCGGGAGGGCGGCCAGGCGCAGTACATCCAACGCCCGATTCCGGCCGAGGAGCCGGGATCGACGTCGACGTCGGCCTCACGGGAGTGGGCACTGGGACGGCTCGCGGAGCCCTTGTCGCTGGCGCAGCTGGCGGCCTGCGACGCCATGTCGATCCGCACCTACAACCGCCGCTTCCGCGAGGAGACGGGCCTGACCCCGATGACCTGGCTGAACCGCCAACGGGTCGACCGGGCAAGGGAGTTGCTGGAGCAGACGGACCACACCGTGGACCGGGTGGCGGCGGAGACGGGCTTCGGCTCCGGAACGTCGCTGCGACAGCACTTCCAGTCGGTGCTGGGGGTGTCGCCGGGGGCGTACAGGGCGACGTTCCGGGGACGATGACGTTCATGGCGACCGACGAGAACGAGACGCACACCCACATCCGCAGAGCGGTCCCGAACGTAGAGGTGTCGGGGGAGGGATCCATGACGGCGAACCGCGACTTCTACGGCGCGCTGGGCTTCCGCGAGGCCATGAACATGGGCTGGATCATGACGATGGTCTCGCCGTCCGCCCCCACCGCACAGATCCAGTTCTTCACACACGAGGCGACGGCCCCGGTGGTGCCGGACATCAGCGTGGAGGTGGACGACGTCGACGCCGTGTACGCGGCGATGCGCTCGGCGGGCGCCGAGATCGTCCACGACCTGCGGGACGAGGAGTGGGGCGTGCGCCGCTTCTTCGTACGGGACCCGCAGGGGAAAGTGGTGAACGTCCTGACGCACGCGCGCTAGGCGGGGCGATGGGCGGGTCAGCCGGCCTTGCGGTCCACGAGGACGTACGAGGCGGCGGCGACGGCCCCCGCGACGCCGAACACCGCCGGCCACGCCCCCACCTTCTTGGCCAGCGGGTGCGACCCGGCGAACGCGACCACGTACGCACCCGTCAGCGCCCCAGCGACCTTCCCGCCCCGCGTCTTCGTCCACTGCGTCGCGGCGGCGGCCCCGGCCACGGCGAGCACGACCCCACCGAGCTGCCGCTTCTTGGTGAACCGGGCGGTGGCGTAACCCCCGACGAGTCCGGCGGCGGCTATCGGGGCGGTGGGGAGGGCGCGGGCCATGGGGTGAACCTCCTGCGTAGTGGTGTCCGGAAGCGGCTTCCGGTGGGCGGGCCGGGGCCCGCCCATTTGTGAGGTTACGCCCTGGGTCTGTCAGCCGAACTGTCCGGGCTGGTAGTCCCCGGCGGGCATCTGCACGATCACGTTCATGCGGTTGTAGAGGTTGATGATGGCGATCAGCGAGACGAGGGCGGTGAGCTGCTCCTCGTCGTAGTGCTTCGCGGCGTTCGCCCACACCTCGTCCGGGACGCCGCCGGCCGCGTCGGCGATCCGGGTGCCCTGCTCGGTCAGTTCGAGCGCGGCGCGCTCGGCGTCGCTGAACACGGTGGCCTCGCGCCAGGCTGCGACGAGGTGCAGCCGCTGCACGGTCTCGCCGGCGTGCGCGGCGTCCTTGGTGTGCATGTCGGTGCAGAACCCGCAGCCGTTGATCTGGCTGGCCCGGATCTTCACGAGCTCCTGCGTCGCGGCGGGGAGGGTGGAGTCGGAGACGACCTTCCCGGCGGAGTTGATGTGCTTGATGACCTTCCCGGCGAGGGGGCTGGTGAAGGGGTTGAGGCGGGCTTCCATGGGGGTCTCCTGTGTCTTGTGGGTCTGCGTCCTGCTTCGGTCGCTACGGTGCCGATTTCGCGGCTACGTAGAGGTGACGGAGCGGGGCGGGGGGATGTGACACGGGGGAGTGTGACGTGGGTCTCATGGAGGGTGCCTGCGGTCTGTCTGTGACGCGAAACCACGAACGGATCGTCGCCAGACGTCACAGTCCCGTGCGCCCCCATTGCACCCCGAACACGGAGAGTAAGCACACGCCTGGGTGGGGGAGGAAGGAAACATGAACCAGCCCTCTCCACAGCTCCCTCCCCGGCCCCCTCCCCAGCGCACCTCCGCCGCCCCTTCCATGGCGGCGCTGGCGCGCCACCCGCTCGCCCTCACCCAGGACCAACTCCTCACGCGCGCCCAACTGGTGGCGCTGGGCTGCGCGGACTCGACCACCAGCCACCGTTGCCGCCCCGGCGGCCCGTGGCGGCGGGTGTTGCCGCGGGTCCAGGTCCTCCACTCCGGTACGCCGACGCCGCGCCAACGCATGCGCGCGGCGCTCCTGTACGCGGGGGAGCGCGCGCTGCTCACGGGGCTCGCGGCACTGGCCCTGCACAACTTCCGGTCGGCACCGCGCCCGGAGCGGCTGCGCTACGTCGATGTGCTGGTCCCGTACGGGGGTGTGGGCGCGCGTGGTGCGTCCGCGGCGTTCGTGAGGGTGCACCGCACGCGCCGGATGCCGGAGAACTTCCCGGTGGCGGGCCTCGGCGTCGCGGCCATCGCCCGGGCGGTGGCGGACGCGGTCCCGGGCCTCACCTGCGAACGTGACGTGACGGCGGTCCTGGCGGAGGCGGTGCAGCGGGGCTTCTGCACGCCGGAGGCGCTGCTGGCGGAACTCGGCGCGTCCCACCGCCGCTACGCCCCGTACGTCGCGAGGGCGAAGGACCACCTGAGGGCGGGTGTGCACTCACCGTTGGAGGCGGACGCCCGCGCGTTGGTCCTGCGCCACTCCCTCCCCGAACCCCTCTGGAACCCGAACCTCCACGACCCACTGACCGGCACCTTCCTGGCCCGCCCGGACGCGTACTGGCCGGCGGAGGGCCTGGCCCTGGAGGTCGACTCCCGCGAGTACCACCTGGACCCGGACTCCTGGCGCCGCACCCTCTCCCAACGCAACCGCCTCGCCCGCGCGGGCCTCCCGGTCCTGGCGATCACAGCGGAGGACCTGCGGTGGCGTGGGGAGGGGGTGGCGGGGGAGATTCGGGTGGCGTTGGCCGCGACGCGGCGCAACCCGGCGCCCTTGCTCCTGGTCAACCCGGCGCCGCGGAGCGCGAGTTCTACCTCACGCCCAGAGGGCCGCGGGGGCCGGCGCCCCGAAGGGAGAGCAGGAAGTCGCCCCAGGGGCGGGTCCCGAAGGTAGCCACGTTTCCTTCGGGGGCCTTGGAGTCACGAACGACCATCGAGCCGGCGGTTCTGGCGCACTGGACGCACTCGTTACCGCTTCCTCCACTGAACGACGATGTGAACCAGTGGAGTTGCTCTCTGTCGGACATCAAAGTTCCCTGTTTATGCGGTCGATGAGGTGCGCCGAGGCGCCGAGGTCGAGCGCCTGTGCGCACAGGTACTGGAAGGCCAACTTATAGCGTTCGAGTTCCTGGGGCTTCTCCATGAACAGGCCGCCGCCGAGGATGTCAACGTAGACGACGTCGAGTTCGGGCGTCGCCCCACCGAGGATGAGGAAGCTCCCCACGGCGGCAGCGTGGGCGCCGGATGCGAAGGGCAGCACCTGCACGGTGATGTTGGGCCGTTCGGAAATGGTCAGCAAGTGTTGCAGCTGTGCGCTCATCACCTCGGGCCCGCCCACGACGCGCCGGATCGCCGCCTCATCGATGACGGCCCACACGTGCGGTGGCTCGTCGCGGTCGAGCAACTCCTGGCGCTTCATGCGGATCTCGACCATGTGCCGCACTTCCTGCTCGGGGCAGCGCATCTCGGAAGCGCGGTGCACGGCTTCGGAGTAGCCGCGGGTCTGGAGCAGTCCGGGGATGTACATGGAGGCGTAGTGATCCTCGCGCGAGGCCTCGTCCTCCAGGGTGAGCATGAGGTTCATGGATTCGGGGACCGGGTCGGCGAGTGAACGCCACCAGCCCTGAATCTTGGCGCCTTTGGCGAGTTCGACGAGCGCCTCACGCTCCGCGCCGGCGGCTCCGTACTCGCGGCACAGCGCATCGACCGTCGGCCACTTCACGCTGCCTTCTTTGGTCTCGTAGCGGCTGAGTGTGGCCTTGGACGAGCCGACGCGAGCGCCTGCCTCCTCCAGGGTGAGTCCGGCAGCCTCACGAAGGCGACGCAGGTCGGCCCCGAGTTGTCGGCGGCGAGTGGTGGGTCCAACTGCCATGTTCCGTGCCTTTCGTGTCGATCCACCAGATCGTGAAGGGCGACCGCGTGCGGCGGCAAGGTGGCGCGCGCCAGGGGCGCACGGGCACGCCGCGCACTTCTTCCACTCCTCTTATGAGAGTTCCATTTTGGAAGTTCCAATGCAACTCTCAGTAGTGAAACGAGTGCGCATGGCGTTCTCAAGTCGAGCCGTGGGGAGCCTGGTTGTGGACTGTGCATCCACTTGCATGTCACGAAGGTCTTGGAACCTGGCCTTCACGGCCGAGCCCGAGGAGGTGGCCGGCCTGCGTCGAGCCATGCGTGCACACCTTGAACTCTGGGGTTTGCACGGGGTGGTCGAGTCGGCCCAACTCTGCGTGAGCGAATTGGCGTCCAACATCATTACGCACGTGGGCACCGGAACCCCCGCCACGCTCGCCGTTTCGATGAACGGCACGTACCTGCGCATCGAGGTCCAGGACCCCGACACCAGAGTCCTGCCGACGCTCCTTGCCGCCGACCCGGACGCGGAGTCGGGGAGAGGGAAGGTCCTCGTCGACGCGGTGACCGATCGTTGGGGTGTTTACCTGAGGGCCGACCGCAAGGTCACCTGGTGCGAGTTGGCGACCGACTTGAAGTCGCCGAGCGGTCACGGGGGAGGACCACGGGTCACGCGGGCCGAGGCCGTGCTGACGTTGAGTGGAGGCCTTGAGCCGCCGTATCCGGTCGGCCGAGAAGGGGTCCACGTCGCCGTGGCGGAGGAGACGGCGATCGACCTGATCGCCGATCTCCTCCACTGGCTGCGGGCGCACGGGTGCGATCCGGATACGGCTCTGGACCGGGCTCAGGAGTACTTCGAGGCAGAAGCCGCTGAGGGGAGCGGTCAGTGAACCAGGAGATCTCTGAAGAAACCGATGGCCGGATCCTCAGGGGTGCCTACGAGCAGGGCCCGATCGAGCAGGATGTTGTTGTGCTCGCAGCTCGTCTCCGGGAGCATCACGCAGGCGTGACAGGCGGCGAGGTTGGTCCCGCTGGTGCCGGACGCCTCCGACTCGACACACAGTGGGTCTGATGAACACCACGCGGCCCGAAGGACGGCCGAACGGATCGCCCGGTCGAGACGGTCAGGTTCTCCCTGGGCGACGAGACCACCGAGGCTGCCCGCGGAGTCGCTCGTCGCGGTGTACACGAGCACTCCCGCCATGTCGTCGCCGGCGTAGAGGCGCTCACGAAGAGAGGCGGCGGGATAGCCGGCTTCCAGGCTCCACTCGTTGATGAGGATGTGGGCGATGGTATGGAGCAGAACCATGCGGGGAGAGGCGGGCGAGGGCTGGGCGTGGGCCGGTTCGGCGGCGCGCTGCTCAATGACACTCTGGTGAGCTGTGCGCATCCGCTCTACCCGCGCCGCCACGGCCGTGGCGCGCTCCCAGGAGGCAAGCCGGTCGTCGTCGAGGCGAAGGAACACGCCCTCGCCACGGACTTCCATGGCGGGTAGCCAGGTCAGTCTTGACGTGGAGAGCGCGGCCTCGTGGGCGTTGGTGGTCGAGTCGGGATCAGCGAGCCGGGTGAAGGCCTTGAGGGCGCGGACCTCGCGTAGCTTCTTCACCAGCATGGGGCCGGTGACACCGAGGGGAGCGAGGACGGCTGGATCGCCGAGCGGTGTCTCGCAGATGAACTGCTCGTCGCGGGAGCGCTCACGTTCGTCGTTGCCGGAGCGGAGCCGCTCGTACTCCTTGTTCCGCAGGGCACGGTAGCGGTGGTCGAAGGTGGGAGTCTCGTCGCCGGTGGGGTCCTCCTCGCGTTCAGCGGCGAGAAGCGTCATCACTTCGTCGACGGAGACCGGACTCTCGCCCTTGAAGGCGAACTTGAGGCACATGGCGACTTCCGCGCGGCTGCTCAGCTGTCGGAGTTCGTCCCAGTACTCGGCGAGTGGGTCGGCCCGGCCATCGCTCCACGGCGGGATGGACAGGGCCGACTTCAATACCGGTTGCCACACGGCGGAGGAACCACGCTGCAAAGTGCGCGCGGCCAGGCCACAGGATTGAGCCGGCTCGGAGGTTCCGAGCCAAGGGCGAGTGCCTCTGCAGCGGAGGCCGAGGTCCTTCAGTGCACTCTTGCGGAAGGATCCCTCCATTGAGACTTCCGGGACTCCGCAGGTGCAGGAGACGAGAATTGAGCGAAGGGAGGAACTGCGGCCGGTCGAGCGCATTCTGAGGGTTCCACCGCACTTGCCTGCGGTTGAACCGCCCGCGCCGGTGGTCCGGTGGACCCAGTGCCAGTACGGAAACTCGTCGAGATGTCCGGCCTCGCAGGCGATGACGAAACGCGATGGGACCAGGTCGGCTTCACAGGTGCCGCAGACGCTTTTGCCTGCCGGTGAGTTGAAGTCGCGATGGAGACGCAGTTCGTTGCACTCGGGACAGGAGTGGATCAAGGGGAAACGGCGGACCCGGACGCCGTCCTTGCTGCTGTCGTCCGAGGCGGGAGGCAGGCGGAAGTGCTGTACGTCCAAGAGGCGGGCGAGTCGCCGTTCGTGGATCCGAGGAGATTCGTCGGCGTTCCAGTGCTGGTCGGCCGCGTCTAGGCCGGAGACGACGAAGGATTCGTGGTCGACGGCGATGAGCGACCCCACCCCGTACGTGGTGATCGCTTGGGCGCGACGGACCGTGCCCCGACGAGGGAGATTGCGGGCGGGCGCGGCGCCGGAAGTTGCGGTGCGGCGACGGCGCGCGGGGGGCGGGGTCATCGGGTTGCCTCCATGAACAGGGCGGACTCGGCGTCGACGTCGCGCAGACTCCACAGGGTCCGCCATGCCTCGGCGTCCTCGGACTCGTCGTTGTACGACTTCAGGAGCGACGGCGTGCGGTTGCCTCGGCGTGGTTCGAAGAGCAGACCTCCGTGCGTGTCGGCCTCGTCGCACCATCGGTCGACGAATTCGTCGAAGGTTCCTGAGACCGCGTCGATCTCCTCAGGGGTGACGGACCGCACGCGGTCGAGAAGCACGGTCTTGATGTCCCCACGGAGCACATGCTCGTAGGAGTCCACTCGGCCCGCCCCTTCGTTGGGGCGAGCAGCGGGAATCAGGATGCGCGCGAGCGCCACGATCACCGCGTGCAGGCCGCGTTCGCGGGCGCGGGCGGAGAAGGGGGTGACGGAGGTGGACTCGACCTCGCGATAGAGGGCGGAGTGGAAGTGGAGGAAGTTCTCGTAGTGGGAGCGGTCGCGGGACCGGGTCGCGTTGAGCATGACGGTGACGAGCCCCGGGTGGGTACGCCCCACCCGGCTGGTGGCCTGGATGTACTCGGCGGTGGTCTGCGGCTGGCCCATCACGGCCATCAGGCCGAGGCGGTCCACGTCGACGCCGACCGCGATCATGTTGGTGGCAAGGAGGACGTCCACGGCGTCCTCGTCCGGGTGCTGCCTCTCGATTCCCTTGAGCCTTACCGGGATCTCGCTGGCGTCGATCCGGCTCGTCAACTCCGAGTAGTTGGCGATGGATCGGGCATCGACGCCCTCGCGTTCAGCGAGAAGCTCCAAGTAGGCCACCACATCGTCGTGTACCTGGAGTTCGGCGGCGGAGAGTAGCCGGAGACTGTTGAAGTAGCCGACGAGACTCCAGTACGCGTCCCGTACCTCGTCCTCGGTACGCGCGTGCTTCGCCCGGTGCAACAAGGTGGCGTACGTGCGGATGAGGAGGGTGGACTGGCTGGTGCCGGGGGCGAGGAGCCCGACGTATCGGCGGCTCGCCTTCTCGTCACGGGTGGTCTCGACGGCGAACCACGAGTCCCGGGAGTCGAGGCCGCCGGGAGGGAACTGACGGACGTGGCGGTTGAAGAGGCTGTGGCTCTGGTCCGCCGCACGCCGGATGGTAGCCGTGGAGGCAATCACTTTGGGATGGTCGGAGAGTGCGTCCACGGCGGTTTCGTAAAGGCCGGTGAGTGTGCCCAACGGGCCGGAGATCAGGTGCAGTTCGTCCTGGACGATCAAGTCCGGTGGCGGAGTGCCATCACTCGGGTTATCGCGATTGAAGAGGGCGGCGGTGTCCGGTCGCCACGGCATCGATGCGAACTTGTCCACGGTGGCGATCACCAGTGTCGGGCGTGCGGAGTAGACCGCCTCGTCGACGAGATGGACGGGCAGACCGTCGGCGAACTCGCAGCCGTTACCGGGACAACGGACGTACATCCGTTTGGCGTCCTCGTCGACCTCGTAGTCGCGGGCGTCGAGCCGGGTGCCGCACCAGGGGCAGGAGTGCAGCTGGACAGGGTTCTCCGTGGCGAGACGCCTGTCGAGGTCCGCACGTAGATCGGTGAGTTTCTCGGCGGCCACCTTCAGGGCGTTGGGGGTGGCGGAGCGGCCGACCCACATGCCGAGCGAGAACTCCTCGGTGCCCAATTCCGCCGGCGCGGTGCGGCGCAAGTGTTCCATGGCGCAGAGCAGGATCGCGGCGCGCTCGAACTGCTGAAGGGTGAGCAGACGCAGGGTGTAGCGCATCAGCACGGTCACGCCACCGCCGTCCGCGCCGAGTCGAATGCGGCGCAGGAAGGCAGTGAGGGCGATGAGCCCGAGATACGCCTCGGTCTTGCCGCCTCCGGTGGGGAACCACAACAGGTCGGAGATGTCACGGTCCGGATGCCCGGCGTCGTCGATGCCAGCCAGACACAGCAACACGAACGCGATCTGGAAGGGACGCCAGTGACCGGACGCCGGGTCAGGGAGTCCCTTCCGGCCGCTCTTCACCCAGGCACTGCGTGCCCGCTGGTCGGCCATGACTCGATTGGCGAGTTGGAAGGCTCGTAGCAAGTCGCTTTTGGTGCCCAGAAGTTGGATGCCGGCCCGGATCCGGTCGAGCGCTTCGACACAGGCCTCGACCTGGTCGATGGCGGCCTTCGCGTGCGAGGTGTTTGCCAAGGCGGCCGCCTCGGACCGTTTGCGGTCGATCCATCGCTCGTAGCCCGTGGCGAGAGCCTCCAGAGCGGCCAGTACCTCGGCGGTGGATCCCTCGGCCAGGCCGAGCATCGACAGGGCGGAGCTGTCGATCTCCGGGTTGGAGTCGGTGAGCAGCACTTCTACGGCGGGTACGAACTCGCTGCGCACTTCGGTGACCGCGGCCGGTAGAGAGTCGGTCATGCCGATCGGCGACGGCGTCCAGTCCCACTCGGCAGCGCAGCCATGGCCCACGGCAAAGGTCGGGGCGTGGCGGTGGAGCAGTCGGCTGGTGGCGACCTCGGGGTCGGGCGCTATGGCCGGTGCGGGGCGTTCCACGAAGGCGGTGGAGTTGTTGGCGGCGCGGACGGTGAGACCACACTGGAACAGGGAGTAGGCGTCCTGGAGCTCCCGCTCGCCGATCTGATGGGTGTTGACCAGAGTGACGGTGATCGTCACCGTGCCGGTGGTCGGGTCGGGGCGACGGACATTGACGCGTAGGGCGGCGCCGGAACCGAGGTCGACTTTCAGGTCGGGAGCGGGCGTGGCCACGTCGACCGTGTGCTCCGGCAGCCCCAGCACACGGCGCCGCCATTGCTCCCGCTGGTCGGAGGTCGTGCGAGCCTCGGCGCGGCGAGGTGGGACAGGTGTCCCGTTCGCGTCGGTCGGCTCGTAGACGGCTGCCCGAGTGTGGACGACGATCGCGTCGCTTATGGCCGGGTCGACCGCGAA
The DNA here is from genome assembly GCF_035798155.1 of Streptomyces endophyticus. NCBI lineage: Bacteria > Bacillati > Actinomycetota > Actinomycetes > Kitasatosporales > Streptomycetaceae > Streptomyces > Streptomyces endophyticus. Next base: position 42,448 of record NZ_JAOZYC010000082.1, on the reverse strand, counting down.
CGTGAGCCCCATCGAGGACGGACGGCGAGATCCGGCAGAGCCGACCTCCTGCGCGGTGCCGGACTCCTCCACGGTGTCGGCGGAGCGTAGGGGAGCGATGTCCAGGCCCTCGTGTTCGGCCTCGTCCTCGCGGATCTTCTGCTCACCGGCCGAGTCGGCCGACCTCGGGTAGAGCACGCCGGTCAGGTACCGATCGATGGGCGCGTCCTGGGTGAGGACCTCGTCCCGGTCACCCGCCCCAGACTCAGGGGAGGGGCCGAGCAGTTCGCGCTTGAGGCCCACCAGGAGTTCGTCGTCCCGGACCCGGTAGTGCTCGGCGTGCCGGCCGTTCGCCTGCGTCATGCCTGCTGCTCCTCGTCCTCGTTCGCCCGTCGGTACCTTCCGATGCCGGCGATCCGGGGGGCGATCCACACACCTCGATCGCCGAGACCGGCGTTGGCCCCGGCCGCCTTGCTCGCCGCAACAGTCTCCAGAGTGTCCACACGCAATCCATGGATCTCGTCGGGCCACCAGGGATCCCACGTGCGGTTCACCTTCTGCACCTGGAACAGATCCTCCCGAAACCGCTCCGACATCTCGCCGACCTCCCGTCCCTCGTGCAGGAGGGCATACGGTGGGCTCTGCCACTCGCCGAGAGGCAGGTCATGACGCTTGCGCAGCACCACCTCCTGGCCGGACGTGACCCGCTCCAGGAGGTAGGCCTGGGTCGCGACGGCTTCGGCGTCGTGGCCAGGAGGGTTGTCAGAGCAGACGTCGCCAGCCTCGCCGACGATCCCGTACCGGTCCCACGTCTGCCATCCGCCGACGAACCGTCGGCCGTTCTTCCGGGGGCCGGCTCTTTTGAGGACCGGCAGCGCGGGAAGGGCCGCGTGGTACAGATCGTGTCGCGCCCGGGTCATCGCCACGTACAGGGCGCGGGCCTCGGCCGGTAGATCCAGCCCGTCCTTGTGCTGCTTGCGCAGGGCTGCGACAGTCGGCGGGGCCGGCACGATCACGCGGTCGAACTCGAGCCCCTTGGCCCGATGCACCGTGGAGACCACGACGGGCGCCGACTCGGGATCGGCCAGCTCGTCCGGGAAGCGGCCGTCGCCGACCACATCGCGCAGCCGCTCCAGATCGAGGACGCCCCGTCCCGGCCCGCGCGCGGCCCGGCGCAGCCCGGCCCACAGGACGTCCAGGTCCGGCTCGTACGGCAGGGGGATGTCCGCGAGCAGTGACCGGAACCGGTCCTCGGTGATAGTGGAGGACTTGACTCGTCGTAGCAGTTCGGCCACCCAGTACGGCACAGGACGGTCCTCCAGAGGGCGCCGTAGCCGATGCTCGACGCCGTAATCGTGGAGCAGACCGGAGACCGCGAGGGCCTGACGGTTGTCACGGGTGAGGATGGCGCATGTGCCCGGGAAGACGCGCAGCCCCTCCAGAGTGAATGGGTCGGCAAGTGTTCCCAGACCGTTCTCCGGGACGAGGAGGAGGTCGCGCAACCCCTCGTAGAGCGTCTCGGCTTCGTCGGCATCGCTGACGAACTGGAGCCGGGGACCGTGCGCCAGCGCGATCCGGGCCTCCGGTGTGGTGGCTCGGAAGTTCTCGGTGAGATGCAACTCCACCAGCTCGTCCGGGTACGAACCGCGCAGCCAGTCGAAGAAACGGCCCGTCTCGTCGGCACGCTCGACCGGGTTCTCGATCTGGAAGCCGTAGATGGACTGGGCCGCGTCGCCGACCACGGTGAAACCGCAGCTGTCCTGGTAGATGTCGAGGAGCGCCTCCACCAGCTCACGTCGCTGGCCCAACAGGTCCTGCACCTCGTCGATCACGACATGTGCGGGCGGTACAGCGTCCCCGGCCTCCAGCGCTCCCTTGTCGATCGCGTCGGCCGCGGCCCTGATCCGCTCTTCGAAGCCGGCTGCGCTCCACTCTCCGTCGGGATACGCCCGGACCAGCAGCCCGTAGGCCCAGGCGTCGAAAGTCTGCGCCCGCACCCGACGGGCCCGATCACCGTGCCGGGCAATGCGCTCCCGCAGCTCACGGGCCGCTGCCCGGGAGAACGTCAGCACGAGGATCTCGGCGGCCTCCAGCGACTCCTCCGGATCCTCGTGCCCACACAGCGCGTCCAGCCGACGCACCAGCGTGTGCGTCTTGCCGGCTCCGGCTCCGGCGGTCACCAGGACACGGGCGCCCCAGGGCTGCTCGACCACGGCCCGCTGCTCCTCGGTGAGCGGGGGACTGTCGAGGTACGCGTCGGTCACTTCCGGCTCCAGAGGTGCTCGAACTGGGTGAAGGCGAGTTGGGTGTCGAAGTTCTCGATGTTGTCGCTGACGTTGAGGATCAGGCAAGTGTCCTTGCCGCCGTTGAGCGGCCCACGCAGTCCGCGACCGATCATCTGCTGGTAGACGTTGGTGCTGTAGACGGGGCGGGCCACCACCACGGCACGAGTGGCGGGCGCGTCGAACCCCTGGCTGAGGACACCGTAGTTGGTGAGTACCTGGATCCGACCCGTACGAAAGTCCTCGATCCGTCGGCGACGGTCCTGTGTGCTGGTGGTCGAGTCCACTGCGGCGGCCGCGATACGGCGGTCGTTCAACATGGCGGCCAAATACTTTGCGTGGTCCACGGAGGTGGCGAAGAGCAGGGTCGGCCAGCCCTTGGGCAAAGCGGCGACCTCGTCGACGATGCGGCGACTGCGCGCATGGTCGTCGGCGAGACGTTGCTCGGCGGAACGGGACAGCATCGCCATGCGCTCCGCCTGCACCTTCTCGTCCGGCTTCAGCTCGATCCGGCCGCCGTCGATGATGCGGTGCTCGACCTGCGCGAGCATTCCCCACTCCTGGAGATCCCGGTACGGATCACCGGACGGGAAGACCCCCTCGTCGAGCCTGCGGTTGCCGAAACGGCCGACCAGGCGACGTGTCTCGTCCTCGTTGGTGTTGCGGAACGGAGTAGCGGTCAGGCCGATCAGATGCCGATCGGACTTGTACTGGGTGAGGCCCAACTGCGCAAGGACCTCTGTGTATCGCTTGGAGATGGCGGTGTGGGCCTCGTCCACGATCACCAGCGCGGCGCTCCTCAGCCAGGCGTACTGCTCGGCGTCCAGGCACCGCTCCAGCTTGGCGTCGGTGGCGACGACCAGGTGCGGGTGGTCGGTGACATCGCCTGCCTCGTTGCTGCTCCACAGGCGACTGATGGCGAGCGGCCGCTCCGCACCGACCTTGCTCCACACGAACTTCCAGCTCTGCACGGCCTGTTCGCACAGTTCCTCGGTCTGTGCGATCCACAGCAGAGGGCCCTTCAGATCGTCGACCCGCTTGACCCAGCGGATCACGGCCTCTGCGGTGACCCGGGTCTTGCCGGCGCCGGTGGGCAGCGACAGCATGCCTCGCTGAGGGGCCAGCCGGTCGAGCATGCCGGATATGTTCCGAACCAGGTCCTCCTGGTAGTCGTGCAGCGCGGGGAAGTCCCGAGGGCCGTCCACAGTCTCGAACGCGGGCGGGGAAGGGGTCCTGGACCCGGCGAAGGACACCGGCAGCTTCAGGTCCGAGACGAAGGAGACAGCGGCGGACGAACCTCCGTACGCGGCAGGCGCGTTGGGGAGTTTCGCCTGGATGTCGCGGGCGTGCTGCTGGAGCACCCCGTCGCCGTGCGCATTGAAGGCCATCTGTGCGATCCGGTGCCCGGACGGCTCCATGTCTCCGTTCTCCTGCGTCTCGGCTTCCATCAACCCTTCGGGAAGACCGGCCCGCAGTGCGTCCGCCCCGATCAGGAGCTCAATCTTGACGACCACGTCCTCGGCCTCGCGAACGGCCTTCAACGCAGCCTGCATAGCGCTGTCCCGGTCCATGCGGTCCTGGTGCTCCAACACCGCACGACAGCCCGCTGTACCGAGCCCGAGCCCGAGCTCACGGTCGATCAGGCGCAGTATCGACTCCTGGGCGAGCGGTACGCGGACTTTGACCGTGTCGCCCTGGCGCACTGCATCCAGCGCTGTGGCGTGCGCGCCGTTGGGGGTACGGGTGACCTCCTCCAGCTCGGAGCACTGCTGCAGCAGGCTGTTCCGGTTGGCGCTGTTCAGTCGCTGACGCAGCGCGGGGAACAGGTCCGTCACCGGTACGGGGTCGCCGTCAGGGACCTCGCGGGTCTCCCGGCTGATCACATCGGCGTAGCGGAGCATGCCCCACTTCTCGACCATCAACTCGGCGTCCTCTACGGTCGCCACGAGCAGTGCGGGCAGCTGCTCGGCGCGCAACGCCCGGTACTCGGCCGCACCGACGGCGAGCGTGATCTCGTCGTCGGGCCGGGTGCTCCAGTCGTCGCCGACCCGGCAGCGAGTCAGGGCGTCCTCGGGGAAGTCCGCGCCGAACCGCGTCAACATCACGTAGCCGGCACCAACGAACGAGTCGTCCTCGCTGTGGGCCACCTCTGCGAGGAGTGTGTCCCAGCGGTCGCCGGGGACGTCGTCGACAGTGGTGGGCAGATGAAGCTTCCGGGCCTTCTCCGGGGAGATGTCGGCGACCGGCAACACATCACGGTAGGCCGCGAGTTGCGGCCCGACGGCCTCCCTCAGTGGCTTGATCCCCTGGGTGGTGGCGACCGTCCCGTACTTCTTCAGCATCCAGCGGATCGGCGAGGCAACGGCCTGTCGAGTGCTGGCCTGCGCGCCGATCTGACGGGTCCAGTTGTCGACCACGGCGTCGTCAGGCAGCGCCTTCAGGAAGGCCGCGCGGGACTCTTCGGAGAGGGAGGGGAAGAGGTGGAGCGGGCCGCCGATAGCAGCGCCCTCCACCTTGATGCGGTTCAGCGAGGGACGAGGGGCACGCTGGTCCAGAGAGCGAAGGTAGGCGGAGTGGACTGCTTCCCGGTACTCCTCGAACCAGGTCTCGCTCTCCGGCCGAACTCCTGTCGAGGGACGCTCACGCAGGCCGATCTCCGGAAAGAATGCGAGGTCGTCGGAGTGGAACGCCTTGTCGACGGCGACGCTCGGATCACGACGCGCGTCGACCACCGGCCCAGGCAGCATGCAATCCCGGACCGGCCGGAACCTCCCGTCGGTCGTGCGCACCCGAAGCGTCTCGCGTGGCGCCGGGACCTTCTCCAGGACGCGGTGGGCGATCCGTCGTCCCCCAGCCTGCCGGAACAGTTCCCAGAACCGCTCCCAGTCCGTGTCGCGGTACCCGTCGAATCCCTGGTCGAGGACGCTGACGAAGCGGCCCTCGACGTCGGCCTCCCGGATTCCGAGGACGTTGAGCGCGTGTGCGAGTGCGGGGTCTTGGGCGAGACCGTCGACCACGTACACCAGGGACTCGCGGAGTCCGCCCTCGTCGGCGCGGCGGAACACGCGCCCCTGCACGGGCGCGACGCGGCCGTGCTCCTCGGTGAGAACGATCCGGGCCTTCCTGGCCTCCTCGGCGTACGGGGATCGGACCTCGACCATGTCGGCGAGGATCCGGATCGCCGTCGCGGACGCCTCCACGGTGTCGCTCTCGGCGAGCGCCTCCAGCCACGTGCGGACGTCGGCGCGCACGTGGCCGGCCGCGCTCAGGATGTGCTCGACCTTTCCGGAACGTAGCGTGTCCGCTTCCACACTGGGGTGCAGCCAGTCCACAGGACGTCCGGGGCACTCGTGCCACATCCGCAACCAACCGGCCAGCCGCTTCAGGTCCTTGTCGAACCGCGGATGCACACGCAGCCGGCTCGGGACGCGCAGGGCCCCGTCCTGGTCGGGCAGCGACGGACGGTCCGCGGTCCGGGACCAGATCTCCCGGGTCAGGAACTCGTCCGCCCAGCTGATCGCCTCCTTGACGCGGCCTGGCAGCAAGGGGAGATAGGCAGCAGGGTCCTCGGAAGGCGCCAGACCCGGTAGGGAGTCCACAACCAGTGATGCGGCGGTTCTGACCATTTCCTGGTTGAAGGGGGAGGAGTCCAGAAGGTTCTGGCGGTCCTCGTTGGTCTTCCAGGCACCGTTGAGGATGCCGCTCAGCGACATCTCGTACTTGGTCGGGAAGAAGGACCAGAAGCGGCCCCGGCCGCGTGCCTTCGGGCTGATGTACAGACCGCTCTCCGGGTCCTTCTCCAGGGCGGGCACAGCCCAGGACAGGTCGAGGGAGAGTCGATCGTGGAGTTCACCGGCGTCGTCCCTGGCCGCCCGGCCCGGCTCGTGAGCGACGGAGAAGACCCGCCAGCGGTCGTCGACCGTGCGCTTCCCGGTCCGTTCCTCCGCCACGGTGTGCAGGTCGCCGGTCTGCTTCGTGGTCAGTACCCGCCGGGCGAGCGGAAGCGTGCGACGGTCCTCCAGGACGACCTTGGCCACGTGCGGCGAGAAGAGCTGGAAACCGGCAGGGAACTCCTCGCGGGATTCGCCCTGGTGTTGGGAGCGACCGCCGTGCATGTCCTTGCAGAGCCGATCGTCGGCCTTCGGGAGCAGGGGAAGCCGGACCACGGTCGTGGCCCAGGTCAGCAGTTCGTCGAGGACCGGGTCCGCCGCGCGCTCGGCCTGCTCGTCGAGCGGGCGGGCCATCCGCAGCACTGGGGCGTCGAATTCTTGCCCGTACCGCGAGACCATCCCGGACACGTTCTTGATCTGCTCGTACGACCAGGAACGGTCGAAGCCGAAACTTCCGCTGCTGCTGAAGAATTCCGGAGTGTCGGTTACCACGAGGACCGATTTCACGCCGACACCGAATCGCCCGATCTGTCCTCCGCGTTTCTTGGACATACTCATCCGAAGAATGGTCTCCGCGCCCTCCGGAGTTACCGGATCACCTTCATTGGCGCAGTACAGTCGGTTTTCCGTGAGGATCACCCGGATCTGCCCGCCAGGGTGGTCCGCGATTTCATCGGCCGCGTTCTGGACGAGTTCGAAGAGCTGGCGATCGCCGTATCCACCTTGAGTGATACGACGTTCGCCGTTGGCGTGCTCAGCCACGAGACCCGGGTCCACCGCGTAGGTCTGAAGGACTCGCGAGGACTGTTCCAAGACGGTTCGAATGACCGGGGAATCGGTATCTGTCATGGCTGAAGCTCCTGTGAACGATGATAGATCGATGGAGGCGGCGCGGCGTTCTGCTAGGGGCGGGCCGGCCGAGGGTACGGCCGGCCCGACGGTTGACCTGGGGAGACGCCTCGGAGGAGCAGCACCCGTGGGCGGAGTGCAGAGGCAGAAGAAGTGGCCTTCGCGAAGGTCACTTCATGACGAAACGCGGAAAGGATTCACCGCGGCCCGGGGACGGTAAGCGCCGAGTCACTCCGGAGATGAGTGATTTCGTTGTGCTCGGCCAGCGCTTCAGCGGTCACGTTGTGCCTGATGAAGACATCCGTCTCCTCGGCATCGGTTCCCGCCATCGCGAAATCAAGCTGGGCAGAACTCCACTCACGTCCTGAATACGGGTGATCCATATCGCCCTTGGGGTCTACGGCGTTCTCCTTCCGTTCGGTGGGGAGGTCGGGTCGGGATGTGTAGATAGACCTCTCCCCGGGCCGCTCGAAGCCCCTGAGTGGGATGTCGAACGAGGCGGCAATTCCGCCAACCAGACCGTAGCAGCGATTCACTCGATCGTGTCAAGTCAACTCCCGTGAAAATAAGGGGAGTTGAAGGGGTGTCGATGGTTCCGCATGTGTCGAAAGGTCGATACCCCTCAAGTCGCACTAATCCGACAAGCGGGTCAAGTTGGACGCTGCCGCTTCGACTGCTTGAGCTTGAGTCCAGGCACGTTAACTGGCGGTTGACGTCGCGGCAAGTGTCAAATTAATCTTCGTGCAGCAGCCTTACAAGGGGCTTGCAGTGCAAGGGAGGAGCGGGTGGCGCATGGAGACAGGTGAGGAGTTCGGCCCCTGGCTGGCCCGGCAGCTGAAGCTTGCAGGGAAGTCCCAGGCGGATCTCGCCAAGGAGCTGAACCTGACGCGTGCCGCCGTATCTGCCTGGATCAGCAAGCGGTCGGTCCCCCGTCCGACTGTCATGGAAGACATCGCCAGGGCACTCGGAACCGATGTCGGCACCGTGCACACCCGCACGACCGACACTCAAGCGGGTCTTCCGATCTCCTGGTACCACCGTCCCGGATATCCGGACGGGGGGCGGGACGGTGGTAACGCGGCCGCCTTCGCTTTCGACGCGGACGTGCAGGTCCTCGCTCGCGAGACGTGTCAGAACAGTCTCGACGAACGCCTGGCGGACAACGGCCGTCCGGTGCGCGTCCGTTACACCATTCACGAATTGACCGGAGAGTCGCTCGACGCCTTCCGTAAGGCGATTCTCTGGGACGACCTTCTTCCCCATTACTCGTCCGTTTCCGAGAACTCGGGCCACCAAAAGGTCGGACGGGTCGTGGATGCCGGCGTGCGCGACATGTACGAGAAGGGGCGCCTGGTCCTTCTCCGGGTCGATGACTACAACGCGTCCGGGCTCACCGGTGACGATTACGACGACGGCAGATTCGCCGCCGTGGTCCGTCGCCAACTGGACAGCCTGAAGACCGGCCGTAGCGCGGGAGGTTCATACGGTCTGGGTAAGGCGACCCTCTGGGCGACCAGCGCTCTTGGTCTCGTTCTGATCAACTCCACGTTGTCCGCCCCTCACGAGGGGCGCACCGAACGCCGAGTCATCGGGCGTATGGAGCTGCCGTGGCGCCAAGTGGATGGCAAGGGGTACGCGGGTCCTGCTTGGCTGGGGCGCCCTGACCCCGACTCTCCTGGTGCGGAGATCGCCCGCTCGTGGTGGGCCGACGAGGAAATGGTGGAGAGCCTCCACCTCACCCGCGACGGGGACGAGCCCGGCACCTCGTTCCTCATCGTCGGGGCGCACGACGTCGCCAGCCTCGACGACCGCGCGCCTGCCCGGGAGCCCGAAGACCTCGACCGGGCCGACGATGCCGGGGACACCCGTGACATCGAGCGAATGCATCAACGCCTGGTCGACGCGTTGGGGCGTGACTTCTGGGCCGCGATGACCGGTGGCGGTGCCAGGCTTCCTCTTCTCGAGACATCCGTGCGCACGCTGCGCAACGGCAACGTAGTCGTCCCGGAGCAGCAGGTCGATCCGGTCGTCGAACAACCCTCCCGGACACGTGCCCTGCGCGCGCACTACGAAGGCAGCACTGTTGACCGGCTCACCGAGGTTGGACAAGTAGCCGCGCGCAAGGTCCCGTTGAGGCTTCCGTTGTCCGGAGGGGTCCGTGGAACGCTCGGTATTCATCAAGCGATTCTGCTGGTCACTGCCCAGACCGAGGACGGGGGCGGTGACAAGAACGAAGTGCACTCCCTGCGTGGTAACCGCATGACCGTGAAGAAGAGTGGCGTCCCCGGCCTGCCCTTGGGAACCAATCCGTTCCAGGCGGTCCTGTTGGTGGGCGAGGCGGCCGGCGAATCGGCCCCCTTCGCCGACGAGGCCGAGGAGTTCCTGCGTGCGGCGGAACCGCCTGAGCACGACCGGTGGGGGCAGACCGAGGAGCTGACCCTCCGCTGGTCGCCTTCCGCGTATCGCCGCATCGCCCTGTTGACCACCGAGACCAACAATGCGGTCAAGGAACTTGTCGCTCGGCCGAAGAGCGCGAACCGCGAAGGCGGCGAGTCCCTGCGTAAGGCGCTGACCGTGAATAAGAGGACCAAGGCCAAGCGGCCCTCAGGGCCGGTGGTCCCGGAACTGGACGCTCTCCAGGCCACGATCGGCGATGAGGGCGAGTGGCAGGTCACCGCGGAGGTGAAGATCCCGCGCGGGGACGAGATTGTCACGATGGTGCCCGTAGCTCAACTGGACGTGCGCTCCGGTGGCCGACCGAGGCTCGCCTGGGCGGAACTCGAGGCCGTCGACGGCTGCGAGGTCGAGGATGGCGCCCTCCGGTTCACACCCGGCGCCCGACGCGCGATGTTTCGAGGAGCGACCGACGTCACGAGCCACCCGGTCAGAACCACGCTTTCCCGTCTCGTTGTCGAACTCCGTTCCGGCAAGGGGGAGTAACGCGTGAAGATCTATCCGTACAAGCGACTCAACCGTCCCGTCGCGCTGAGGGTGACCTCGGTCTCCCTACGGCTCCCCGACGGTACTCGGGACCAACTGGACACCACGGCCTACTCGATCCCGCAACAGACCGTCGCGCTGGGCATCGCGGGGCACGCGGACTGGGTGAGTGCCCGGATCGGTATCTCCGCGACCCTGCCGCCGGGGGCGAACGCGCCGGACGCCACATGGTCGGATCTACAGGTTCTGGCCGTGCTCACCGACGGTGAGACCAATATCCGTACTTCCGTGGCACTCGGCCGCGATACCGAGGACGGGCGGGACTGGTCCGGCTCCCTGGATCTGCTACGCGACGACCACGCTGGTCGGGCTTCCCTCGCCGTGTACGCGGTGGGGACCGCAGACGACGTACGTGGACGGGCGATCACCGAGACCGACAAGAGCTGGGTCGTCGACACAGAGTCCGAGGAGCCGGTCCGAGGGCTCCAACTGGACGTGAAGACAGCCGGGTTCAGGAAGAGCGCCCGGGAGTGGCTGCACGCTTACGCCGATGCTCCCTGGATCGTGGACGCCTCGGGACGTGTCCCCACCGTGCTGGTGAACACCGACGTCGAAGGCATCCTGGGTCTCCTGGACAGCAGCGGCGCCGGTGTGGACAGCAAGATGCGTGACCTGTTGGTCGGGCAGATGGCCACGGACGTGTGGACCGCCGTGTTCCACAGTGCCATCGGCGACCTCGAGGTGGAGCCCGGTGGCAGCCCCGTCTTTCCCACTGACTGGCAGGGCGAGGTACTGCGGGAGATGCTCCCGGACGTGGTGCCGGGAGTGCATGTGGAAGAGGCCCTTCGCCAGGTCCATCTTCGGCGCACCGGAGACTCGGGCTGGGTGGAACTCCAGACCCGCATCCACTACGCGGCGCTCCGCCGCGCCGAGGTGACGAAGGCGCTGACCGCTGCCATCCGGAGCCTCGAGCAGGACAACCGAGGGAGCGACACGTGATCAGCCGGCCGAACCACGTACCGGAGCGGTTGGGACTGCTGGCCGCTTCGGCCGCCGACCCGTTCCTCATCGAGGAACTCCTCACGGGCAGGCAGGTGCACGGCGGTATCGATCTCGCCAAGGTCGTCGAGCCGCTCCCGGAGGGCGACCCCAGGTGGGCGGTCGAGCCCATCCGGAGCCTGGTCGAAGACGCCATGCACGAGTTCCGGGACAACCGCACCCAAGCCGATGCCTGGCTTGCACCCCGTATCCACGCCACCCTGCGCCTGACCAGACGTGAGGCGGCCGACAAGCGCCTGTGGAACCACATTGCTCTGGCAGTGGCCCCTGATTATGTGGCTTGGCGCCACTTGTCGACGCCGACGGAGAAGAAGCCCGAAGCGCAGATCGCCCCGGAACGCTTCCGTGGAGCCTCAGACCGGCAGTGCTTCTCCCGACTGTGGTGGGCGGCCGAGCTGTTCCGGAATGGGCCGGACTACGAGCCGGTCGTGGCCGCCTGTGCGAACCAGGACCTCATTCACACCGTGCTCCGGAGCGATTTGATCGACCATCGGCCCACTGCGCTGGCTCTGGCTCGACTCGTAGAGCGCGGCCTGATCACCACGGGGCGCGAGGTCAACGGCCTCAGTGTCGCGATCAACTCGGCCGGCGCGACATTGGTGTACGACGTGCTCGCGCCGGACGAGCCCCGGGACCCCGCCCGACTGCGGGAGTGGATCGCCGACTCCAGCTCGATGTATCTCGTACCCAGGCACCAGCTTCCGGTGGGACCCGACGACGACCCCGTCCCGGAGAGCTCCGTGACTGCTCTCGCCGACTGCTTTGCGGACCTTTTCGAGACTGCGCCGATCAGAGGCCGACAGAACATGGATTGATCCGACGGCGGCGCACCTGCGGAGCAGGCCCGCAGGTGCGCTGGGGCTACTGCGGCGAGGGCTTCTTGGCTTTGCGTGGACGCATGGTGGAGCGTGGCGGCTTCTGTTCCTCGGGTCGCGGGCACCTGTCGGTGCAGGCGTCAGCGGCCCCGCAGCCGGTGTTCCGTAGTTTTGCCCGCTGTTCCTCCGTGGCTGCTGTCCACGGCTCTCTCAGGGCGTCCGGGGCGGGCGCGGGCAGGCCGAGTGCGGCACTCAGCAAGTGCATACCGAACAGCGGCGGAACGGCGTTGCCCACCTGTTGGGCCTGGGCAGTACCGGACCACGGGTAGTCCGGCGGGAAGCTCTGCAGCATCCCCGCCTCGTTCATGCTGAACCGCTGGCCCTCGTAGACGATGTTCTCGTCCAAGTGTTGGAAGATCACGAAGCGTGAGATACGCCCGGTGACAGTGGTGGCCGGCTGCCGGTCGCTACGTACTCCGCGGCGTCCTGGAACCCCGGAGCTGCCGTAGTTCGAGCGGACCAGGAATGGAGTGGCGCGACCTGGGTGAGTGCCTACCGGCTCTTCGAGAGCTTCTCCCATTGATTTCCAGGGCAGTAGGTCCGCATCGTCTTCCTGGCTCTTCTTCGTCTCCGCAGTCAGGGCGTCGAAGGATTCCTGAAAGGCCTCGTTCGAGGCTTTCTCGATCTCACTCTGTCGCTTCCATTCTTTCGCCTCGTAGGCGTGATGGGTCGTTTTGGGAAGCGATGGCTTATCGAGCCCTACACGCCGAGCGATCAACACCGCACGGGAACGTGTCTGAGGCACCCCGTAGCTCTCGGTGTCGAGGACGTCGACGATGACCTCGTATTTGGTTCTGTCGGCGTCGGGGAGGCCTTGTTTCTCCAGTACCTCGGCGTATTGCCGCCAAAGAGCCTCGACGGCAGGGACCTGTTCCAGAACGATGACGTCGAACGGACGATGCTCCCGGTTCGCGCTCCTGGTCGCCTGGATCGCGTACCTGAGAGGCTCGAGGACCAGAGCGGTGCGCGGGTCAGTGAGGGTCTTCAGGTCCTTGTCGATGGACTCGTCGGATTCGCCCGCCATCAGGCGGTCGATGTATTTCTTGACCTGATCCAGGGCGGCACGTCCGGCCCCGTGCCCGGCCACCGAGTACGTCTGGCACGGAGGCCCTCCTGCGAGCACGTTGATCTCCGGTGGCAGCGACTCGAAGGAGTCCCGGCGTACCGCGCTCACATCGGCGTGCATGGTGTCCAGTCCGGATGCGTAGCGCGTCAGACACGCGCTCCTGTCCCATTCGATACCGAGACTTGGGACGTCGAGCTTGTGCGCTGCGACGTCCAGTCCCCCCGGGCCGGCGAAGAGATCCAGGACAAAGGGCTTGTCGAGGATGGGCTGATGGGACGTCGAACTGGTCATGGGGCGGAAGTCTAGCCGGCAGCGAAGATCACCGGATCGGGGTCCAGTGCTTCGGCCACGGCCCGTCCCAGCGCCGCTCCGACCGGTGGCGGTGTCGCGTGCCCGACCTGGCGGTACCGAGCCGTCTTGCGCCCGCTGATCTCCCATGTCTCGGGAAAGCCCTGCAACAGTGCCGCCTGCTCAACAGTGATCTTCACGAGGCCGTCTCTGCCGAGCTCGGGATCCCATACGAAGTCCGGACCCGGGACCTTGTCTCCCACCGTGTGACCGTTCACGCCCATCGTCGCCCACTTGCGCTTGGCGCCGGTCGGCCCGAGATCGGCACCGCCTCGGTTCTTCGAGCCGCCGACCACGGTGGGCGCCGGGCGATCCGCCTGTGCGGCCCAGCGGACCGATTCCTTCCAGCCGCGCGAAGCCATGGACCTCCCCAGTGCCTCGCCGACTGTCATCGGCGCCTGTGCGGTCGGTGACGGAGGTTCGAACGCTCGGGTGAGCTGTCGATCGACGGCGACAAGAATTCCCTGTTTGCGGTTCTGGGGGACACCGAAGTCGACGGCATCCATGACGAACCAAGTGAAGTCGTAACCCAAGTGCTCGAGTTCTGCGCGGGCGAACTCACGGAACTCCTGAAAAGCGGCGGACCCGACGAGGCCGGGCACGTTCTCGAGGAGCACCGCGCGAGGCCGGATCGCGTGGACAAGGTAGATGGCGGCTTTCAACAGCCGTTCTTCCAGGCCTGTCTCCGTACGCCCGATGGTCGCGTTCGACTTGACTCGGGGCAAGCCGGCCGAGAGTAGGTCGACGTCGTGGCTCACAGGATGTTCGCTGGGGTCGAAGTCCAGTAGATCGTCCTGGATCACCTCCCATCGTGGGCGGTTCGCGCGCAGGGTCGCGCACGCGTCCTTGTCCTCGTCCAGAAGCAGGCGCGGAACGAAACCCGCCTGCTCGAGCCCGAGGGCGAGTCCGCCCGCCCCCGAGCACACATCGACGAAGGTCAGTTCACTCATCGTTTCTCCCCCTTGTTCGTTCCTGGAGCTCGCCGTCGTTCTACGGCTGCGGATACGCGACGTGCTACGTCCGGCGGTGATTCGTGCTCCCAGAACCGCAGTACTTCCCACCCCATGGCACGGAGATGTTCCGTGGTCTCCCGGTCACGGGCCATGTTCCGGTCCAGTTTCTCCCGCCACCACTCAGCGTTCGCCTTCGGCCGCGTCGCATGCTGTGGGCATCCGTGCCAGAAGCAGCCGTCGATCAGGACGGCCACCTTGGCGCTGGTGAAGGCGACGTCGATCCGTCGCCGGGCCATACCCGGGACGCGGTACTCCAGGCGGTACCGCAGTCCCGCCGCGTGCAGCAGGCGTCGCACCGCCAGTTCGGCCCCGGTGTCCTTGCTCGCCTGCTTGCTCATGCGTGCCGAGACACCGGGCGAGGATGGCCTCACGTTCTTCAACGCCGTTGTGCCTCACATTTGCAGCTCGTCACGGTCGATGATCGCTGCGTCACATCTGCCCGAGTCGATAGCGCGGAACCGCACCAGTCGACGGTCGCCTCGGGCCGTCGACATCGGGGCGACGAAGGCGAATGCCATGACGAGCTGACGCGGGTCGATCGCCCCGTCGGGCGTGATCCGTGGTTCGGATTCCACCACGGGATAGAGAACCAGTGCACCCCGTCGTGGACGGATGTTCTCTTCGATGATCGCGTTACCGGTCAGATTCGCGGCACCGGCCAGCCGCATCGCCGCCGCGACGTGGTGAGGCTCGCGGATACCACCGAACAGGGGGCCGCGGCGGCGCGTTCGGTGGGCCAGCGTGAAGGGGCCGCGGCCCAGGATCCTCGCTTCTCTCCGCCGCACCGACGTCTGCATCGGCGCGATCACGAACCAGTCGTCGATCGAGGCCGACTCCCGCCCCGCCTCCAGCAGGAACTCCAGGTGCGGTGAGAAACGCTCCGGGGCCGACCAGCGCAGTTCGCACAGGACCGAGAGGAGGTCTGCGTGGGGCATCGTCCCCACGCGCGCGATGAATGGGCGGCCGTCCTCGACGGAAAGTGGCACGGGCGTGTCCGCCAGTACATCGAGCACCGGTGCCCAGCACTCCACGTTGTGCTGCAGCGCCTCGGGCTCCTCCGGGTAGGCCACGGGCTCCTCCCAGACCCCGGGTGTGCGCACCTCCACCAGCTCCGCGTTGAACATCTTGTTCCGGGCCGACGGCTTGATCCACGGGAGGTGTTGGGAGACCAGGGGCGGGATCTGGGACGGTGTGACTTGAGGGTGGCCGTCGACCAGGGTGGCGTACCGGGACAGCTCGGTGCGGAAGTCCTCCTCGTCACGGCAGATCGCCTCGAACGCCTCGTACAGGTCCACCGTCGCCGCCGGTCGGGTGGCGGTGGCCGGGCGGGTGGTTTCCTCGCGCCCGATGTACAGCCGCACCAGATCCCGGTACCCCTCCCGGAACCCGAACCATCGACCCATCTGCATCAACGTGTCGGCCTGCTGGGTCTTGCGGCGGTAGTACGTGACCGTCAGGCCCTCGACCGTGAAGCCGCGGGAGAGTTTGGTGCCGCCTACCAGGATCTTCCAGACGTGCGGGGTGCGGTCGAAGTCCAGGTCGGTCTTGGCGTAGTCGCTTTCCTTGTCGCCGTTGACGACGATGACCGGGGACTCGCCCTTGTTGATGAGTTGGCGCGCACGGGAGATGTGGGGCCGGAGCTCGTCGAAGGAGGCAGGGGTGGGCACTCCGTCCGCTCGGGCGTCGCTGACCTGTGCAAAGTCCGTGTCGTAGAGCTTGCGGAGGCGGGCCTGGCCGACGGGGCCTAGAGGGGCCGAGTTGTGCCACATCGTGTTGATGCGCAAGGCGAGTTCGGCGTGCTCGGCCATCCTGACCGACTCGTGGACGAGCATCGTGTGGTGGCGGAAGCGCTTCTCGGGGATGCCGTGTGCGGCGCGGTACAGCTTTATCGCGCCTGCTATGAGGAAGGCGTCGAGTGCTTCTTGGAGGCGGTCGCCCGTGTCCTCGTAGACGCCTCGTACGTGGGCGAGTTCCTGGGAGTTGGCGACCGTGCGGTCCTCGGGCGGGACGGACGAGTCGAGGTCATGGAAGTCCTGGACGCCCATGTACCCGTCGGGGCGGCGCAGGGAGATGAGGAAGTCGTTGGGGAAGATGTCCTCGCTGTCCGCCGGGTCGACGAAGACGTTGGCGAAGGGTGTCGCCGTGTAGCCGACGTACTGGGCACGGGGGAGCAGGGTGAGGAGCTGCGAGATCAGGCCGTTGATGGCGGTGCGTTCGGGGGCGCCGCCCTCCCATTTCTTCGGGTCGGTGGTGTTGACCGATGCCTGGTCGGACTCGTCGTCGATGATCAGGGCCGGGATCTCGGAGAGGAGGCCCTGCGCCTGGATCTGCTTGAGGTTCTTGACCAGCTTGGTGAGGACGGCCTTGTTCTTCTTGACGACCATGATGCGGGCCGCGGCATGGTGCAGGTTCTCCGGGTGGTGGAGCGGCTGCTGCCGGTTGCGCTTCTCGAACTCCAGGGCGCGGATGCCCTGTTGGAGCCCCGCGTAGTCCTTGTCCCGGGTCGTGAGCCGGTCGATGTCGGGGTGGCCGTGCTGCGAGGGGCGGAAGCCGAAGGAGACGAAGTCGTCCCACTCGTCGTCGTCCCCGACGTAGTCGATACCGACGAGGGTGTCCGGGTCGGTGGGGTCGGCGCCGCCGAGAATGTTCTCCTGGCCGACGAGTTCTTTGTCGAGGCGGCGTTGGGTCTGGGCGCGAAGCAGGTTGAGGGTGCCGCCGAGGACGATGACCAGGCGGTAGCCGGCGTCGATGGCCTTGGCCGTGACGCCCGTGAAGTTGGCGGTCTTGCCGGACTGTACGTAGCCGACGACGAGGCCCTTGGCCTGGCGGCACTCGGCCTGCTCAGGGTCGGCGAGGCGCTCGACGACCGAGTGCGCGGCTTCGTCGAGGTGGCCGACGGCCGTGGCGGGCAGACCCTTGCGCTCCAGGACTTCCCGGTACTTGGGCCAGTAGAAGGCGTGCCGGGCGGCTCGCTCGGGCGTGTACCAAGGGGTGAACTCACGGGTGATGACCGTCGCGCCCGGCTCCTTGTGGACCGGGGCGGTCGCGTCGAGGGCCTTGCGTAGGTCTTCGTCGAAGTCGAGCCGCTCGTACACAAGTTGGCGACGCTCGTCGCTGCGGGCCGGAGTGTCCTGGGACCATCGCGGCGCCTCGGCGAAGTCCCACGCGGTGAGCTTTCGTGTCCACAGGTCCACGAGGGCCGGGGCGCCGGAGGCGAGCAGTGAGCGGAAGTCCTCGGGGCTCAATTCGGCGTCGGGGTAGTCCTCCGCGGCGATGTCGGTGACCGCGTCGAAGAAGGGGCGTGGGCGGCGCGTCATGCTTTCCAGAGCTTCGGAGTGGAGCTCCAGCAATATCGCCGGTGTGGTCGTCATCAGGCGGTCTCCCGGCCGTCGAAGAAGCGCTCGCGCTGGCTGAGTACCGCGGTGAGCATGATCGTGTTCCAGTAGTCGAGCCGGTCCTGTCGTCGCTTCTCCCAGCGGCCGAGCGCGAAGCAGTCCTCCAGGAGGAGGTAGAGCATCGTCTTGGCGACCGGTGCGTCGTTGAGGCCCCCGCGGCGGCCCGCGTTGAAGGCCTCCCGGTACTGCTTGTTGAGCAGGACGACGTGGTCGTCGCGGTCGATGTCGAAGAAGCGGTCCTCGGGCAGTGCCACCCAGCTGAAGGTGATCGGGTCCTCGCTGCCCCGCTCGGGGAGTTCCTGGCGGACCGCGCGGCGGATCTTCGGGTCGAGGCCCTTGCCCGGGTAGATGACCGGCTTGCGGTCGATCTCTGTGCGTGAGTTGCCCTCGCGATAGGCGGACTGCGCCGCTTCCAGGTACGTACGGAAGGTACGGCCTTCGGCGTCGACCGCCTTCTCGATGCCGCGCGCGTAGGCGGGTGTGGCGGTGACGCCCTTCTTCTTCACGTCGAGGCTGAAGACGTCGTTGGTGGTGCCGGGCAGGTCGACCGCGATGCGGGCGAGGCCGAGGTGTCCTTCGGCCGCGCGGTGGCCGTTCCAGCCGCCTGCCTGGACGAGGCGGTCGTTGCGGTAGAAGTAGAAACCCTGGCGGTCGGCGAGCGGGCCGATGTCGCGGTAGCCGGGCAGCTTGGACTTCGCGGGCCAGACGTGGGCGTGCAGCATCACGTTGCCCACGCCTTCCACGGGGGCGGTCAGCTCGGCCGGATAGCCCGGGCGGCCGGGGAGCTTGTAGCCGAAGGGGTCCAGCGGCTCGACGCCGATGTGCTCCAGCTCTTCGTCCGGCAGGTCCACGTGCTCGACGACGATGTCGATGTTGAAGTCGTCGCGCGCCAAGAAGCGGTGCAGGTGGAGGCCCAGGTGGCGCTCAAGACGGCCGATCGCCTCGGAGAGGAAGCGCTCGATCTGGCCGGGGGCCACCGTGTCGAAATCCCGCACCTGATCCCAGCGGATGATCGTGCCCTGCCACTGGATCACGCCGTCGTAGCGGTCGATGAGGTTCTGGGCGTAGTCCGGATCCACGGTGTCGCAGCGGAAGCCGTCCTCGATGCCCGATGCCGTGAGTCGACGTCCGGCGGCCCGGCTGCGGCGGGTGCGACTGATGACGCTCAGCGAGGCCGCATTGGAGAGGGAACCGGCCTTGAGGCCGGTGCCGTAGAGGCCGAGGGCGCCGTCCCCGTATTCGCGGCGTCGGCCGACGGTCATCGCGGCGTCGAGGCCGTCGTCGTCCATGCCGCGGCCGTCGTCGACGATCAGCAGGCTGACGACGCGGTTGTCGTCGCGCAGGAAGTGCACGACGACGTTACGGGCCTCGGCGTCGATGGAGTTGTCGATCAGGTCGGCGACGGCGACCTCGAAGTCGTAGCCCTGGTTGGTGAGGGCCTTGCCGTATCCGGCATCAGGCAGGAGCTGCTTGCTCCCGGTGACGGGTACCTCGTACTGCCAGTCGGCACTGGGTATCTCGGGCATGGTCGCTCTCACTCGCATCCATCTCACGCACGCGGCGGGGCCTACGTGGGGGGAGGGGCGGCCCGACGGTTCAGTCAACGAGTGTGAAGATACTGCACGGGTCGGACATAGAGGCCCTAGCCCTCAAAACGGAGGGCTTAGGGCCCTAACGATCCGATATCAGGAGCGTGAGGGGCGCGTCTCAGGAGTGTGGCCTCAGGCTCCGATCCCGTGGCACGACGCATAGGAGTTCCCCGACCCGCACCAGCACTCCGCCCCCGCCGCCGGAGGCCACCCCACCGCACGCCCCCGCGCCGCCAGCGTCGTCGCGTACTGGGGCAGCAGCGACACGTCCTCCGGTGAGGAGTTCTCGGATGCCGCGAAGGCCTCGTAGGAGGGGAGCGTGCCCGTGACGATGCCTACGTTGGCTGTGCCCGATGCCGTCAGTTCCCTCAGGGAGGCCTCCGTCGACGCCAAGTGGGTCTCGTACGAGGGGTATTCCGAGGTCAGGGACGGGTATGCCGACAGGAGTTCCGTGTATTCCTGCGACGGCCAGTGGAGCACCGCCACCGGGAAGGGGCGCGACAGGGCCTCCCGATACGTGCCCAACTCCGCGCGCAGGCGGGAGATCTCGGCCTGGAGTTCCGCCGGGTTCTCCGAGCCGAGTGCCCACGTGCGCTTCGGGTCGTGGAGTTCGTCCAGGGAGACCGAGGTGCGGTTGGCCTGGTCGGCGAGTGCGTCCCACGCGTCGTGCTCCACCCCGAGCATGCGGCGCACGCGGTGGCGGCCGAGGAGCAAGGGGTGTTTCGGCAGGGGGACTCCCGAATCCCGCTCCGACTCCGGGACCAGGAGTTCCAGGCCCTCCGTGAACGTGGCGTGGGCCTCTTCCAGTTCGTCGTGGGCTTCGAGGGACTCCGCCACGATCACCCACGGCGCCGGGTCCCGCGGGGCCGCCGTGCGGACACCCGTGATGATCGCCCGGGCCTCCGCCTCGTGGCCGTACTCCCACAGGTTCGCGGCCTTGAGCGCGCGGATCAGGGCAGGGGACTGCGGAGCCTCGGCGGACAGCAGGCCGTCGTAGAGGGTCGTCGCGCGGTCGCGGGCCTCGGCCAGTTCGTAGTGGGCCGCGGCCTGGAGGAGCAGGTGCTCCGCGTCCTCCGGGTACATCGCCGCCGTGCGCTCCAGGCGCTCGGCTTCCGCGACATGGTTCGCACGGTCGGTCTCGGCGGGCGTGGCAGGGGTGTCGGGGCGCATGGGGGACACCGTACTGCCGGAACCTTGACGAGGGACCCGCCCGATCGGGTCGCGCGCACCCGCGGCCGTCGGGCGCGGGGCACCCATGTCCATCGGGTGCGGGGCACCCATGTCCATCGGGTGCGGGGCACCCATGTCCATCGGGCGTGCCCACGTGCCCACGTGCCCACGTGCCCACGGCCGTCGGGCGCAGTCGCGTCCGTTGGGCGCACCCATGGCCGTCGGCGCGCACCCACGGCCGTGGCTGCACATCCACGTGCCCACGGCCGCCGCGAACCCCTGCCACCGCCGCGCACCCCCGTCACCGCCGCGCGCCCCCACGTCGCCCCCACGCCTCCCGCCCGCCTCCCGCCCGCCGCCCACCCGCTCCCCACGCACTGCCTCTGGCGACTTCGCGCCCCGCGATCTATCTTGCGCGCGTGCTGTTGCCGCGTATGCGTACCGATCGGCCCGCTGTCGTCACCCAAGGACCCTCGCGGCGGTCCTCCGCCCGCCGCGTGCTGTGGAACGGGGCCGAGGTCGCCGTCACCCTCGGTCTCGTCGTGCTGCTGCTCGTCGTGCACCAGTTGTGGTGGACCAATCGGCAGGCCAGGGCCGGCGCGGACCGGCAGGTGCAGGCCCTTGAGCGGCAGTGGGGGGACGGTTCGTCCTCCGGGGCCTCCGGGTCCTCCGAGGGCACCGAACCCGTCGCCGGTGCCGCCGAGCCCACCGACACCCCCACCGCCACCCCGAGCGACGATCCCTCTGTCACCCCGGACGCCCGTGCCAAGCCCGCGCCCCGGCCCAACTGGGACCAGGCCTACGCCGTCCTCGGCATCCCCCGCCTCGGCCTGCGCGCCCCCGTCGCCCAGGGGATCAGCAAGTCCGCCGTCCTCAACCAGGGCTACGTGGGCCACTATCCGGGCACCGCGCAGCCGGGCGGCGCCGGGAACTTCGCGCTCGCCGGGCACCGGAACACGCACGGCGAACCGTTCCGGTACATCAACCGGTTGCGGCGCGGCGACACCCTCACCGTCGAGACGAAGTCGGCCTCGTACACGTACGTCGTCGACAAGACGCTCGCGCAGACCTCGGCCGGTGACGGGGGTGTGATCAATCCCGTGCCGCGCAGTGGCGTCGTGCCGGGGGCCGGGTACCAGAGTCCCGGGTACTACATCACTCTCACCACCTGTACGCCCGAGTTCACGTCCAAGTACCGGCTCATCGTGTGGGGGAAGCTCAGCGCCATGCGTCCGAGGTAAGCGGGTGCACCCCCGATAGGCTGCCGTTTCGTGATCAAACGGCCCCATCTGCTCTGGCTCCTCGTCCCCTTCGTGCTCTACGTCGGCGCGCTGCCCTTCGTGAACCGCGTCGAACCCGTCGTGTTCGGACTGCCGTTCCTGTTCGCGTGGCTGCTGGGCGCCACGCTGCTCACTCCCGTCGCCACCTGGCTCACCTGGCGCGGGGACCGCAGGATGCGCGAGGCCTCGCAGTGAGCAACGCCGCCGTCGCCACCACCCTCTTCGGCGTCTTCATGGTCGCCACCGTCGCTCTGGGGCTGCTCGCCGTACGCGGCAAGGGCAGCGGCGGAGGGCTCGCCGAGTGGTCCGTGGGCGGGCGGTCGCTGGGGGCCGTGTTCGTGTGGGTGCTGATGGCGGGGGAGGGGTACACCAGCTTCAGCTATCTCGGTGCTGCCGGGTGGGGGTACAACTACGGCGCTCCCGTGCTCTACGTCGTCGCCTATATGTCCTGCGGGTACGCCATCGGGTACGTCGTCGGACCGCTGTTGTGGTCGTACGCGCGGACACACGGGCTCGTGAGCATCACGGACATGGTGGCCCACCGGTACCGCAGGCCCTGGCTCGGCGCCGGCGTCGCCGTCCTCGTCACCGTGTTCCTGCTCCCGTACATCCAGTTGCAGATCACGGGGATGGGCGTCGTCGTCTCGACGATCTCGTACGGTGCCGTCAGCCTCAACTGGGCCTATTTCATCGGCTTCGCCGTCACCACGCTCTTCGTCGTGGTGAGCGGGCTGCGGGGGAGCGCCTGGGTCTCCGTCCTCAAGGACCTGCTCGTCATCGTGACGCTCGCCTTTCTCGCCCTCTACGTACCGCTGCACTACTTCGACGGCTACGGGCCGTTCCTCGACCGGCTCGTCGAGGAGAAGAGTGCGTGGCTGACGTTGCCGGGGAGCGGGGGATCGCCTTACGGGAAAGGGTGGTTCGCCACCACCACCGTCCTGAACGCTCTCACCGTCGTCATCTTCCCGACCACCGTCGCCGGGTATCTGGGCGCCCGGAGCGCCGACGCCCTGCGGCGCAACGCGATGTGGCTGCCCGCCTACAACGTGCTGCTGTTCGTGCCGATGCTGCTCGGGATGGCGGCCCTGTTCGTCGTTCCGGGGCTCACCGGGGCCGACTCGAATCTCGCGCTCTTCAAGCTCGTCGTCGACTCCCTCCCCGCGTGGGTCGTGGGGATCGTCGGGGTCGCGGCCGCGCTGTCGTCGATCGTGCCGATGGCCGTCTTCATGCTGGTCATCGGGACGATGTGGGGGAGCAGCGTGATGTCGCTCGTGCCGCGGTGGCGGGGGTCGTCGGAGGCCTCGTCGCGGGCGCAGAAGGCCGGGTCGCAGGTCGTGGTCGTCGTCGCCGGGTCGGCCGCGCTCGTCCTCACGTACGCCGCGCCCAACACGCTCGTCCGGCTCTCCCTCATCTCGTACGAGGGGATGGCGCAGCTCGTGCCGATGTTGCTGATCGGCCTGGTGTGGCGGAGGCTGAGTCTCGTCGGGGCGTTGAGCGGGCTTGTCGTCGGGGTCGGGATCGTGTGCGGGCTCGTGTTCACCGGGCGCGATCCGGTGTTCGGGGTGAACGCCGGGATCGTCGCGCTCGCCGTCAATCTCGTCGTGACGCTGGTGGTGACGTACGCGTTCCCGGCGGACCGGGACGAGCGGGCGGACGAGGACGTGCTCGCCCGGGATCCCATCGGCGCGGCGGCCGGGTAGCTACTCCTGCGCCCCGGCCGCCTCCACCGGCCGGGTGCGCAGCGCCGCCCAGGCCGGCAGCAGCGTCGCGGTCAGTGACAGCGTGACGGCACCGGCCACGATCGCCCCGTAGATCCACCAAGGCCCGGACGGCATCCAGGTGTTCGCCGCCGCGTGGGCGAAGGGGAACAGTGAGGTGCTCGCGGCCGCCGTGCCGAGCAGCAGGCCGATCGCGGCGACGATCAGGGCCTCAATGGTCAACATCTTCATGACCTGGCCCTTCGTGGAGCCGACCAGCCGCTGGAGGGCGAACTCGCGGCGGCGGTTGGCTACGGAGAGGACCAGCGTGTTCACCACCGCGAGCACCGTGTAGGCCACGATCATCGCGATCAGCAGGTAGTTGATCCAGGCCTGCGTCTGCGCGTCCTCGGCGGTGGCCTCGATCAGCGACTCGCGGTCGGTGACGTCGAGTCCCGGTGCGAGGGCCGCGAGAGACGGGACGGCCGAGGACGACGCCCGGACCAGGATCTGCGCGGGCCGCCCCAGGTCCGTGTGGGCCGCGAGCAGCTCGGCGGGCAGGAAGGCCGTCTCGTAGCCGGGGCGGCCCTCGAAGAGCGCGACGATGCGGACATCGACCTCGCCGCGGTCGCCGAGGCGGAGCGGGAAGCTGTCGCCGACCGCCTTGTGCAGCTCGCGGGCCCGCTCGGTGGTCAGCGCCACGGTGTTCCCGTCGAGTTCTTCGAGGCTGCCCGCGACCGGTCGTACGGCCGTGGTGAGGGAGGCCTGCCGCGCGCTGACGCCCTGGAGCGGGATGCCGTCCTCCCCGGTCGCACCGTCGATGAAGCCCGTGCTCGTGGCGTAGGCACTCGCCGCCTCGACGCCCTTGGTGCGGCGGACCTCGGCCAGGAGCGCGTCCGAGACGCCGCCCGCCGCCGGGGAAAGCACCGCGTCCGCGCGGAGGTTGGCCGCGTACGCCGACTTCGTGGCCTCGATCTGCGTGGTCTGGAGATAGAGGTTGCCGGTCGCGATGCCCGTCGCCAGCATCAGCGGCGTCACCGCGGCGGCCATGCGGACGGCGCGGACCCGGGCGTGCGAGACGGCCAGCTTTCCGCCGGCTCCGGTGAACCAGCGCACGGGGCCGCCGATCAGCCACGCCATCAGCTTGGTGAGGCCCGGTCCGAGCAGCGCGAACCCGATGACGGCGCACAGCACGGTCGGTCCCGCGGTGCTGCCCGCGATCGGCCCGTCGAAGAGCAGGACGGTGAGGATCGCCAGCGCGGTGGCCCCGGACAGGAACAGGACGGCCAGGACGATCCGCAGCGGGTGCGCCCAGCGCAGCTGCACCTCGGCCTCCCGCAGTGCCTCCACCGGCCTGACGTTCACCCCGCGCCGGGCGCCGATCCAGCCGCCGAGGAGCGCGGTGATCAGCAGCGCACCACCCGCGGCCACGGCCGGGATCCAGCCCTGCGCGTACGTCACGGATTCGGAGACGAAGCCCGTGCCCTGGAACTCGCCGAACAGCCATCGGCCCACCGGCGGTCCCGCGAACCAGCCCGCGCCCGCCGCGGCCACGGCGACCATCAGCGTCTCGGTCAGCAGCATCCGCCGCAGCTGGCGCTGCGTCGAGCCGATGGACCGCAGCAGCCCGAACTCCCGGCGCCGCTGGCCCACCGACAGCGCGACCGTCCCGGACACCACCATGATCGCGACGATGGTGGTCATCCCGCCGAACGCCCCCGCCAGCGCCACCAGATCGGTGCCGCCGGTCAGCACCTCGGGGAATTCCACGGTGCCCCTGCCGTCGCCGGACACGACCTTGAGCGGCTGCCCGTCGAGCGCCGCGGCGACCCGATCGCGTACGTCACCGAGGTCCGTGCCGGAGTCCGTCCGTACGGCGATGTCCGCGACGGCGGGGGCGAGCGCCTGTGCGGCGTCGTCGGTGAGGAACAGCGCCGCCCGGTCCATCTTCTGGGCGGCCTTCACCACCGCGCTCACGGTGTACGTCCGCGTACCGGCCCCGGCCGCGATCCGGACCTCGGCACCGGGACCTACGCCCGCGGCCCGAGCCGTCCCGGCGTCCAGCGCCACCTCGCCGTGCCGGGCCGGTGCCCTGCCCTCGACGATTCCGTACGGCGCGAAGGCGGCCGAGGCCCAGCCGTGCGCCTGCGCCTGCGCCTGCGCCTTCACCGGGCCGGCTCCGTCCCGTGCTTCCCGTACGCCTCGTACGTCCCGTGTGTCCCGTGCTTCCCGTACGAGCGCCGCGTCGAAGGTCCGCTCGGCGACGGCCTCGCGGACGCCCTCGACGCCCCGCACCCGGTCGAGTGCCGCGGCGGGTACGGGCACCCGCTCGGGCATGATCGCCGGGTCCTCGGTGTCGTCACCCCTGGCGGGCGGGGTCACCGACCGGTCGCCCGTCACCACGAGGTCGGCCCGTGCGAGCCGCTGCGCGGGCGCGTTGTTGCGTACGCCGGTCTCCAGCAGTCCACCGCAGGTCATCACGGTGACCGTGCCGAGGAAGAGTGCGAGGAAGGTGGCCGTGAGGCTCTTTCCCCGGTACCGGATGGTGCGCCTGGCCAGCTTCCACATGTCCCCTCGTCCCCTCCGCCCGATCGCACCGAGCGCACCGATCACGCTAGGGACGTGGGTCGCCCGCGCCCATGGGAGTGGCGCCCGTGTGCGGGGTGGGGAGAACCCCCGCAACGGGACCGGGTTCAGGCCCGATCGGGCGCCAACCGCCGTTCCCGCAGCGCGAGCAGCAGGCCCGCCGCCGCGAGGGCCAGGACGCCGGAGGCGATCAGTGCCGCGTTCGTGCCCTGGGCCAGCGCGTGCGTCGATGTGCCGCTCGACGTGGCGACCGCGATCATCAGGGCCACGCCCGCCGCCGAACCGATGTAGCGGGACGTGTTGTTGGCGCCCGAGCCCATCGCCGCCCGGCCGGCCGGTACCGAGTCGACCGCGAGCAGCGGCAGCGCGGCGTTCAGCAGGCCGCTGCCGATCCCGGAGACGACGAGCCCCGGCAGCAGGCGCGGCCAGTTGCCCGAGCCGGCCGCGCCCAGCATCGTCGCCACGGCCAGCGCGTGCAGTACGAAACCGGCGGCGAGCTGGTGGCGCGGCGAGACCCGGCCCGCGAGCCGCCTGGCCTGGAGCGCCACCACGAACGACGTCCCGGACCAGAGCACGAACAGGCCCGCCGTGCCCATCGCCGTCACGCCCATCGTGTGCTGCAGGAGTGTGGGTACGTAGCTGAAGAACGCCACGACGGCGAAACCGGTGAAGAAGGCGCCCGCGGTGGAGGCGAGGAAGAGCGGGCGGCGCAGCAGCGACAGGTCGATCATCGGCGTGCGGGTGCGGCGCTCGATGGCCGCGAATGCCGTCAGGAGTACGGCTGTTGTCGCCAGTAGTACGCCGATGGGGGCGCGCAGCCAGCCGTCGCGGCCGAGCGTGAGCGCCGCGAGGAGGGCGACCAGGGCGAGGCCGAGCGTGAGGGCGCCGGGCAGGTCGGGGCGGCCGCCGCGTGGGGAGCGGGACTCGGTGAGCGCCCGCGGTGCCCATACCGCCACGACGACCGTGGCCAGGGCGAACACCCCGTACGCCCAGCGCCAGTTGGCGAGGTCCGTGACGGCGCCCGCCACCAATGGGCCGAGCGCGATGCCGCCGCTGACGAACGCGCCCCACACCCCGGTGGCCCTGATCCGGCCCGCCGGGCTCGGGAACGCGTGCACCAGCAGGCCCAGGCTCGCGGCGAGGATCGCGGCCGACGCGGCGCCCTGTGCGATCCGGGCGAGCGTGAACAGGAGGGTGTTCGTGGCGAGCGCCCCGAGCGCCGTCGTGACGGCGAGCAGGGCGGTGCCGAGGACGAACGCGCGGCGCCGCCCGTAGTCGTCGGCGAGGCTGCCCGCGACCAGGAGCAGCGCGGCGAGGCCGAGCGGGGTGCCGTTCAGCAGCCAGGCCTGGGCGGAGAGGCCGGTGTGCAGGGAGGCGGCCGTGTCGGCGAGCGTGATCGCCGGTGCGCTGTATGTCATCAGGGTCACCGCCGTCGCCGCGCTCGTGACGGCGAGGGTGGCGACGGGGCGGGCAGGGGCGGGGGCCTGCGTGGCCTGCGCGAGCACGTGCTGCGACATCGGTGGACCCATCCAGTCATAGGTTCAGTGAATGAACTTACTGAGTGGCACGACCGTAGCACGGTAGGTTCGGTCATTGAACCTATGCCTGGAGCGTGGCTACAGTGAGGGCATGGCTCTCGGCAAGGACTACGCGACACAGGAGTGCTCCATCGCCCGCGCGCTGGAGATCGTCGGAGAGCGCTGGACGCTGCTCGTCGTGCGCGACGCGCTCTACGGAGTGCGGCGTTACAACGACTTCCTCGTCCACCTCGGCATCCCGCGCGCCGTCCTCGCCGCACGGCTGCAGGCGCTCACCGCGGCCGGGGTCCTGGAGAAGCGCCGCTACCAGGAGTCGCCGCCGCGCGACGAGTACGTCCTCACCGAACACGGGCGCGGGCTGTGGTCCGTGCTGCGCTCGCTCGGGGCGTGGGGGCGGACGATCCCCGGGACCTTGCCGCCGCGTGAGTTCCGGCACGCCCTGTGCGGCACCCCGCTCGGCGTCGTGGGGGAGTGCGCGACCTGTGGCGGCCTCGTGCCGCTGGAGGAGGTCGAGATGCTGCCGGGCGCCGGGCTCGACCCGGACCCCGCAGATCCGGTCAGCCGGGCGCTGCTCGAACCGCGACGCCTCCTTCAGCCGGTCGTGACCGAGCCTGTATAACTGGCGGGACACCCCGAACCGGAAAGGCGCGGGAGCGGGAGAGGAGGCAGGCGCATGGCACGCACGACCAAGTCGTCCGTGACGCTGCGGCCCGTCGCCCTGCTGCTCTTCGTCCTCCTCGGTTCGGCGCTCGTCGACACCGGCAGCCTCGTCGGCGCCGTCGCGCTCGCCGCGACCGCCGCCGCGGGCTCCGCGCTCGCCTCCTGCGCCGTCCTGGCCGCGCGCTCCGCGCCCGCCGTGGCGACCACCCGCGTCCGCACCGCCATCCGCGACCGCGAGCGGCGCACCGCGTTCCTGCCGCAGCGCGATCCCGACGCCTCGGGCCGTCCCAGGCCCCGAGCACCGGGACGTCTCGTCCCGACGGCCTGCTGAACCTTCGAACCCTTCGGTTCCGCAGTCCGTCACGCCGACTCACTTCGCGATCTTCGAAATCTTCGCGACCTTCCTGATGTCAGGCACGACGAGACCCCCCGGAGGGCTCATCCATGTCGTCGTTCATGTCCGTATTCGCCAGCCTGGTCGAGCATCTGGCCGACCTCCTCCAGCCGCTGCTGCACACCTCCGCCACCGCCGCGGCGATCGTCCTGTTCACCGCGTTCGTACGCCTCCTCGTCCACCCCCTGTCGCGGGCCGCGGCCCGCGGGCAGCGCGAACGGGCCAAGCTCCAGCCGCGCATCGCCGAACTGCGCAAGAAGCACAAGAGCAGCCCCGAGACGATGCAGAAGGCGATCATGGAGCTGCACCGCGAGGAGAAGGTCTCCCCGCTGACCGGCTGCCTGCCGATGCTCTTCCAGATGCCGGCGTTCTTCCTGCTCTACCACCTGTTCTCCAACCGCAGCATCGGCGACGAGCCCAACGCGCTGCTCGGCCACACCCTCGGCGCGGCCCCGCTCGGCGGCCGGTTCCATGACGCGCTCGCGCACGGCGGGCTCCTCGGGGAGCAGGGGCTCGTCTACGTGGCGCTGTTCGCGCTCGTCGCCACCGTCGCGACCTTCAACTACCGGCGCACGAAGCGGCAGATGGCGCAGGCGCCGACGCCCGGGGCCGATGCGGGGCAGCCGGTGCCGGGCATGGCGGCGATGGGCAAGTTCATGCCGCTGATGTCCTTCTTCACCCTCTTCACGGTGGCCTTCGTGCCGCTCGCCGCCGCGCTGTACGTCGTCACGTCGACGACGTGGAGTTCGATCGAGCGGGCCGTGCTCTACCGGGACATGCCGTACGGCGCCGGGGTGGCGGCCGCGCCCGCGCTCTGAGTGAGCCGAGCGGTCGCCCGGGTCCAGTCCGTGAACGGGGTATTGCGGACTGGACGTTCTCCTTGGAGGATCAACCAGTCCTCCGATGGCTGCACGCCGCACCGGGCCGTGGAGGCTCCTCCTACTGCAGAGGGAGTTACACCATGAAGCTGCTGCGAGTCGGTCCCGCCGGAGCCGAGCGCCCCGCGCTGCTCGACGCCGAGGGAACCCTGCGCGACCTGTCGCAACTCGTCACGGACGTCGACGGGACGCTGCTCGCCGACGACGCCGCGATCGAGCGCGTACGGGCCGCTGCCGCGGCCGGGGAGCTGCCCGTCCTCGACGCGTCGGGGCTGCGGATCGGTCCGCCGGTGGCCCGGATCGGCAAGGTCGTGTGCATCGGGCTGAACTACCACGACCACGCGGCGGAGACCGGCGCCGAGCCGCCCGCCGAGCCGGTCGTGTTCTTCAAGGCGGCCGACACGGTCGTCGGACCCGACGACACGGTCCTCGTACCGCGCGGCTCCGTGAAGACCGACTGGGAGGTGGAGCTCGCCATCGTCATCGGGCACACGGCCCGCTACGTCGAGTCCCACGAGGCCGCCCTCGCGTGCGTCGCCGGATACGCGGTCGCGCACGACGTGTCGGAGCGCGAGTTCCAGATCGAGCGCGGCGGCACGTGGGACAAGGGCAAGAACTGCGAGACGTTCAACCCGCTCGGCCCCTGGCTCGTGACCTCCGACGAGGTCCCGGACCCGCAGGCGCTCGGCCTGCGGCTGTGGGTGAACGGCGAACTGAAGCAGGACGGCAGCACGGCCGACCAGATCTTCCCGGTCGCCGAAGTCGTGCGCTACGTAAGCCAGTTCATGACCCTGTACCCCGGCGACGTCATCAACACCGGTACGCCGGCGGGCGTCGCCATGGGCCAGCCCGAGCCGAAGCCCTATCTGCGGGCGGGCGACGTGGTGGAACTGGAGATCGACGGCCTCGGCCGCCAGCGACAGGAGCTCAAGGGGGCGTAGGCCGCGGGGCCTTGCCCACGTGAAGATTGCGCGAGGGTCGTTGCGCCCCTTTGCCGACCTGCAAAGGGGCGCGCACCCTTCGGTAGTGACAGTTACCACCGAAGCGCCCATACCCGCCGGGACCCCGCTCCTCGGCTCCATGCTCGACCTGAAGCGCGATGCGCTCGGGACCTTTCTGCGAGCGCGTGAAACCCACGGTGACGTGGTCAAGTTCCTTGCGGGGCCGCCCGGGCTGCGTCGCACCATGTACGGGCTGTTCTCCGCCGAGGCCGCGCAGCAGGTGCTCGCCACGGAGTCGGCCAACTTCCGCAAGGACAACTACTTCTACGAGGTGCTGCGCAGCACCTTCGGCAACGGCCTGCTGACCAGCCAGGACGATACGTACATGCGTCAACGTCGGCTCATCCAGCCGCTGTTCACGCCGCGCGGCATCCGCGCCTACGACACGGCCATCACCGGTGAGGCGGCGGCCACCGCCGAGGGGTGGCGCGGGCAGGACGTCGTGGACGTGGCCGAGGAGATGGAGCGCTTCACGCTGCGGGCCGTCGCCCGGATCCTGTTCGGCGCCGACATCGACACCGCCGTGCCGGCCGTCCGCCGCTTCTTCCCCGAGATCAGCGAGACCTCGCTGCGGCGGGCCTACGGCGCGGGCATCGTCAAGCCCACCTGGCCGACGCCGCGCAACCGTCGCTTCGACTCCGCCTGCGAGGAGTTGTACGCCGTCTGCGACACCCTGATCGCGGAGCGCAGGGCCGCCGACGAACCGGGCGGCGACCTGCTCGGGCTGCTGATCAAGGCGCGTACCGAGGACGGCGAGACGCTCTCGCCCGACGAGATCCGCGACCAGGTGCTGGTCTTCCTGCTCGCCGGGCACGAGACGACCTCGACCTCGCTCACCTTCGCCCTGCACCTGCTCGGCCGGAACCCGGACGCCCAGAAGCGCATGCACGAGGAGATCGACGCGGTCCTCACCGAGGGGCGTCCGCCGCAGGCCGGTGACCTCGACCGCATGCCGTACACCGAGCGCGTGATCAAGGAGGCGATGCGGCTGTACCCGGCCGCCGCCGCGACCGGCCGACAGGCGGTCGCCGACACCGAGGTCGACGGTGTGCACATCCCCGCGGGCTCCGACGTCACCGTCTCCGCCTACGTCACGCACCGCGACCCCGCGTACTGGCCGGACCCGATGCGCTTCGACCCGGACCGCTTCCTGCCGGAGGCGGAGCAGAGCCGCCACCGGTACGCCTGGATGCCCTTCGGTGGCGGCCCGCGGGCCTGCATCGGCGCGCAGTTCGCGATGCTCGAATCGGTCCTCGGCCTCGCCGTGCTGCTTCAGGCGTACGAGGTCGAGGCGGTGGACGACCGGGAGATCGCGACGGCGTTCGGCATCACGATGCGCCCGGCCGAACCGGTGCGGCTGCGGCTCACACCGCGGAGCTGAACCGCTCCAGCGCCGCCACCACCAGCTTGTGGTCCTCGATCTGCGGCAGCCCCGAGACCACCACAGTGCCGACAACTCCCGCTCCCCGTACGGAGATCGGGAAGGCGCCGCCGTGGGCCGCGTACGTGTCCGGGTCGAGGCGCGAGGCGTCCTCGAACGTCGTGCCCTTGGCCCGGAAGCGGCTGCCGACCAGGTAGGACGAGGCGTGGTAGCGCTCCACGACGCGGCGTTTGCGGGCGATCCACGCGTCGTTGTCCGGGGCCGAACCCGGCAGCGCCGCGTGGAACAGCTGCTGGCCGCCGCGCGTGATGTCGATCGCGACCGGCGCCTGCCGCTCGCGCGCGAGGCCCACGAGCAGGTTGCCGAGGGCCCAGGCGTCGTCGTACGTGAAGGAGTCCAGGACGAGTCGGCGCTCCTGGTCCTCCAACTCGGGGATCTGGGGAGCATTTTCGGGGGTGGCCATAACCGGCTTCGTCACAGCTTCACCGTCACAGCGTCGCGGGCCGAGACGCGGGCCGCCTCCAGGACGTCGAGCGCGTCGGCGGCCTGCGTGGCGGGCACCGGGTTCGGGGTGCCGTCGCGCAGCGCCGCGGCGATGGCGGCGTAGTACGCGGGGTAGTCGCCGTCGACCGTCGCTAGCGGGCGGCCGCCGCCCGTCAGCGGGGACTCGCCTGAGCCGACCCGGCCCCACAGCGATTCGTCCTCGACGCCCCACGGCTGGCCGGCCGTCGGGCGCTTGCCGTCGCGCAGCGCGGCTTCCTGCGGGTCGAGCCCGTACTTCACGTAGCCCGCCTGCGAGCCGAGCACGCGGAAGCGCGGGCCGAGTTGGGCGGTGGTGGCGGAGGCGTACAGGTGCGAGCGCACCCCGTTCGCGTGGGTGATCGCGATGAACGTGTCGTCGTCGGCCTCGGCGCCGGGGCGGCGCACGTCCGACTCGGCGTAGACGGAGACGGCCGGGCCGAACAGGACCAGGGCCTGGTCGACGACGTGGCTGCCGAGGTCGTACAGGAGGCCGCCGATCTCCTCCGGGTTGCCGGACTCGCGCCAGCCGCCCTTGGGCTGCGGGCGCCAGCGCTCGAAGCGCGACTCGAAGCGCCAGACGTCGCCCAACTCACCGTCCGCGAGCAGCTTTTGGAGGGTCAGGAAGTCGTTGTCCCAGCGGCGGTTCTGGAAGACCGACAGGAGGACGCCCTGCTTGTCGGCCAGCTCCGCGAGCTCGCGCGCCTCGGCCGCGGTGCCCGCGACCGGCTTGTCGACGACGACCGGGAGGCCCGCGGCGATGGCGGCCTTCGCGAGCGGCACGTGCGTCTTGTTCGGTGACGCGATGACGATCAGGTCAAGCTCGTCCGCGTGCTGCCACAGCTCGTCGGGGGAGGCCACGAAGCGCAGGTCGTCGCCGTGCTCGGCGCGCGCCTGGGCCTGCCGCTCGGGGTTCGACGTGACGACCGTGTCCAGGGTCAGGCCCTCGGTCGCGGCGATCAGCGGGGCGTGGAAGACGGAGCCCGCCAGGCCGTAGCCGACCAGGCCCACGCGCGAAGGGGCACCCGTACCGGTCATGCGTTCTTCCATACGATCCATGCCATTACGATCCATGCCTTCCACTTAAGCAACGGTGTTGCCAAAGTGCAAGCGCGGGGGACAATGGGCTGGTGGCTACAGACGTGAGGAGGACCATGGCGGCGACGGTGGGCGCGAACCTGAGCGCCCTGCGCGGGCACAACGCGGCGCTCGTGCTCGATCTGCTGCGGACGGCGGGGGAGGCGGGGATAAGCCGCCTGGAGCTCGCCGAGCGCACCGGGCTCACCCCGCAGGCCGTCAGCAAGATCACGGCGCGGCTCAGGGGGGAAGGCCTCGCGGTCGAGGCCGGCCGCCGGGCCTCCACCGGGGGCAAGCCGCGCACCGTCCTGCGGCTGCTCGCGGGCGCCGCGCACGCGGTCGGCCTGCACCTGGACCGCGACGAGCTGCACACGGTGCTCGCCGATCTGTCCGGGGCGGTCGTCGCGGCGCGGCGGGCCCCGCTCGACCTCGGCGCGGGCTCCGACGCGGTGCTCGCGGCCGCCGCCTGTGAGGTCGACGCGCTGCTCGACGCGGACGGGGGCCAGCGGGTCCTCGGCGTCGGCGTCGCCGTGCCGGGGCCGCTCGACCACACCGACGGGGTGCTGCACCGGGTCACCGGTTTCCCGCAGTGGGACGGCTTCCCGCTGCGGGAAGCGCTCACGGAACGACTCGGCCTCCCGGTCGTCGTGGACAAGGACACGAACGCGGCGGCGCTCGGGTTGGCCCTGGAGGGCGGGGGCGAGCGCTCCTTCGCCTACCTCCACCTCGGCACCGGGCTCGGCGCGGGCCTCGTCCTCGACGGCGCGCTCTACCGCGGCGCGCGCACCGGTGCGGGGGAATTCGGCCACCAGGTGATCCAGCTGGACGGCCCGCGGTGCAGCTGCGGCAACCGGGGCTGCATCGAGGCGCTCTGCCTCGCGGCGGTGGCCTCCGGCGGGGACCGGGGGTTGGACGAGGCCGCGCGGGTGCTCGGCGAGGGGGCGGCGAACCTGGTGAGCCTGCTCGACATCGACGCGGTGCTGCTCGGCGGGCGCACGGTGGCGGCGCACGAGAAGCGTTTCGTACGCGGGGTGGAACAGGTCCTCGCGGCCCGCGCCGGGCGTGAGGGCGGTGGCCCCGCGATACCCGTCCGGGCGGCACCCGGCGGCGAAACCCAGGCGGTCGAGGGCGCGGCCCACATGATCCTGGCCCCCCTCTTCGGCCGCGAAGCCCCGTCGTAACGGTTGCGCGGCACCGGGAGCCGCCTTGCCCACCCTGCCGCCCAAGGCGGCAGATTGCCCAAGGCGGGTGCGGCACCCCGTGCGGCCCACGCCCCCGGAGGGGGCGGGTGGTGGGAGATGGGCGGGGCAAATCAGCCCCTGCGGCGATTGAGCAGCGGGGTCCGGGGCGGAGCCCCGAGGCCGTAACGCCGGTTCCGCAAATCAAGCCCCGCTCTTGGACGGGAGCCCGCGGGGTCCGGGGCGGAGCCCCGAGGCCGTAACGACGGTGCCGGTAAAGGGTCTCGGCTGGGCCGATCGGGGGATTTACACGCGCGCCGCACCGCACAAGCCCGGCCCCGGCGCACCGCGATGGAAAAGTTCTGGCCCACGACTGTCGGCAACTCCGCGACCAGTGAAGGGCTTTCATGCGACTGCGCCGCCCGCTCACCCTCGGCGTCACCGCCATCGCCGCCTCCGCCCTCACCTCACTCGGCCCCACACACGTGGCCGACGCCGACACCGGCACCAGGGCCTGCGCCGCCGACAAGCGCGGCGACTTCCCGATCGACACCCGCATCGACGAGGGCCCCGCCACCTACCACCCCGGCGACGCCCCCCGGCACTTCTCGCTCGACCTCACCAACACCACCGCCGCCCGCTGCGCCGACCTCCACCCCGTCCTCGTACTGGTCGACGAGACCCGGAAGCTGACGCCGAAGCGCATCACGATGGAGTTCCGCGACGCGGGCCGCTGGCGTCCCGTGACCGTCGAGCGGACCCACCGGGACGAGAACATCGGCGTCTTCGACGGCTTCCCCGGGTTCTCGGTCGGCGCGGGCGAGACGGTCACCGTCGACGTCCGCCTCGCGTTCGCCGACGACACCCGACCCGACCAGGTCGTCGCCAACGCCGCGCTCGTCCGGCGCAAGGACGACGACGGCGACTGGGTGGGCGAGTCCGACGACTACCCGTTCACCATCGAAGAGGCCGCGGGCCCGACCCTCGCGGACGAACTCGCACGGACGGGCCCGCGCGCCCTGCTCGGACTGGGGGTCGCGGCCGGCACCCTCCTCCTCGCCGGCACGACCCTCGTGGTGGGAGCCCGGCGGCTCCGCGTCGGCGGACGCTGAGCCCCGGCCCACCACCGGCCCGGCCGCCGCCCCAGCCGAACACGCGCGGCGGCCGGGCCCAAGGGGACACAGGCAGACGCGAGACGGACGCGAGACGGGCGTAAGACAGGTGTTCACCCACGTCTGCGACCATCCCCGCGTGGACTACCCGAACGACCAGGCCCCCGGCGCCCCCGTGCGCGACGGCATCCCCGAGCACGGACGCATCCCGAAGTACTACGCCGTGAAGGCCCAAATCGCCGCACTGCTCAGCGAGTTGAACGAGGGGGAGCCCCTTCCCGTCGAGCGCGAACTCGCCCTGCGCTACGAAGTGGCCCGCGAGACCGTACGGCAGGCGCTGCGCGAGCTGCTGCTCGAAGGGCGGCTGCGGCGCCACGGCAGGGGCACCGTCGTCGCGGGCCCGAAGCTGGCGCAGCCGCTCTCCCTCGCCTCGTACACGGAGGGCGTGCGCCGACAGGGCCGACGCCCGGGGCGCGCCCTCATCGGCCTCGAACGCTTCCCGTGCCCGCCCGCGCTCGCCGCCGAGATCGGCCTCGAACACGGCGAACCCGTCTGGCACATGGAGCGCGTGCTGCTCGCCGACGACGAGCGCGTCGGCCTGGAGTCGACCTACGTGCCCGTGGCCCGGGTGCCGCGCCTGGACGTCGAGTTCGACCCCGACTCCTCGTTCTACTCCTACGTCCACGACCGCGTCGGCATCGAGTTCGGCTCGGCCGACGAGCGCATCGAGACGGTGCTCGCGACCCCGCGCGAGGCCCTGCTCATCGGCACGCCGCCCGCGCTGCCGATGCTGCTCATCCACCGGATCTCGTACGACACCGGGCGCCGCGCCGTGGAGCGGGTGCGGACGCTTTACCGGGGGGACCGCTTCTCGTTCACCGCGCGTTTGGGCTCGGACGGCTGGTAACCCGCCTTCTCCCGACGGGAGTTGATCTTCCGCACATCCCCCACATAACAAAACAATAACGGGTCTGGTCCAAGCTTGGGTGCCCGTTCACCGTCCCGTTGCCGCGCCGCTTCGCGCGGGACACCCGCCGCCAGGAGCGTGGCCGCCGTGAGAGACAACGACCAGAAGCTGAGCGGCATCCGGTTCGACCGGGTGTCGGTCGCGTACGGCGGCACCACCGTTCTCGACTCCCTCGACCTGACCGTCGAGCCCGGCGAGGTGATGGCCCTCCTCGGCCCCTCGGGCTCGGGGAAGACCACCGCGCTGCGCGCCGTCGCCGGGTTCGTGCGGCCCGCGTCCGGGCGGGTGCTGCTCGGCGGGCGCGACGTCACCGACCTGCCGCCGCACCGGCGCGGCATCGGCATGGTCGTGCAGAGTTACGCGCTCTTCCCGCACCTGCGCGTCGAGGACAACGTCGCCTTCGGGATGCGGGCGCAGAAGGTGCCGAAGAGCGAGATCCCCGCGCGCGTCGCCGAAGCCCTCGAACTGACCGGCATGGCCGCCTATGCCAAGCGCTACCCGCGCGAACTCTCCGGCGGCCAGCAGCAGCGCGTCGCCATCGCGCGCGCCCTCGCCGTCCGGCCCGGTGTGCTGCTGCTCGACGAGCCGCTGTCCGCGCTCGACGCGACACTCCGCTCCGGGATGCTCGCCGAACTGGCGCGCCTGCACCGCGAGTTGCCCGGCGTCTCGATCCTGTACGTCACCCACGACCAGGTCGAGGCGCTCACCCTCGCCGACCGCATCGCCGTCATGGACCAGGCCCGCCTCCAGGACGTCGGCACACCGCAGGACCTGTACCGGCGCCCGCGCACCGAGTTCACCGCCTCCTTCGTCGGCAACGCCAACCTCCTTCCGGTGCGGGTCGGTTCGGCCGGCAAGGACACGGTCTCCTTCGGCTCGACCGAACTGAAGGTCCCGGCACGGGGCGACGTGGCGGCGGGAGCCACCGCCACGCTCTGCGTCCGCCCGCACCTCGTCGGCCTCGGCGAAGGCCCCAACTCCCTTACGGGAGAGGTCTCCGAGGTCCAGTGGCGCGGCTCCACGCACCGCCTCTACGTCGACGTCGAAGGCCATCGCGTCAAGGCCGACCTGCGCGAACTGCGGGAGCCGCCGACGCTCGGAGAGCGGGTCACGGTGCACTTCGCGCCCGAGGACGCGGTGCTGCTCGGCGCCGGGGTCTCGTCGGAGGTGGGTGCACATGGCTAGCGCCACGCTCGCCGCGCCCCGGCAGAGCGCGACCAAGTCCCGTACGAGGAGCAGCGGTTGGATATGGGCCCTGCCGCCCGTTGCCGCCCTCGCGGTCGTCTTCCTCTACCCGCTCTTCCTCGTCGTCCAGCAGTCGCTCACCCCCGACACGGGCGGCACCTCCCTCAAGCCGTACGCCGATGTCTTCGCGTCCTCCGCGTTCCGCGAGGCGCTCGGCACGACGGTGTGGCTCGCCGTCGGATCCACGGTCGGCTGCCTCGTCCTCGGCTTCGCGCTCGCGCTGATCGTCGCGTTCGTGCCGTTCCCCGGCGCGAAGGCGGTCGCCCGCTTCATCGACGTGTTCCTGTCCTTCCCGTCCTTCCTGATCACGCTCGCCCTGCTCTTCGTATACGGGCAGGTGGGCATGGCCAACGGGCTGTGGACGGACGCCACGGGCGCCGCCTCCGGCCCCTTCCAGTTCCTGGCCACGCCGTGGGGCGTGCTGCTCGCCGAGATCACCTACTTCACGCCGTTCGTGATGCGCCCGCTGCTCGCCGCGTTCTCGCAGGTCGACACGGGGCAGCTGGAGGTCGCCGCGTCGCTCGGGGCGCGACCCGCCCGGATCGCGGCGCAGGTGATCCTGCCGGAGGCGCTGCCCGCGCTGGCCGCCGGCGGTTCGCTGGTCCTCGTCCTGTGCCTCAACGAGTTCGGGATCGTCCTCTTCACCGGCGCCAAGGGCGTCACGACGCTGCCGACCCTCGTCTACAGCAAGGCGATCCTCGAGTCCGACTACCCGGGCGCGTGCGTCGTCGCGGTCGTCAACGTCCTTGTCTCCGTGAGCCTTTACGGCCTGTACCGGGTGGTGAGCCGTCGTGCTCGTTCATAGCAAGGCCGGCAGGTGGGCCACTTGGACGGTCTTCTTCGTCCTCTTCCTGCCCCTCTTCGCCCTTCCGCTCCTCGTCGTCCTCGCCGCGTCGTTCGCCACGAACTGGTCCGGCGCCCTGCCCTCCGGCTTCACCGGCGGGCACTACTCCGCCGCCACCAGCGGCGACTCCCTCACCGCCCTGACCACCAGCCTGGTCACGGCCGTCACCGCGAGCGTGCTCGCACTGGTCGTCGGCGGATGGGCCGCGCTCGCCGCCGCAGCGCTCAAGAAGC
The DNA here is from genome assembly GCF_035798155.1 of Streptomyces endophyticus. Lineage (NCBI taxonomy): Bacteria > Bacillati > Actinomycetota > Actinomycetes > Kitasatosporales > Streptomycetaceae > Streptomyces > Streptomyces endophyticus. The sequence goes on along the minus strand of NZ_JAOZYC010000082.1, from coordinate 3,403 downwards.
GCGGGCGGCGCGTGCTGGACGCCCTGTTCATGCTTCCGGTCGCCGTGCCGTCCGTGGTCGTGGGACTCGCCGTCCTCGTGGCGTTCAGCCGGCCGCCGATGCTGCTCAACGGCACCCGCTGGATCGTGATCATCGCCCACACGATCCTGGTCACCGCGTTCGCGTACCAGTCCGTCTCGGCCGCCCTCCAGCGCCTCGACCCTGCGTACGAACAGGCCGCGGCCTCGCTGGGGGCCCGCCCCGCGTACGTCCTGTGGAAGGTGAAGCTGCCACTGCTCCTGCCCTCCCTGAACGCCGCCGCGGGCCTCTGCTTCGCCCTGTCCATGGGCGAGTTGAGCGCCACGATGATGCTCTACCCGCCGGACTGGATGCCGCTCCCGGTGCAGATCTACGCGACCACCGACCGCGGCTCCCTGTTCACCGGCTCCGCGATCGCGGTGGTCCTGATGGCCGCCACGCTGCTCGTCCTGCTGGCCTTCTCGCGGATCCGCACCAAGGCCTCGTACCGCTGAATCCCTCAAAACGCTCACGGACTACGGGAGTTCACCACGCCATGCGCAAGAACACGCTCACCACCGTCGCCGCCGCCACCGGCGCTCTCGCCCTCGCCGCGACCCTGACCGGCTGCGGCGGCAGCTCCGCCGCCTCCGACGAGAAGGCCGTCACCGTCTACAGCGCCGACGGCCTCAAGGGCGAGAACGGCGACGGCTGGTACGACAAGGTCTTCAAGGACTTCACCAAGAAGACCGGCATCAAGGTCAACTACGTGGAGGGCGGCTCCGGCGAGATGGTGCAGCGCGCCGTCCGCGAGAAGGTCAACACCCAGGCCGACGTCCTCGTCACGCTGCCGCCCTTCATCCAGCAGGCCGACAGCAAGGGCCTGTTGGCGAAGTACGCGCCCAAGGGCTCGGACCAGGTCGACGGCGCCGACAAGGCGGCCAACGGCACCTGGACGTCCGTCGTGAACAACTACTTCGGCTTCGTCCACAACAAGAAGGAGCTGAAGACCCCGCCCGCCACCTGGGAGCAGCTCCTCGACGCCACGTACAAGAACAAGCTCCAGTACTCCACGCCCGGCATCGCGGGCGACGGCACCGCCCTGCTGGTCAAGGCCATGCACGACTTCGGCGGCAAGGAACAGGCCATGGTCTACCTGAAGAAGCTCCAGGCCAACAACGTCGGCCCGTCGGCCTCCACCGGCAAGCTGGCGCCCAAGGTCGACAAGGGTGAACTCCTCGTCGCCAACGGGGACGTGCAGATGAACTACGCCCAGTCCAAGGACATGCCGAACCTCGGCATCTGGTTCCCGAAGAAGGCCTCGGGCAAGCCGACTTCCTTCGCCCTGCCGTACGCGGGTGGCCTCGTGAAGAACGCCCCGCACACCGCCAACGGCAAGAAGCTCCTGGACTTCATGCTCGCCGCGAAGCAGCAGAAGCAGGTCAGCTCCGTCGGCGGCGGCTTCTCGCCGCGCGCCGATGTGCAGGCCACCGACGACAACGCCGTCGAACTCGCCAAGATCATGGACGGTGTGCAGATCTTCGAGCCGGACTGGAACGACATCGCCAAGAACCTCCAGACGTACGTGGACGACTGGAAGACGGCGACCGGCAGCTGAGAACCAGCACCGGCCGCCGTACGGAACCCGGCGTCAGACCAGGTCGACGAGGTCCGCGATCGAGTCGGTCACCGTGGTCGGCCGGAACGGGAAGCGGTCGATGTCCGCCTTGCTGGTCAGCCCGGTCAGCACGAGATACGTCGTCATCCCGGCCTCCAGGCCCGCGAGCACGTCCGTGTCCATCCGGTCGCCGATCATGGCGCTGGACTCCGAGTGCGCCCCGATGGCATTGAGCCCGGTCCGCATCATCAGCGGATTCGGCTTCCCGACGAAGTACGGGTCCTTGCCGGTCGCCTTGGTGATCAGCGCCGCTACCGAGCCCGTCGCGGGCAGCACGCCCTCCGTGGAGGGGCCGGTGTTGTCGGGGTTGGTGGCGATGAACCGGGCCCCGCCGTTGATCAGCCGGATCGCCTTGGTCAGCGACTCGAAGGAATACGTACGGGTCTCACCGAGGATCACGAAGTCGGGGTCGGAGTCGCTGAGGATGTACCCGGCCTCGTGCAGCGCCGTCGTCAGACCCGCCTCGCCGATCACATACGCCGTGCCGTTCGGCCGCTGGCTGTGGACGAACCTGGCCGTCGCGAGGGCGGAGGTCCAGATGTTCTCGACCGGGACCTCCAGGCCGATGCGGTTCAGGCGGGCGTGCAGGTCACGGGCCGTGTACATCGAGTTGTTCGTGAGGACGAGGAACGGCTTGCCCGAGTCCCGCAGCTTCTTGATGAACGCGTCCGCGCCCGGGATCGGCACCCCCTCGTGCATGAGGACCCCGTCCATGTCGGTCAGCCACGATTCGATGGGCTTGGGCTCTGCCATGTGTGCGGACTCCTCGGCGCTCGATCGACTGACTGCCATCGTATGCACCTGCCTCGGCAGGTGTGACGTGGCACGGGAGCCTCTCGGGATGCGGACGGCGGCAGAAAGCGTGACCCTGCCTAGAGGAGGTTCACGATGCGTACAGGACTGCTTGCTGTCGGTATCGCGGGGGCGGCCGTCCTGGTGACCGCACCGGCGACCGCGGCCCAGGCGGCCGACGACGGCGCGACGATCACCGTCACCCCGCGTGCCGCGCCCGCGGGCACCGATGTCGACCTGCGGGTGACCGGCTGCGACGGCGCCACGGGCAGCGCAAGCTCCACGGCCTTCGTATCCCCGGCCCGGCTCGCGCCCTCCGCCGACGACCCCACCCTGTTCGCCGAGGCCCGCGTGAAGTCCACCGCCGCGCCCGACACCTACCCGGTCTCGGTGACCTGCGACGGAGCCGAGGGCAAGGTCACCGGCACCCTCCGGGTCGTCGACGGATCCGCCGCCGGCGCCTCGCCCGCCTCGTCCCCGACCGCCCCCGTGCACGCGGGCGGCGGCGGTACCGCCGAACGGCAGGCGCTCGCCGTCCACCGGGCCCCGACGGCCGCCCCCAGCGAGGGCCCCGGCACCCGGCACGCCCTCATCGGGCTCGGCCTCGCCGCGATCGCCGCCGTCGCCGTGGCCGTCCGCAGCGTGCGCCGCCGCAGGTCACCCGGTTCACCGACGAGGCACTGAGCCCGCCATGAGTGACCGGTCGCAGGGGGCCGGGCGGCTCCTCACGGGGGTCGCCTGGGTGCTGCTGCTGCTCGGCCTGTGGCTGTGGGGCCACGGCGCCACCGACCTCAACCTGTCCTCGCCGACCACCGGGGACGCGGCCGCCGTCGGCCGCCCGTCGGATGTCCGCCTGCCACCCGCCCACCGGCCGGTCGAGGGCGCGGACCCGCGGCGCGTCGACATCGCGGCGCTGCGCGTCCAGGCGCCCGTCGT
>NZ_JAOZYC010000081.1:0-560 GCF_035798155.1 Streptomyces endophyticus | reverse complement strand
AAGGTCAACATGCAGATCGTGACGATGCCGGTGCCCGCGCAGGACGGCATCACGCGGGACAACGTCACGGTGCGGGTGGACGCCGTCATCTACTTCAAGGTGGTCGACGCGGCCGAGGCCGTCGTGCAGGTCGAGGACTACCGGTTCGCCGTCTCCCAGATGGCGCAGACCTCGCTGCGCTCCATCATCGGCAAGAGCGACCTCGACGATCTCCTGTCGAACCGCGAGAAGCTCAACCAGGGCCTGGAGCTGATGATCGACAGCCCGGCCGTGGGCTGGGGTGTGCAGATCGACCGCGTCGAGATCAAGGACGTGTCGCTGCCCGAGACCATGAAGCGCTCGATGGCCCGGCAGGCCGAGGCCGACCGGGAGCGCAGGGCGCGTGTCATCAACGCCGACGCCGAGCTCCAGGCGTCGAAGAAGCTCGCCGAGGCGGCGGGTGTGATGTCCGACCAGCCGGCCGCGCTCCAACTCCGGCTGTTGCAGACCGTGGTGGCGGTCGCGGCCGAGAAGAACTCCACGCTGGTGCTGCCCTTCCCGGTCGAGCTGCTGCGCTTCCT
>NZ_JAOZYC010000080.1:0-588 GCF_035798155.1 Streptomyces endophyticus | reverse complement strand
GAATTCGGCGTACGTTGCTTCTTGGCAGCTTACAACGCTAAAGACGGTTCATTGGCATGGAAAGCCTACTCAACAGGCCCAGATGCTGAAATGCTGATCGGTGCAGACTTCAACAAAGACACACCAGAGTACAGTGCATTGTCAGTTTACCAAGACGTAAACGGCGGCAACAAAATGGGTGGTTCTTTCAAAAAGATCCCTAACGACCAACTGAAAATTGGCGAAAAAGAATTAGGTACACGTACCTGGTTGAAACCACAAGCAGTTAAAGATGGTTGGCAACACGGTGGTGGCTCTACATGGGGCTGGTGGCCATATGATGCACGTACAAACCTGGTTTACTACGGTACAGGTAACCCATCTGTATGGAACCCAGACGTACGTCCAGGCGACAACAAATGGTCAATGACAGTATTTGCACGTGACCTGGACACAGGTATGGCAAAATGGGGTATGCAAATGACTCCACACGACGAGTGGGACTATGACGGCATCAACGAAGTCATCCTGTTCGACAAAGGTGGCAAAACATACGCATGGCACCATGACCGTAACGGCTTCGCTTACACATGGAACGCACACAACGGT
>NZ_JAOZYC010000079.1:0-596 GCF_035798155.1 Streptomyces endophyticus | reverse complement strand
GTCACCGGCGGTGTGTTGCTACCGTTCTTCTCCTTCATGACGTTCCTCATCGCCGTGCCAACAGGCGTGAAGTTCTTCAACTGGATCGGAACGATGTGGAAGGGCTCGCTGTCCTTCGAGACACCGATGCTCTGGACGATCGGCTTCCTGATCACCTTCACCTTCGGTGGTCTGACCGGCGTCATCCTGGCGGCCCCGCCGCTGGACTTCCACGTCTCGGACTCGTACTTCGTGGTGGCGCACTTCCACTACGTGGTGTTCGGCACCGTGGTCTTCGCGATGTTCGCCGGCTTCCACTTCTGGTGGCCGAAGATGACCGGCAAGATGCTCGACGAGCGTCTCGGCAAGATCACCTTCTGGACGCTGTTCATCGGCTTCCACGGCACGTTCCTGGTGCAGCACTGGCTGGGCGTGGAGGGCATGCCGCGTCGTTACGCGGACTACCTCGCGGCCGACGGCTTCACCGCGCTGAACACGATCTCGACGATCTCCTCGTTCCTGCTGGGCCTGTCGATCCTGCCGTTCTTCTACAACGTGTGGAAGACCGCCAAGTACGGCAAGAAGGTCGAGGTCGACGACCCGTGGGGCTACGGCCG
>NZ_JAOZYC010000078.1:0-653 GCF_035798155.1 Streptomyces endophyticus | reverse complement strand
GGTGCCGCGACCCAGTCGACCGTCGACGAGCTCGGTGACCTGCTCTCCGAGGGCGACATCGTCGTCGACGGCGGCAATTCGCGCTGGACGGACGACGAGAAGCACGCGGAGGAGCTGGCGGCCAAGGGCATCGGCTTCGTCGACGCGGGTGTCTCCGGTGGCGTGTGGGGCCTGGAGAACGGCTATGCGCTCATGGTCGGCGGTTCCGAGGAGAACGTCGCCACGGTCAAGCCGGTCTTCGACGCCCTCAAGCCCGAGGGCGACTTCGGCTACGTCCACGCGGGCAAGGTCGGCGCGGGCCACTTCTCCAAGATGGTCCACAACGGCATCGAGTACGCCATGATGCAGGCCTACGCCGAGGGCTGGGAGCTCCTGGAGAAGGTCGACTCCGTGGACAACGTCCGTGAGGTCTTCCGCTCCTGGCAGGAGGGCACGGTCATCCGTTCCTGGCTGCTCGACCTCGCCGTCAACGCGCTCGACGAGGACACCCACCTCGACAAGCTGCGCGGCTTTGCCGCCGATTCCGGCGAGGGCCGCTGGACCGTCGAGGCGGCCATCGACAACTCGGTGCCGCTGCCCGCGATCACCGCGTCGCTCTTCGCCCGCTTCTCCTCCCGCCAGGAGGACTCGCCGCAGATGAAGATGATCGCGGC
>NZ_JAOZYC010000077.1:0-667 GCF_035798155.1 Streptomyces endophyticus | reverse complement strand
CGGGCCGGGATGGCGGGCGTCGTGGTGCGCGGCGACGGGTCGCAGGCGGTGCCGGACGCCGAGGCGGCGGGTGCCGCGCTGCTCGGGACGGACCGGGACGCCGCCTGGCACCAGGTGTTCCAGCTGCTGTCGTCCGTCGTCGGGGCGCACGGCGCGCGCACGGCGCCGCTCGGCGAGGACGCGCTGCCCGGTGATCTGTTCGCGCTGGCCAACGCCGTCGCGGCGGCCGTCGGCGGGGCGATCGCCGTGGAGGACCTGGGCCGCCAGATCCTCGCGTACTCGACCGTCCCGGGCCAGGTGGTCGACGAGACCAGGCGGCAGGGCATCCTCGGCCGCCAGGTCCCCGGCAGCCCGGAGAACGACGAGGACTACCGCCTCCTGTACGCCTCCGAGGGTCCGCTGAAACTGCCCGGGGTGATGGCCGACGAGCTGCCCCGCCTGGCCACTCCCGTGCGTGCCGGAGGCGAGCTGCTCGGCTCGATCTGGGCGGTGGACACGGGGAGCCTGGCGGCCGACGCCGCGGACGCGCTGCGCCAGGGCGCGTCGGCCGCCGCGATGCTCCTCCTGCGGGCGCGGGCCGCCGACGAGCTGGCCCGGCACCTGAGCAGCGACCTGCTGCGCCGCCTGCTCGACGGCTCCATCGAACCGGCCGCCGCCGCGCACCGCC
>NZ_JAOZYC010000076.1:0-674 GCF_035798155.1 Streptomyces endophyticus | reverse complement strand
CTCGCCGTGTGTGCCGATGGTGCGGATCCGGTCGCTGCCCTCGGCGCGCCCACGGCCGGTGTACGTGCCGGGGGCGCGCCGCACCTCACCGGTGCACTCGGCCGTGGCGCCGGGTGCGAGGCGCGGTACGACGGGGCCGCCGTGGGCGCAGGCGATGCGGTCGGGGGCGAGCCCCGGGTCGGTGACGCGGATGTCGTGCAGGGGCCGGTTCCCGGGGTTGGCGACGGTGTAGGCGACGCGGGCCCGCCCGGGGCCGGTCGGACGCGCCGACTGGGCGAGCGTCAGGGCCGCGCCCACCCCCGCGTACCCGGAGCGCGCGGTCGCCTGCACGGTGGCGCGCAGATACGGCTGGCGCCCGGCGGCCCGCACCTCGGCGGTCCAGGTGCCGGGGCGGGCTGCCATGGTCGCCGTGCAGCGCGCCGAACGGAGGCCGATGAGCAGCGGCACCCGGTCGCGGCCGCCGGGGCAGCGGATCCGGGCACCCGGCATCGACGGGTCGTGCACCCGGATGTCGTGCAGGTCCGCGCTGCCCCGGTTGGCCAGCCGGTACGACACGACGACCGCACCGCCGCTGCGGATGCCGGGGCGCAGCGCCCCGGTGCCGGGACGGGTGTTGACGGTGACGTCGAGCGCGAGCCCGTGCGATCCCGCGCCGTCGGCGGCCGAAGGGGCCG
>NZ_JAOZYC010000075.1:0-146831 GCF_035798155.1 Streptomyces endophyticus | reverse complement strand
GGCGGTCCGCGCACACGTGAACATCGACGTGAACATGTGCGCCGGCACCTCCGCGAAGTCGAGCACGATCGCCGCCCCGACGGCACGTACGCCCTCGACGGGGTCGCACTCGACATCGGGCTCGGCGAGATCGTCGGTGTCGCCGGCGTCGAGGGCAACGGGCAGAGCGAGCTGATGGCCGTCCTCGGTGGCTCCCGTACGCCGCAGCGCGGCCGGGTGGAGATCGGCGGCCGGGATCTGACCGGGGCCGGGCCCGCGGCCCGAACCCGCGCGGGGCTCGGCGTGGTGCCCGAGGACCGGCACCACGAGGGCTGCGTCCCGCAGCTGTCCGTCGCGGAGAACCTGCACCTCGGGCGCCTGGGCCGGTTCCGCAGGCTGGGCTTCCTCCTGGACCGGGGCGCCCTCGCGCGGGCCACGGCCGAGGTTCTGTCCGACCATGCCGTCCACGCCGCCGGGCCCGAAGCGCCGATGGCGTCGCTGTCCGGCGGGAACCAGCAGAAGGTCGTCCTGGCCCGGGAGCTGGCGCTCGATCCGCTGGTCTGTCTCGCCGCGGCGCAGCCCACGCGAGGTCTCGACATCGGCGCGGTGGACGCGGTGCACAGCCGGATCCGCGACGCCGCCGGACGCGGTGCGGGCGTACTCGTCGTCTCCGCCGAACTCGACGAGTTGCTGGCGCTGTGCGACCGCGTCCTCATCGCCTACCGAGGCCGCCTCCTGGGCCCCGTCGACCCGAGCGACCCCGCCGCGCGGGAGCGGATCGGGGAGCTGATGGTGGGCGCCGACGCGAGCGGCGCAGGTGCCCGGGCGGGAGTCTGACGCCACGCGGTACGAGGGGACGGGGCGGCCGGTCGATTCCGCCGTCCCGTGGATCGACGCACGTCCGCCGCGGCAGTGATCCGCAGGTCCCTCACACGCACCGCACCCCGCCGACCCTCCCTCCGCCCACACGCGCCGCCCCCTTCGCCGCGCCACCGCCACCGGCCCAGCCGGACCCCGACCCGCCCAAGGACCGCCATGCCCCTGTCCGCCACCGCCACGCCACCACCCCCGGCGGCCCCTCCGCCCTCCGCCGCCCGCACCGGTCCCGGCCGTGACGCCGCCCGGCTGCGCGGCCTGGCCCGGCACCCCGTGTCCGTCGCCGCGTACGCCGGATTCTTCGCCGTCGGTGTGGGCCTCGTGCTCGTCGTGGGCGCGGGCGCCGACCCGGCCGTCGCCTGGGCCGCGCTCAACGAGGGCATGTTCGGTTCGGCGTACGCCGTCGGCAGCTCCCTCAACTCCGCCGCCGTGCTCGCCCTCATCGCCACCGGGTTCACCGTCGCGCACCGCGCCGGACTCGTGAACGTCGGCGGCGAGGGCCAGTTGTGCGCGGGCGGCGTCGCGGCCGCCGCCACCGGGCTCGCCCTTCCCGCGGGCACACCGGGCCCCCTCGGGGTGCCGCTGGTCCTCGCGGCCGGGTTCCTCGCCGGGGCCGGATGGGCGGGTATCGCCGCATGGTTCAAGGTGCGGCGCGGCACCAGCGAAGTGATCACCACGCTGCTGCTGAACTTCGTGGGCATCGGCATGGTCGCCGTCGCCGTGCACGAAGAGGCGCTGCTGCGGCAGCCCGTCACCTCCTCCGAGACGCTGCCGCAGTCGGCTCCGCTGCCGGCCGGCGCCCAACTGCCCCTGATCGGCGGCGCCGAGTCACCCGCGACGGCCGTCGTCGTCATCGCCGCCGTCCTCGCCGTGGCCACGGGCATCGTGCTCCGGCACACCGCCGTCGGACTGCGTCTGACCGCCGTCGGGCACTCGCCCGCCGCGTCGGCCCGGCTCGGGCTGCCCGTGGGCCGGCTCGAAGGCGGCGGCCTCGCCTTCGCGGGCGGCCTCGCAGGCGTCGCGGGCGCCTCCCTCGTCGCCACCGCCCCGTACGTCCTCGCCGAACACTTCTCCTCCGGCTACGGCTTCTCCGGCCTCGTCGTCGGCCTGCTCGCCCGCGGCTCGTTCACCGCCGTCGCCGCCGCGAGTCTCCTCTTCGGCTTCCTCACCAGCGGCGGCATCAACCTCCAACTCGCGGCCCAGGTACCCGCGTCGACCGTACAGATCGTGCAGAGCGTGCTCGTCCTGTTCGTCGCCGCCGCCATGCTGATCACCCACCGTCGCCCCGGGAGCACGTCATGAGCGCCGTCGTCGACGAACTTGCCTCCGGCGGCGTCCGGATGGCGCTGCCGCTGCTGCTCGCATCCTCCGGTGAACTCCTCAGCGAACGCGCGGGAGTGCTGAACCTGTCCGTCGAAGGCATGATGCTCACCGGCGCCTTCGCGGGCGCCGCCGGAGCGTACGCCTCCGGCAGCGCGGGCATCGGCGTGCTGACCGCGCTCGGCGCGGGACTCCTCTTCGCCGCGCTCCAGGCACTGCTCAGCGTCACCCTGCGTGCCGATCAGATCGTCACGGGCATTACTGCCAACGCCCTCGCGCTCGGCGTCACGACGTACGGATCCCGGCTGCTGTTCGGCGACGACGCGCGGGAGAACGCGCTGCCCGGCTTCGACCCGCTGCCCGTCCCCGGCCTGCACCGCATCCCCGTTCTCGGCCCGGCCCTGTTCGAGCAGACCCTGCTCGGATACGCGGCGCTCGCCGTCACCGCCGTGCTGGCCTTCGCGTTGAGCCGTCGCACGACATGGGGGCTCGCCGTCGACGCGGTGGGCGAGGACGCCGCCACCGCCGACCGCTGCGGACTGCCCGTCCGTACGGTCCGGTACGCGACCGTGCTCCTCACCGGCGTCACCTCCGCCCTCGCGGGTGCCCAGCTCGCCCTGGCCGAGGTGCACGCCTTCAGCGACAACATCACCGGCGGTATCGGCTACCTCGCGGTCGTCGCCGTGATCGCGGGCCGCTGGCGCGCCTGGCCGACCCTTCTCGCCTGCCTCGTCTTCGGGCTCGCCCAGTCCCTCCAGTTCGCGGCGCCGGCGCTCGGCCTGCACCTGTCCGCGCCGCTCCTGACCACCCTGCCGTACGTCTTCGCCCTCCTCGCCGTGAGCGGACTGGTGGGCCGCAGCCGCGCCCCGTCCGGGCTCACCACCCCCTTCGTGCGCGGCAGTTGACCCGCACACCCCACCCGCACCCGTACCTCATCGAGGAGACCCCGCACGATGACCCTGATCCTCACCCGCTCCACCATCCGCGCCCTGCTGGCCGACCGGGCCGAGGCGGTGGAGGCGGCCGTGGCGCGCGCCCACCGCGACCTCGCACGCGGCCGGGCCGTGTTGCCCGCGCCGCCCGCCATGCGCCTCCCTGACGGCGACGGCGCGTTCGTCGCGATGGCGGCCGCCTCGGCCACCGACCGGCTCGCCACCGTGAAGCTCCTCGCCGACCTCCCCGGCAACCCTGCGGCAGGGCTGCCCGTGCAGCGGTCCACCGTGCTCGCGATGGACGCCGGCACCGGCGCCTGCGCGGCACTTCTGGACGGCGCCGAACTCACCCGCGTCCGCACCGCGGCCGCCACCGCCGTCGCCACCCGCGCCCTCGCCCGCGTCGACGCGACGACCCTCGGTCTCATCGGCACAGGACCCCTCGCCCGCGCGCACGCTCGCGCCCTGCTCCCCGGCCGCCCCTACGGGCAGGTCGTCCTGTGGGGTCGCACCCCGGAGCGTGCCCACGGCCTGGCGGCCTGGATCACCGCCGAACTCGGGCTCCCCGCAAAGGTGTTGGACGATCCGCGCGCCGTGACCGAGGCGGCCGACGTGTTGTGCACTCTCACCCCGTCCCGCGAACCGGTGGTCCGCGGCGCCTGGCTCCGCCCGGGGCAGCACATCAACGCGGTCGGCGCCCCGCCCCGGCCCGACCATCGCGAACTCGACACCGAGGCCGTCGTCCGCTGCCGCGTCGTCGTCGACGCCTATGACACGGCACGGGCCAAGTCCGGTGAGGTCCTCGTCCCGCTCGCCGAAGGGGCCGTGCGCGAGGACGACTTCCGCGTCGAACTCGGCGACGTCCTCACCGGCCGCGCCCCGGGCCGCACCTCCGACACGGATCTGACGCTGTTCAACTCGGTGGGCGTGGGCCTTCAGGACCTGGCCGTCGCGCGCATGCTGATCGACCTGGCGGGGGAGCGGGGGGCGGGCGTCCCGGTCGACCTGGGATCGTGACCGGCAGTCCCGGTCACCCGCCGGGCAATAATGAGTCACATGACGGACATGATGCGCCCCAACACGACTACGTCGGAACGGAGTTCGGTGGTCGTCGTCGGTGCGGGCCCCGCCGGCCTCACCGTCGGGAACATCCTGCGCGCCGCGGGCGTCGACTGCGTGGTCCTTGAGTGCGAGAGCCGTACGTTCATCGAGCGGCGGCCACGGGCGGGCGTCATCGAGGAGTGGGCGGTGCGCGCCCTCGACCGGCGTGGTCTGGCCGCGCGGCTGCTCAAGCACGCGGAGCGGCACACGGCGTGCGAGTTCCGCTTCGCGGGCGAGCGGCACCGCTTCGGCTACACCGAACTGACCGGGCACCACCACTTCGTCTACCCCCAGCCGCTGCTCGTGACCGACCTGGTGCGCGAGTACGCCGATGTACGCGGCGGGGACATCCGCTTCGGTGTCCGCGACGTACGCCTCCATGACCTGGAGGGCGAGCGCCCCTCGGTCTCGTACACCTGCGGCGACACCGGCCAACGGCGGGTGCTGCACTGCGAGTTCGTCGTGGGGTGTGACGGGGCCCGCGGGGTGACGCGCGAGGCGATCCCCGCCGGCCGGGTCCGTGTCGCGCGGCACGACTACGGCATCGGCTGGCTGGCGCTGCTCGCCCAGGCGCCGCCGTCGGCGGACCGCGTCCTGTTCGGCATGCACGAGGAGGGCTTCGCCGGGCAGATGCCGCGCAGCCCCGAGGTCACCCGCTACTACCTGCAGTGCCCGCCCGGCGACGACCCGGAGGGCTGGTCGCACGAACGGGTGTGGACCCAGCTGCGCCGACGCCTCGCCGCCGAGGGCGCCGCGCCGTTGGCCGAGGGCGAGTTGATCGAGAAGCGCGTCCTCGACATGCACGACTACGTCACCGAACCCATGACGTACGGGCGGCTCTTCCTGGCCGGGGACGCGGCCCACCTGGTCGCCCCCATCGCGGCCAAGGGCCTCAACCTCGCGCTGCACGACGCGTTCCTTCTTGCGGACGCGCTCGTGGCGCACGCGGCGGGCGACAGCAGTGGCCTGGAGGGGTACGGAGAGGCCTGTCTGCGGCGCGTATGGGACTACCAGGAGTTCTCGCAGTGGCTGTCGGAGGTCTACCACGGCGCCTCGGCCGGCGACCCGTTCCGCACGGGGACGACGCTGGCCCGGCTGCGCCGCCTGTTCACGTCGCGGGCGGCGGCGACGGCGTTCGCGGAGCAGTATCTGGGGGCGGCCGAAGGGTACTGAGAGGAGCGCGGCGCCACCGACGACAACTGTCGGGTGGGCGCCGCGCCCGTACTGCGCCCGGCTCTCAGCCGGCCCGCAGGGCGCCGTCGAGGAGCGGCAGCAGCCGGTCCCAGTGGCGCTTGAGGGCGTCCGCGTCGAAGGCGGAGGTGTCGGCCATCGTGAAGCCGTGGACGCTGCCGGGGTAGAGCTCGATGGAGTGCTCGACCCCGGCGGCCTCGAAGGACTTGTCGAGCTCGGTGACGGCCTCGGGGGACAGGTCGCCCTCGGCGAGGCCCAGGTGCACGCGCGCGGCGATCTTGTCGGCCGAGAGGTGCGCGCTGTCGGGGGCGTCGGTGACGAGCATGCCGGGGTGGAATCCCGCGACGGCGCCGACCCGGTCGGGGCGGGCCGCGGCGGTGCGCAGGGCCAGGGCGGCGCCCATGCAGTAGCCGGTCGTGCCGATGGGGCCCTCGGCGACCTCGGGCTGGGCGGAGAGGAAGTCGACGTAGGCGTCGGCGTCGCTCAGGGCGCGCTCGGCGGTGTGCTCCTGGAGCAGCGGCATCAGCTTGCCGAAGATCTCCGGCCGGTTCTCCTCGCTGATGTGCGCGGGAAGCTCGACGACGGGCGAGGCCCCGCGCCGGTAGTAGACGTTGGGCACGAGCACGTAGTAGCCGTGCCCGGCCAGCTCCCGGGCCAGCTCCTCGATCACGGGCCGCACGCCGAAGGCGTCCATGTAGAGCAGTACGCCCGGATGCCGCGCGCCGTCGTCAGGGAAGGCGACGAAGGCGTCGGCCCGGCCGTCCGGGGTGGGTATCTGCACTGTCTTGCTGGTGGCGATGGCGGATCATCCTTCCTGGAACAACTGATATCAGTGCACAGTACAGTTGCCCGCTGTGGAGGCCCTCCGCGCGGGTCCTTCAGTGGCTGTGCCGCTTGCTCGCCCAGAACACGGCGCGGGCCGCTCTTATCCGCTCGGCCTGGCGACCGGGGTCGAGGGCCGACTTCAGGGCGGTGCGCAGGAGGTCGGGGGCGACCAGCGTGCCGCTGCCGTCCGGCGGGGTGCGCCACAGGAACGAGTGGTGGCGCACACCCGTGATGCCGTCGGCGTCCGGGGAAGGCATGGACAGGCCCTCGCCCGCGGTGAGCATCCGCACGTCCTCCGTCTCGGGCCAGGCCGGGGCGCCCGCCACGTCGGGGCGCGTGAGGATGTAGAACACCGGGCGCGGCTTGGCGTGCTCCTCGAGCACCGGCACGGCGTCCGCCTCCTCGCCCAGCTCCCACAGCACCGTCAGACCGAGCGGCTGCTGGACGCGCAAGGCGTCCCAGTCGCGACCCGCCGGAAGTCTCGCCAGATACGGCGACTGCTCCCATGCGGCATATGCCTCGCTCGGCTTTCGGTGACAGGAGGCCAACCACTGCGCTCCGTCCATTGGGTGACCATACGTCAACTGCCCTGTCTGGTCAGCGGATTCATCAATCCGACGGAGCCGTTGGGTGAGGTTTTGGCCATGACTTCCATGATGGGGCTGGACTTCGCTGGTGGCACATGCCGGAACGTGAAGGGCCGGCGGGCGGTCGATTCAGGCCGGGGACACCAGCCACGCCGCCGTGTCCTGCGGCAGCGCGCCCGCCGTGAGGGGGCCGCTGGTGAGGAGGGGAGGGCCGGTGAGGCCGAGGGCGGAGAGGGGGAGCGGCTGCTCGGCCAGGTTCACCACGCACACCAAGTTCCCGCGACGAAAGGCGAGATGGGACGCGCCGGGCGCGGAGAGCCACCGCGGGGGCGCCGCGGGATCCGGCGCCGGATGGGTGTGGCGCAGCCGCAGCGCCCGCCGGTACAGGGCGAGCGTCGAGCCCGGGTCCGCCTGCTGCGCGGCCACCGTGAGCGGCGCCCAGTCGTCGGGCTGGGGCAGCCAGGCCGCCTCGGGCGCCGCACTGCTGAACCCGTACGGCGCGGCCGTGCCGGACCAGGGCAGCGGGACACGCGCGCCGTCGCGGCCCCGCTCGGTGCACCCGGAGCGTTCCCACAGCGGGTCGAGGATGCGGTCGTCGGGCACGAACGCCTGCGGAAGGCCCAGCTCCTCGCCCTGGTAGAGGTACACGGATCCGGGCAGCGCCAGCATCAGCAGCGCCGCCGCACGGGCGCGCGCCAGGGAACCGTGCCGAGTGACGGGCCGGGGCGCGTCATGGCTGGAAAGCAGCCAGGTCACCGCGGAGCCGGGCACCGCGAAGGAGCCGTCGATCACCTCGCGCAGTTCCTTCGCGTCCCAGGAGGCCTCCAGGAAGGCGAAGTTGAAGGCCTGGTGCATCTCGTCCGGGCGGATGTAGCGGCCGAGCCTGGCCGGGTCGAAGACCGCCGACTCCGCGACCATCACCCGGTCCTCGGGCCGCACCGCACCCGGCGGCGCGGGGTGGGTGTCGAGCAGGGTGCGCCACTCGCGGTAGAGCGGGTGCAGCTCCTCCTGGTCGTAATAGGGCATGAGGTGGTTGCGCAACGGGTCGGTGTGCTGCCCCGGGCCCGCGTCGGGCAGGCCCTCCGCCTTGAACAGGGCGTGCGCCACGTCCACGCGGAAGCCGTCCACGCCCCGGTCGAGCCAGTGCCGCAGCACGTCGGCGAAGGCGTCGCGCACCTTCGGGCTGCGCCAGTTGAGGTCGGGCTGCTCGGCGGCGTGCAGATGGCAGTACCACTCGCCGTCCGCGACCCGCGTCCAGGCGGGCCCGCCGAACGCCGACTGCCAGTCGTTGGGCGGCAGTTCACCGCCCGCGCCCCGGCCCGGCCGGAACAGATACCTCTCCCGCTCGACCGAACCGGGCCCGCCGGCCAGCGCCTCCAGGAACCAGGGGTGTTGGTCGGAGGTGTGGTTCGGGACGAGGTCGACGATGAACTTCAGGCCCAGTTGGTGGGCACGGGCGGTGAGCGCGTCGACGTCGGCGGTCGTCCCCAGGTCCGGGGCGACGCCGGTGTAGTCGGCGATGTCGTAGCCGCCGTCGGCCAGCGGCGAGGGATAGAACGGCGTGCACCACACCGCGTCCGCGCCCAGGTCCTTGATGTGTTCGAGGCGTTCGGTCAGCCCGGGAAGGTCCCCGACACCGTCGCCGTTCGAGTCGGCGAAGGCCCGCGGGTACACCTCGTAGCAGACCATGTCCTGCCACCAGCTCATGCGGAGGACCCTTCCGAAGCCCACGGGAACGTGGGGATGACCGGCTGTTCGCGGCCCGTCGCGGCGGCGACCGTGGCCGCCTCGGCGACCGCCACCGCGCCGAAGCCGCTGAGGGCGTCCGCCGCCGGAGGCGTGCCCTCGCGCACCGCCCGTACGAGGTCGGCCATCGCGGCGCGCACGCTCTGCGCGTACACATACGGCTTGCGGGCCTCGCCGCCGAGGTCGATGACGGCGTGCACGTGGTGCGGGGCGGTGCGCCGCTCGCCGCGCCCGCGGGCGGGTCCGGCAGGTCCCGCGTCGCGCTCGACATGGACCGTGAGCTGCTCGTCGCCGTGCGGCCGGAAGCCGTCGACCGCCAGCAACGGGCCGAGCTGGAGCGGCAGTTGCTCCCAGCGGCGGGCGCCCGCCTCGTCGGTCCACGCCGAGATCTCCGCGTAGGCGGGGATCCAGCCGGTGATCCGCGTCTCCTCGAACCCGTGGTCCAGGCGCATGAGTTGCCGCTCCGCGCGGTGCGCGTGGGTGAAGGAGTGCAGGTGGGAGGCGAGGACGCCGCCGGGGTGCACGACATCCGCGCTCACCATGTCGACCGGTCCTCCGGGCCGCGCCACCGCCGTGGCCCGCACGCTCACCGGGTCCGAGCCGAGCAGCGCCCGCGCCGCGTCGAAGAAGTGCACGCCGTGCTCGACGAAGATGCCACCGGAATGCGCCGGGTCCCAGAACCAGTGGTCGGGGCCGAGGTCCTCGTCGGCAGCGTCGTTCTCGAACAGGAACCGGCGGACGGGCGAGAGCAGCTCCCGCTCCGTCAGCCGCTGCACCGCCCGCAGCAGCGGGTTGTAGCGCAGCACGTGGTCCACGACGAGGACGCGACCGGCGCGGCGCGCCTCGTCGGCGACGGCCGCCGCGTCCTCGGTCGTGGTGGCGAGGGGCTTCTCGCAGAAGACATGGCGCCCCGCACGCAGCGCCTTGGTGGCCATCGCGGCATGGGTGGCGGGCGGCGTCGCGATCAGCACGGCCGCCACGTCCTCCCGTTCCAGGAGCTCGTCGAGCGAGCCAAGCGCCGGCACGCCGTGCCGCTCGGCGAGCGCGGCGGCCCGCTCGCGCGAGGGGTCGGCGACCGCCGCGAGGCGCAGGCCGGGCAGCCCGGCGATCGCGTCCAGAACGAACTCCGCGAAGCCGCCGCAGCCGACCAGGCCGATACCGAGCGGTGTGTGCGGGGCGCCCGCGGTCATGCGGTGCGCTCCAGGAGGGCCACGCCGATGTGCGCGTCGGCCATGCCGTAGAAGACGTACAGCTCGCCGTCGATCTCCTCGATCGCCGTCGGGAAGACGACGTTCGGCACCGTGCCGGAGATCTCCTCCTCGGTCTCCGGCGCCATCAGCGGGGCGTCCGAGCGGGCGAGGATCTTCGACGGGTCGGCCGGGTCGAGGATCATCGCGCCCGCCGCGTACGACACCTTCTGGTTCTGCGCCCACGGGTCCTCGATGGAGCCGGAGACACCGTGGTGGATGAGCAGCCAGCCCTCGGGCACCCGGATCGGGGCCGGGCCGCCGCCGATCTTCAGCGACTCCCACTCGTACGCGGACAGCGCGACCAGCGTGTGCTGCCGCGGGCGGACCAGGGCGCGGATGTCGGCCTCGACCTCGGCGACCGGCACGTACGAGATCCAGATGCCGGGCCGCTCGTCGGTGACACCGGCCGGCAGGTGCACGCCCTCGCCCTCGCGGAACCAGCCGAGGTCCCACATCGGGCGGTGCAGCATCGCGTACGACATCGTGCCGTCCGGGGCCGGGACCGGCTCCGGGAAGTGGACGACGTCCTTGTTCGGGAAGAGGTTGAGGTCGGTGTCCAGGTCGGCCTGGTACGCGAACTGGATGGGGCCGAGGCGCGTCCAGTCGGCGAGGTTCTCGGACACGGCGAGCGCCGGCTTCGGGCCGAGCGGGCCGTAGGCGACGTAGGACATGACGTGCTTGCCGAGCGAGGGGACCCAGGTGATGCGGGGGTCCTCGACCCCGGCGTTGTTCTTGCCGCGCTCCCAGCCCTCGTCGGGGGAGAGGACGACGCCGCGGCGCTCGACGCCGTTCGGGACACCCTGCTCGTCGAAGATGACCTCGGCGAGGCCGACACGGGAGACGTTGCCCTCCGAGACCAGGCGGGGCAGCAGGTGCAGCGTGCCGTCGGGGGTGCGGCCCGCGGCCGGGTTCAGGACGCCCTCGACCTCGTTCGCCTCGCCGGCCAGGGGGGACATGACGACGCCCTTGCGCACCATGCGGTACGGGATGGCCGTGGAGTTGTCGGTGTTGCTCATGTGCGGATTCAGCCCTTGGTTGCGGAGTCGATGTCGGTGGAGGTGAAGTGGCGCTGGAACACGAGGAACAGGACCACCGCGGGGACGGCCAGCACACACGCGCCGGCCAGCAGGGCGCCGGCCGGGTTGGCGACCGTGCCCTGAAGGTTGGACAGGAAGCTCGCCAGGGAGACGGCGAGCGGCTGCATGTCGGCGTTCTTGGTGACGAGGAACGGCCACAGGAACTCGTTCCACGGCCCGATGAACGTCAGGAGCAGCGCGGTCAGGATGGCCGGCTTGGCCATCGGCAGCGCGATCCGCCACAGGATCCGCAGCTCGCTCGCGCCGTCGATGCGCGCCGCCTCGAAGAGGGACTGCGGCATCTGCGAGAAGAACTGCCGGAACAGGAAGACGGCCGTGGAGTTGATCGCGAACGGCAGGATCATGCCGAAGTAGTTGTCGCCGAGCCCGTAGTCGCGGACCACGAGCACGTACAGCGGCAGCGTGAGCAGCTGGAACGGGACCATCTGCACCAGGAGCAGCGCGCCGAACACCGCGCCCTTGCCGCGGAACTTCAGCACCGCGAGCGCGTACCCGGCGAGCACCCCGAAGACGAGCGTGCAGACCAGGACGCCGATCGTCATGATCCCGGAGTTCAGCAGCGAACGGGCCAGCGAGATCGTGCTGTTGATGGCCGCGTAATTGGCGCCGGTAAGGCCGGAGGGGACGGCCGCCGACAGATCGCCGGCCGTGACCTTCCGCAGCGAGCCGACGACCATGTAGTAGAAGGGGAAGAGGAAGACGACCGCGCCGAGCGACAGCAGCACGTAGCGCGGGGCCTTGCCGGCGAAGCGGCGGGGCGCCGACGGGGTGGTGGCACTCATGTCAGTTGCCCCTCTCGGTGAGCTTGCGGGCGGCGAGCGAGACGACCATGACGAAGGCGATGAGGACGACGCCGAGCGCGGCCGCGACATCGGGGTGACCCTGCTCGATGCCCTTCTGGTACATGAGCAGCACCGGCGACGTGGACGCGTGGTCAGGACCGCCGCCCCCGGTCAGCAGGTAGGGCTCGCTGAACATGTTGGCGCCGGTGATGATCGCGTAGATGACGACCAGCGTCGTCGCGGGACGCACGCCAGGCACGGTCACCGAGAAGAACTGCCGCACCTTGCCCGCGCCGTCCATGGCGGACGCCTCGTACAGCTCCTTGCCGACGTTCTGCAGCGCTGCCAGGTACAGCATCACGAAGAAGCCGAGCTGCTTCCAGGTCACGAAGACGGCGATCATCGGCATCGCGAGATGCGAGTTGACCAGCCACGACGGGTCCGGGGCGTGCGAGCCGAGCAGATGGTTGACGAAGCCGTCCTGGCCGAACAGGAACTGCCATACGGCGACGAGCGCGACGCTCGCCGTCACGTACGGGAGGTAGAACGCGGCGCGGAAGAACGCCCGCCCGCGTATCTTCGCGTTCAGCGCGGCGGCCAGGACCAGCGAGAGGCCCACGGTCAGCGGCACGTTGATGACCAGGAAGATCGCGATGTTCAGGAACGCCTGGCCGACCACCGGGTCGGTGAACACGTCCTTGTAGTTGGACAGGCCCACCCACGGCGCGTCGACATCCGTGCCGGGAGCCGTGAAGTAGAAGCGGTGGAAGGACATCCACACCGTGTAGACCAGCGGGATCGCGAAGACCACGAGCAGGAACAGCACGTACGGCGACACGAACAGCGCGCCGACGCGCGAGCGGAAGCGGGAGTGATCGCGGGAGTGGAGGGTCGCGCTCATGACTGGTCCCCGTACTCGTTCAGCAGGTCGGTGATCTCGGACGAGGCGTTGCGCAGGCCCGCTCGCGTCGACTCGCGGCCGAAGATGACCGATTTCGTCCACTCGTCGCGGAAGGCCTGCCAGATGTCGACCGAACCCGGGACGTTCGGCACCTCGACGACGCGCTCCGCCTGGTCGGCGAAGGCCTTGTACGTGGGGTGCTCGGCGAAGTAGCCGGCGTAGCGCGCCGTCAGGTCCTCGCGCATCGGCATCTGGCCGGTCGTTTCGAGGAACTTCCCGTCCTGCGCGCTCGACGTCGCGAACTTCAGCAGGTCCCAGGCCGTGGCCCGGTTCTTGCACGCGCTGAACATCGCCACCGACTTCTCGTCGCTGAACGAGTGCTTGCCGGCGCCGCCGTCGGCCGTCGGCACCGGCGCGACACCGATGTCCACGCTGTTCTTGTACGCGGAGACCGCCCACGGCCCGACGGTGGCCATCGCGGACTTCCCGTCGTTCAGCGCGTCGCCCGGGTACGCCTCCTGCGGCGCCAGCTTCTGCGCGTAGAGCTTGCGCCAGAACGCGGCGACCTGGCGGCCCGCCGGTGAGTCGAACGCCGGCTTGCCGTCCTCGATCAGCTGCTTGCCGCCGCTCTGCGCGGCGAACGCGGGATAGAAGTCGTACCAGGGCTGGAAGAAGTCACTGGACGGCGACGGCCAGATCGCGGCCTTCGCGGCGCCGCTGTGCACCAGCGTCCGGGAGGTCTCCAGGAACTCCTTGTACGTGGCGAGCCTGGGATGCTCGGGATCGAGGCCGGCCTTCTTGAACAGCTTCTTGTTGTAGAGGATCATCACCGGGTTGCTCTTCCAGGGCAGTTGGTAGAACTTGCCGTCCGGCGACTTGTACTGGTCGGCGAGGGCGCCGCTGCGCTCGGTGACGTACGACGTGCCACCGGGGAAGTCGTCGAGCGGCACGAGCCCGTTCTGCTTCTGGAAGGTCGGCACCGCCGCGGGCGAGGTATTGAAGGCCAGACAGGCCGTCGTGCCCGCGATGATCGAGGCGCTGATCGCCTCCTCGGACGTCTTGCCCGCAGGGATCTGCTGGGCGGTGACGTGCTGATCGGGATGGCGCTCGTTCCACGCGGCCACCATCTGCTTGCCCCACTGCACCTCTTGGGCGTTGTTGGACAGCCAGACCGTGATCGGTCCGCGCGCGTCGGCGGCGACGGTCGCGTCGGGGGCGGCCCGGCCGCAGGCCGTCGCCGTTCCCGCGAGCGCGAGCACGACCAGCGCGGACGCCGTTCTCCTCAGCATGATGATCTCCGAACTGTTCACGCGCGGCCTCGTCGCCGTGCGCAATTCCCGGTCCGCGCGGGCGCGGCCGAAGTCTGGTGCTTTATCGCTTTGTCGCTTTGCTGTGCGGACCCAGTCGCGTGGATCCAGTCGCGTTGATCCGGTCGTGTGGGTCCAGTGGTGCGGATCCGGTCGTGCGGATTCAGTCGCGCGGATTCAGTCGCGCGGGGCGGGGCCGATCGACGCACGCGGGATGAACTCGGCGGGCGGCAGCGCCACGTGCGCCGCGCCCTCGTCCCCGGCGAGCACCGCGTCCAGGGCGCTGGCCGCGGCCTCGCCCCAACCGCGGGCGTCCGCGCGGGCGGAGGAGAGCGGCGGATAGCTGTAGCGGGTCAGCGGCGCGTCGTCGTAGCCGACGACCGAGAGGCGCTCGGGGACCGGGACGCCCAGCTCCTGGGCGACCGAGAGCCCGGCCATCGCGGCCAGGTCGTTGCCGTAGACGATCGCGGTCGGCGGGGCGTCGAGCGCGAGCAGCTCACGGGTGGCCCGCGCACCGCCCTCGGCGCTGAACCCGCCCGGCAGCACCGGGCCCTCGGGCAGGCCTAGCTCGCGCAGCGCCTGCTCCCAGGCGAGGCGGCGCCGGTGCGCGTGCCGGAACTCGCGCGGGCCCTCGACGTGCGCGATGCGCCGGTGGCCGAGGTCGGCGAGGCGGCGGACCGCGGCGGAGTAGGCGGGCTCGTCGTCCAGGCTCACCGTGGGCAGTCCGCCGCCCCACTCGGGCTGGCCCACCACCACGGCGGGCAGGCCGAGCCGGCGCATCAGCGGGGGGCGCGGGTCGTCGTGCCGGAGGTCCGTGAGCAGCACGCCGTCGACCTGGCGCTCGGCCGCCAGCCGTTCGTACACGCCCTGCTCCTGCTCGGGCGTGGTCACGTGCACCATCAGGCCGTCGCCGCGCTGCCCGATGACGGACTCGACGCCCGCGATGAACGCCGGGAAGAAGAGGTCTGCCCCGATCTGTTCGGGTTCGCGGGTCAGGACGAGGCCGAACGCCCCGGCCTTGCCGAGCGAGAGGGCGCGGGCCTGGCGGCTCGGCGTCCACCCGAGGTCGGCGGCCGCCGCGAGCACACGGGCCTTGGTGTCCTCCGCGATGCCGGGGCGGTCGTTGAGGGCGAAGGAGACGGTCGCGCGGGAGACCCCGGCGTGGCGTGCGACGTCCGCGATGGTGGGCTTGCGGGCCATGGCGTACGCAACTCCTTGAGGGCGGCCTCCGGATGGGCGTTCAAACCGGTTTGAACGGCCGAACGGCGTTGACTAAACCGGTTTGAACGTGGAGGCGTCAAGGGGTTGGCCGATGTGATCTGCGTCGCTGCGCGGTGGCGTCGCTCCGGTGCTGCGGTGGTTCCGCTCAACGCCCGCCGTGCGAGCCACGGTTGAGAACGGCGACCGTCGCCAGGAGAGCGAACAGCCCCACGGCGAACCAGGTCATCGCCGACGTCGCCGTGAGCCGGAGCGTGGCGACACCCAGGGCGAAGGACGGGCCGCTCAGTCCCAGGTAGGCGACGAGGAACAGGCCCGCGAGCGCCTCGCCGCGCCGCGCGGGCGCCGCCATCGCGACCACGGCCCCGACCGCCGCCTTGAACAGCAGCCCCGCCCCGACACCCGCGACCGCACCTCCCACCAGGAACGTGGCCAGGTCGGCGGTGTGCATCCCGACGACGAGCGTGAGGAAGCCCGCGCCCTCCGCGAGCAGCCCCAGCGTCGACTTCGCCCGCGGCGCCAGGCGGTCGGTGAGGATCTGGGCGAGGGCCGCACCCCCGAACACCAGGAACGAGATCGCCCCGGCCAGCAGGTGCGACGGACGGTGCAGCGTGTGCGCGACGAACCCGGCGGCGATCGACGAGAACAGGCCGAACACCGCGAAGGACGCGAACGCGCCGGCCGCCGCGGCCACGTACCCGGCCCGGTCGCCGTGGTCGGCGCTCACCCGCTGCGGCCGGTAGCGCGGCCTGACCGGCAGCTCGCGCACGGTCTCAGGAGTACGGGACAGGGCCACCGCCACGGCCGCAATGAGGACCGCGAACACGAGGTACGGCAGCCGCAGCGGAGCCGTCACGTACTGCGCGAGGAACCCGGAGACCAGCGGGCCGAGGCCGAGTCCACCGAGGTTGGCGGCCGTCGACACCGTCTCGAACCGCTTCGAGGAGGCGGCGGGGCGGTGCGCGCCGTGCAGTTCGGCCAGGTGTGCGGTGGCCGTCGCGCTGAGCATGCCGATGCCGAGACCGCTCACGAAGCGGGCGACGAGCAGCACCGGCAGCGCCGGGCTCGACAGGAACAGCAGGGCGGCGACGAACTCGAGGCCGAGCGCCGGCAGCAGGATCTTCTTGCGCCCCACCCAGTCCGACACGTGCCCGGCCAGCATCAGGCTGACCATCACGCCCACCGCGTACACCGCGAAGACGACGGTGACCATGAAGGTCGAGAAGCCGTCCCGCTCCTCGTACAGCGGATACAGCGGGGTGGGCACCGTCGAGAACGCCATCGACGTGAGGAAGGCGAGCGCCACGACCCAGAAGCCGATGCCGTGGCGGCGCGAACCCACGGTGGGCCGGGTGGCGGGGGAGTGCGAAGGGGCGCGGACGCGCGTCGGCGTGGCCATGCGGCAGGAGTCCGTTCGACTGGAGGGGGTGCGGGCGGGCACGTCCCACTCTCCGCGCGCACAGTCATCACGTCCAACGAATCTTCCAGCTCGCAACGATCGCGATCACAGATTGTCGCTGCGATAGTCGTCGAGTGGAACTACGCCATCTCGAGTATTTTGTCGCCGTCGCGGACGAGCAGAACTTCACGCGCGCGGCGGCCCGTCTGCACATCGTCCAGTCCGCGGTCTCGGCCGCCGTCAAGACGCTGGAGCGCGAACTGGACGCGCGGCTCCTGGACCGCAATTCCAAAAGGGTGTTGCTGACCGACGAGGGGCGGGCGCTGCTGCCGCGCGCCCGGATCGTCCTCGATGCCGCGCGCGACGCCGCCGACGCCGTGGCCGAGGTGCGGGGCGCGCTGCGCGGCACCCTGCGCCTGGGCACCCTCACGTCGATCAGGCTGATCGACCTGCCGGGGCTGCTGGGCGAGTTCCACCGTCGGCATCCGGGCATCCAGGTGCAGATCACCGTCGCCCCGACCGGGTCCCAGGGCCATCTCACGGCGCTCGCGGAACGCCGCCTCGACCTTGCCCTCGTGTCTCTGCCCGGGGCAAGTCCCGCAGAGGTCGAGCTGACGCCGCTGGCAGGCTCGACCCTCGACCTCGTGGTGCCGGCCGGTCATCCGCTCGCCGGGCGCGACAGCGTGGCGATCCGCGAACTGGCCGGGCTGCGGTTCATCGACTGCCCGGTCGGCTACGGCAACCGCTCCGTCGCCGACCGCGCCTTCGCCACGGCGGGCGTCCCGCGCCACGTCACCATCGAGATCACGGATCTTGCCACCAGCGCCGATTACGTCAGGGCGGGCCTCGGCGTCGCGCTGGTGCCGCGCTTCCTCGCCGACACCGCGCACGGTCTGGCCGTCCTTCCGGTGACGGACGCGGACCTGGGCTGGTCGCTCTACCTCGCGGCTCCGGCCGACCGTCCGCCGAGCGCGGCGGCCCGCGCGCTCACGGATCTTCTGCGCCATTCGGCCGACACCGTGGCATGAAGGCGCGATCGAGGGGTTGAGACGCCTCTGGCATGTGCCATACGGTTGAGTGAGCCGAAGAGGGTTACCCTTTTCAACGCCCCTGGTCCCCGGGCAACTTGGCTGAAGACGCCACAGTCGCATCGCCGACAACGCGACTGTGGTTCTCCGTCCGAGGCGTGCCTGCTGGGGCTTCCTCCCGCGGTCCCGCGGCGTCCCTGGACGGAACAGACGAGGAAGCGCGCGAAGGGGAGCCGTGCTTTCTCGTGGGTGACCCCCGCCGATGTTCGCATCCGATTTCCGGCGGGGGTCGCTGCTGTCTTCCGTGGCGCCGGGCGGGTGTCAGTGGCCGAACGCCTCCTGTAGCCACCAAGAACCCTCGTCCCGCGTCGTCTTGGCGTCGATCACCATCGGCCGGTCCGGGGCGGCGAGCCACTCGGTGAGCGGCGCCAGGTCCTTTGGCCCCGTCACAGTGAGGGCCGCGCAGCCGTGGCCGCGGGCGAGCGCCGCGATGTCCGTGTCCGGGAAAGTGACCGTGGACAGGTCGGCCGCCTCGGCCGGGTGGCCGAAGTGGTGGACCTCGGCCCCGTACATGGCGTCGTTGTAGACCACCACCAGGAGCGGCAGGCCGAGGCGCACGGCCGTCTCCAACTCCGAGACGCCCATGAGGAATCCGCCGTCCCCGCAGGCCGCCACCGGGAGCCGCTCGGGCCGCGCGAGCGCCGCGCCGATCGCCGTCGACAGACCGAGACCGATCGACTGGAACGCCTGCGTGAAGCACAGCCCGTACTGGTCGGGCACGTCGAGGTACATGCTCGGGTAGCCCATGAAGTTGCCCGAGTCGACGGCGACGGTGCGCTCGGCCGGGAGCATGCCGTTGAGCGCGCGGGTGAGCGTACGAGGATCGATGCGACCGCCGCCCGTGCCGTCCTCGAACGGAACCTGGGTCCAACTGCCCTCGACGGCAAGCCGCTTGGCGACGTCCGGCGTGCGGTACCCGCTCGCCCCGGGACCGTCCGCCAGGAGCGCGGTGACCTCGTGCGCCGTCTCCGTGACACCGCCCCACAGGCCCAGGTCGATGTCGCGGGTGCGGCCGAGGGCGTCGCGGTCGACGTCCACCTGGACCACCTTGGCGGTGTCCGAGATGAGGCTCCCGTGCCGCATGGTCCACATGTTCAGGGCGCAGCCCCAGCCCACGATCAGGTCGGCGCCCGAGATGAGTTCGGCGGCCAGCGGCGTGGAGAAGCCGCCCGCCACATCCAGACACCACTCCTCGCCCGGCCGCCCGTTGAACAGCCCACGCGCCACCGCCGAGGTGGCGAGCAGCGCGCCCGACCGCTCGGCGAGCGCCGCGATCGCCTCGCCGGCCGCCCCGGACCGGGCACCGCGACCGGCCACGAACACCGGGCGCTGCGCACGACGCAGCAGCTCGGCGAAGTCCTCGGCGTCCGCGGCGGCCGGGCGCGGCAGACCGGGGGCCGGGCGCCGCCGAGGAACCACCGCGTCCTCGGGCACCGCCTCGTCCTGTACGTCGATGGGGACGTTGAGCACCACCGTGCGGCGCTCCTCGGCGCACAGCCGGAACGCGCGGGTGACATCGTCCAGCGCCGTGCGCGCGGAGCGGACCCGGGCGGAGACCGCCCCGACGCCCTCGGCGAGCGCCGGCTGATCGACATGGAAGTTCGAGGTGCGCTCGGTGGCCTCCGCCGTCACGACCAGCAGCGGAGTGCGGCTCTTCGCGGCCTCGGCCACACCGGTCAGGGAGTTGGTGTAGCCGCAGCCCTGGTGCACGGTCAGGACGGTGACCTCGCCACTGGTGCGGGCATGCGCGTCCGCCATGACCGCTGCGCCGCCCTCGTGCCGCGCCGCGACGAAGCGCGCGCCCGCGGCCACGAGCGCGCCCGTGACATGGAAGTTGCCGCTGCCCACCACGCCGAACGCGGTGCGCACACCGAGCCGGTGGAGCTCGCGGCCGATGGCCTCCCGTACGAGCATGCTCACTTGCCCTCCGCGGCGGGCGTCAGCGCCAGGACGCGGGCGGGGCTGCCGGAGCCGCCGACGATGCGCAGCGGCGCGACCACGAGCACCGCGCCGACCGGCGGAAGCTCCCCGACATTGCGCAGCTGTGTCACGCCGTACTTCCCGTTGCCGAGCATGAAGTGGTGCACGGGGAAAGGCGGTTCGAAGCGGAAGGCCTGACCCGCGTCCGTGCCCACGGTCTCCACGCCGATCCCCACGATGCCGGTCTCCTCGGCCAGGTAGCGCGCGCACTCCGCGGTGAAGCCCGGCGTGTGCGGGCCGTTGTCGTCGGCGTTGAGGAAGGCCGCCTGGTCGTCGGAGCGGGCGTCCCAGCCCGTGCGGTACACCAGCCAGCCGCCCTCGGGCAGAGCGCCGTGCTCACGCTCCCACGCCTTCAGCTCGTCGAGGCCCAGCAGGTAATCGGGGTCCTTGGCACACTCCGCCGACTTGTCCACGACCGCGGCGGGCCCCACGAGCCGCGCCGCCGGCACACTGCCCACGTCCTCCAGGTCGCGGCCGGACGACCAGTGCACCGGGGCGTCGAAGTGGGTGCCCACGTGCTCGCCGGTGTGGATGTGGTTCTGGAAGGAGATCTCACCGGGATCGTCCCAGTCGTTGAGCCGCTCCAGCTCGAAGCGGGGTATCGGGTGCATCGGTTCGGGCAGCGGAAGGATCGGCGTCCCGGACGACAGCGGTGCGGTGAGATCGACCACGCGGAGCGAACCCTCGGCGAGCGAGGTGATCAGGTCGGTGGAGGCGGAGGTGTGCGGACGTGATGTCATGGCGGACATCATCAATCCTCCGGGTGCCGGAGCGATACCTTCCCCCCACACGGAAGTACGGAGTACAGCAATGAGCAACGAGCCCGCGCCCGCACCGGCCTCAGCTGCCGCGCCCTTTTCGCGGGCCCTGCTGCTCGAAGAGTTCGGTGTGCTGCCGCGGCTCGTGGAACGGCCCGTCCCCGTGCGGGCGCCTGGCCACACCCTCGTCCGCATGAAGGCGGCGACCGTCGCGCACCTGGACCTGAACGTGCTCGACGGACAGTTCGGCATCCTGCCCGAGCTGCCCTCCGCCCCCGGCACCGAGGGCAGCGGCGTCGTCCTCGCCTCCGCCGTCCACCCCGAGGGCGCCCTCGTGCGGGTGCGCGGCGAGGGACTCGGGCTCAGCCGCGAAGGCGCGTGGGCCGAGCACGTCCTCGTGCCCGACGGTGCCGTCGAGGTGATGCCCGAGGGCATCGACGCCACGCTCGCGTGCAGCTACTTCTCGCCGGTCGGCACCGCGTGGGCCGCCGTGCACCCCGTCGGCCGGATCGAGGCGGGCGAGCGGGTCGTCGTCACCGGGGCGTCCGGCGCGGTCGGCGCGATGGCGGTGCAGCTCGCGGAGCGGGCCGGGGCCGAGGTGATCGGGGTCGTCGGCCGTGCGGCCAAGCTCGCCCACGTGCCCGGCGCCGCGAAGGCGGTCCTCGCCGACGACCTCTCGCGGGAGACCGTGGGCGGCACGGTCGACGTGCTCATCGACACGGTCGGCGGCGCCGTCCTGCGTGACGCGCTCGCCCTCGTCCGCCCCCGCGGCCGCGCGGCGCTCATCGGCTACACGGCGGGCCGCGAACTCACCGTCGACCTCGCGGACTTCCTCCTCGCGGACGTCGCCCTGCTCCCCGTCAACATGATCCACCGTGGCCCGGAGGTCGCCGCCGACGTCGACCGCCTCCTCCCGGACCTCGCCTCCGGCGCACTGTCCCTCCCGTACGAGCGGTACGGGATGGGTGAACTGGGCGAGGCGGTGCGGCGGTTGCGCGCAGGCGAGGTCGTCGGGAGGGCGATCCTCGACCTCGGGTGATCCCGCGACACCGGCGGGATCATTCGAGGACCGTGCTCAGCCCATGCTCTTCGAGCCGTCCAGGGACTCGCGGATGATGTCGGCGTGGCCCGCGTGCTGCGCGGTCTCCGCGACGATGTGCATCAGGACCTGGCGCACGGACCACTCCGCGCCGGGCTCGGTCCACGGGGCCTTCGGCAGCGGCCACCTGCGGTCCAGATCGGTCAGCGTCGCCACCAACTCGTCGGTCCTGGCCGCGGCCTTCTCGTACTCGGCCAGCACGCCCGCCAGCGTCTCCTCGGGCAGCAACCGGAAACCGTCCGCGCGGGCGGCCCAGTCCTTCTCCGTCATCGCCGTGAAGTCCGGCATGGCGGACGGGCCTTCGAGGATGAAGCCCACCCACCCCTGCTCCACCTCGGTGACGTGCTTGATCAGACCGCCGAGACACAGCTCGCTCGCCGTGGTCCGCTGCCGGGCCTGGTCGTCCGTCAGGTCCCGTGTGGTGAAGGCCAGGAAGTGCCGCTGCTTGGCCAGCGCCTCAAGGAAGTCGGCGCGTTCGCCGGTGACGGTGGGGGCGTTGGTGGTCGACTCGCTGGTGGTCATGGTGTTCGCCTCTCGCGTGGGAGTGCCCGCTTGGTGTTCGCTTCGGTCACAGTAGCCAGCAAGTAGGTCAGATCGTGACCTACTTGGTCGTGACCTACTTGGTCGGTGACCTACTTGGGTCACCTCATCCGTCCACGGCCGTCCGGCACGCCAGATGCAGGGCCAGGCGCTCGTCCGGATCCGCGAGGTCCACGCTCAGCAGCTGCTGTACGCGGGCGATGCGCGCCGCGACCGTGTTGCGGTGCACACCGAGGACCGCGGCGGTCTCGGCCGTGGAGGACTCCGCGTCGAGGTACGCGGTGAGGGTGCGCACCAGGTCGCCGGGCTCGCCGGACAGCGGTTCCAGCAGGGAGCGGGCCGCGGGCTGGAAGGTGTCCGTGCGGGTCCAGGCGAGGAGGAGCTGGGCGAGCCCGAGGCGGTCCACGTGGAAGAAGCGACCGCTCGCCTCCCTGCCCTGCGCCAGGCGCGCCGCGTCGGCCGCCTCGCCCAGGCTGCGGGCGATGCCGGTGGGACCCGGATGGGCACGCCCCACCCCCACGTACGCGTGCAGCACCTCGGGCAGGCGGCGCTGCACGCGGCGCACGGCGGCGGCGTGCCGCTCGATGTCGCTGGTCGACGGCTCCTGGTCGGTGCTGGTCCACGCGGACCAGCCGTCGCCCTGCTCGACGACCTGGCCGCCGAGCCGCTCCGCCGCGAACGCGTCGGTGACCTCGGCGCGCAGGCCCGCCACGTCCACGTCGGGTCCGGTGCCGATGCGGATGCCGGTGTGCCAGCCGTCGAGGCGCCAGCCGAACTCGACCGCGTGCCGGCGCACCGCGTCCGGGATCTCGCCGCCCGCCGGGCGCAGCAACTCACCGAGCAGGGAGGTGCGGTGGCGGGCACTGCGCTCCAGGTCCAGTCGGCGCAGCGCCAGTCGTTCCCGTACGGCGCCCGATGCCACCTCCAGGGCGGCCGCCACCGCGTCGGCCTCGGGGGCCAGCCGGGCGGGCAGGCGCACGGCGAGGCGCGGGCGGGCGCGTTCGGTGCCCACGGGGTGGGTGAGGAGGCGGGCGCCGCTCGGGAGGTCGAGCGGGCGGGGGAGCGGCGGGCCCGTCAACTGCCGTGCCACCGTGTCCTGTTCGGCCGGTGTCACGGCGGCCGGATCGCCCGCCAGATGCCGGGCGTCCGCGGTGATGAGGGCGACCGGGCGGTGCAGCAGCTCGCCCAGGTCGGTGAGCAGCGCGTCCACGGTCTCGTCCGCGCGGGCACACACCTGCGCGGTGCGCAGCGTCGACTCGGCGCGCAGCAGCCCCGGTTCGGCGGTCATCCGTTCCAGGGCGAGGTACGCGGCGAGCGGGTCGGGGGAGCCGAGGACGGGCAGCCGCAGCCGCTCGGCGAGCAGCGTCGACGACATGCGGAGCGCCGTCACACCCGGAACCAGCAGCGCCGCGACACCCGCGCCGTGCGCACGGCGTAGCAGCGCGTCGAGCCGCCAGTCACCACGGTCCGCGCCGCCGAGCAGCACGAGCAGCCTGTCGGCGGGCTCCTCGGGGAGCGGGTGCGCCAAGTCCTGTGCCACTACGGGGCGTTGGACGGCGCGGGAGTCCTCGGGGCCCGCGAGGAGGGTGACGTCGTGCCACGAGGGGTGGGCGAGCATCGCGGAGAGGGAGACACCACGGTTCATCGGGGGACCGCCGGGTCGTGGTGGTGGGCCCCCGCCTCGAATCCGACGACCCCCGAGTCCAGGCCGAAGGCGCGGGGCGACACATACGGCTCCGTCTCAGGGCGGCGCCAGAACCCGGGGCCCGGCAGGGTCGCCGCGATGACCTCCTGGCCGGGGCGCACACTGTCGATGGCCAGGGGAAGCGCCGTGCGGCGGTCCAGGAGACAGATGACGTCGGGGACGGTCGCGGCGACCTGCCCGTCGCACAGCGCGAGCAGGATCTCGTTCTCGGTCTCCAGGCGGACGACCGCGCCGGATGTGGCGTCCACGACCGTGACACTGCCCCGCCCGAAGCCGGGGCCCTCGCTGCGCGCGACCTCCCGGATCCGGCCCGCCGCGAGCACCCTGCCACCGAGCGCGGCCTCCACGGCGTCCCTGTCCGGGCGGTGCGGGAGCTCGATGTGCGCGCGGCCCAGGGCCAGGGCACGGGTGAGGGAGTCGTGGACGCAGGCGTCGCGCACCTCGCTCAGCCGTACCGGGGCGAGCGCGAGCGCGGCCCAGCCGCCCGCCGCCGCGAGGAACCCGCGCACCGTACGTTCCAGGCCGCGCGCGTCCGTGCGGTCCACCACCAGGATCTGGCCGCCCGGTTCGGCCAGCGCGCACGGGGTGACCGGGAGGCCGCGCACCGCCCAGCTGAGCTGGTCGAGGCGGGGGAGGGCGCGGCCCATCAGGTCGACGTCGATCACGGGGAGGCCGAGGTCGAGGGCGGCCAGCAGGACGGTGAGGGCGTTGGGGCCGCCCGCCTCCACGGCCATCAGCGCGTCGGGGTCCGGGCCGCCCGACCAGCGGGCGACCGCGCCGACCGCCTCCCGGAACTCCTGTCCGTTCGGCAGCTTCTCGCTCAGTACGTTCACCGCGCCCACGACGCCGACCGGGACGATGACGGGGTCGTGCGAGGCGGCCTCGTGCCAGGTGACCGTGCCGTCCTCGCCCAGCGAGCGGCGCAGCATCGAGGCGAATGCCGCCGCGTCGCCGCCTCCGCCGCAGCCGAGGATGTTCACGCCGGTGACCAGTGGGGGGACGTCGGCGGAGGTGATCGTTTGTGGCACGTCGACGATTCTCGCAGCGTGGGCCGCTCCCTGCGCCTCGGGGCTCCGCCCCGGACCCCGCTGCTCAATCGCCGCAGGAGCTCTAGATGGGCAGCTTCTCCTCCACCGGCTGGAATGTGAACGGCAGGTCGAAGCAGCTCGGGCCGAAGACCGCCAGCGCCTCCGGGGTGCGCATGATCTCCGGTGCCGCGATGCCGATCACCGTGACCCGCTGGCCGTAGCGCAGCGCCTCCGTGGTGATGGGTTCGCCCGTGTCCGCCTCCAGGACGCACACCAGGTCCGGGACCACGCAGATCGGCTCGCCGTCCCGGAGTGCCGCCAAGTGCTCGTTCTGGAAACGGAGTTCGAGACCTGAGTCGCCCTCGAACGCCGCGAACGTGGCGCGGCCCCGCGCGAAGCCGCCCTCCGTGCGCCGCTCCACATCGGTCACCTTGCCGCGGAACAGCACCCGCAGGTGCCCGTAGATCGTGCCGGTCACCGCCTCGCCCAGCGCCTCCACCGGGTCGCGGTGCGCCTCGCGCGCCTCACGGACCGCCCGGCCCAGCGACAGCGCGAGGGACAGCGTGCGCGGCACCGCAGTGCGCTTGAGCTGCTCGCCGGTCATCGAGTACTCGGCTATCGCGGCGCCGCCACCGAGCCCGACCGTGACCCGGCGGGCCAGGTCCTCCAGGCGCTTGGTGTCCTTGCCGGTGTCGAACACGCAGGTCTCGCCGTGCTCGCCGGCCATCGCGAGCGGCGAGGCCGGGATGCCGTAGACGTGGAACGTCTCCATCTGCAGCTCGGGGAAGGCGCGCCCCATGCCGTCCGCGTCGACGACCGGCAGCCCGGTGCGGGCCGCGACGATCAGCGGGATCAGGGAGTTGCTGCCGCCGCATTCGATGGGCATCGTCGCGTCGGCCTTGCGGCCCGTGAACGTCTCCAGGGCGCGCAGCGCGGCCACCGGCTCGTCGGCGCCGGGCAGCTTCTCCACCATCACGGTGGGCGCGCCCATGTTCGCGACCGGGATGACGAACGCGTCGTCCGCCACCTCGTCCGGGTCGAGGACGGTCACGGGGCCGTGCTCGCGCATCGCCTCGCGCACCAGCAGACGGCCGATGGTCGGGTCGCCGCCGCCTCCGGTGCCGAGGATCGCGGCGCCGCGCGCCAGGTCGTCCAGCTGCTCGGGGCCCAGGGTCCAGCTCATGTGCTCGTGCTCTCCTTACGTGGGTGGGGGTGGCGGCTCAGCTGACCTGTTGCAGGTCGCCCACGGCCTTGCAGCGGATACGGGTGGCGTTGCCCGGCAGATACGGAACGGGGACCTCGTCGAACTCGACGATGCGCACCCCGGCCGGGTTCGCGCCCGCGGCGACGGCCCGGTCGACCGCCTCCTGCCGCGCCTCGTCGAGCACGGTCTCGCGGCGCCCCGCGTCGATCGCGTAGACCCGGTCGACCTCGCCGCCGACCTGTGCGATGGCCGCGCCGATCGCGTTCGCGACCGCGAAGTGGTCGGGGCGGTGGACCGTGCCGGAGCCCGGCAGGGTGTCCGGGAGGAGGACCGAACCGCCGCCCACCGCGACCACCGGCAGCGGCTCGGGCGACGTCCGCATCGACTCGACCGCCCGCGCCACGTCGGCGGCGATCGTGTCGAGCGCCTCCTTCACCAGACGCGCGTCGAGGTGGGCGACGGCCGAGCGGTCACCGATGTCGGTGAGCCCCGCCGCGACCGCGACATCGGTGGCTGTCAGCGTGGAGCCGCCGAACACCAGCGCGTCGTCGGTGAGCCGGTAGCCGACCGACCGCGGGCCGACCGTGACCCGGCCGCCGTCCTCGACGACCAGCGAACCGCCGCCGATGCCGATGCTGTGCACGTCCGGCATGCGGAAGTTGGTGCGCACCCCCGCCACGTCCACGGCCGTCCCCGCCTCGCGCGGGAAGCCCTGCGTGAGCACGCCGACGTCGCTGGTGGTGCCGCCGACGTCGACGACCGCGCAGGTGTCGAGGCCGGACAGGACGGCGGCGCCGCGCATCGAGTTCGTCGGGCCCGAGGCGAACGTGGCGACCGGGTAGCGGCGCGCGTACTCCAGGTCCATCAGCGTGCCGTCGTTCTGGCTCAGATACAGCGGCGCGGTGATGCCGAACCCGGCGACCGCCCCGGCGAGCCCGTCGACGATCCCGGCGGCCAGCTCGCGCAGCGCCGCGTTCACGGCCGTGGCGTTCTCCCGCTCAAGGAGGCCGATGCGGCCGATCTCGTGGGAGAGCGAAAGGGCCACGTCCGGGCCCAGTTCGGCGCGCAGGATCTCCGCCGCGCGCACCTCGAACTCGTCGCTGACCGGCGAGAACACCGAGGAGATCGCCACCGACCTGATGCCGTGGGCGGCCATGTCGGCGGCGTGCCGGCGCAGCTCGTCCTCGTTCAGGTCGGCGATCTTCCGCCCGTCGAACTCGTGCCCGCCGTGCGCCAGGTACGGCCGTCCGGCGACGGCCCGCGTGAGGCGCTCCGGCCAGTCCACGAACGGGGGCAGCGCGGACGTCGCGGGCAGGCCGAGCCGGAGCGCCGCCGTCGGGGCGAGGCCGCGGGCCTCGACGAGCGCGTTGAGGAAGTGGGTGGTGCCGATCATCACGGCGCCGACCGCCGCCGGGTCGAAGGCGTGCTGCGCGCGCAGCGCCTGAAGCGCGGACACGATGCCCGATGTGACGTCCTGGCTGGTCGCGGACTTGGTGGTGGCGAGCACCCGCGGTCCTTCGAGCAGGACGGCGTCGGTGTTGGTGCCGCCGACATCGATTCCGATACGCACGGAACTCTCTCCTTAGCGGGAGGTGCCGCTGGAGGCGGCGGGGACGTGAGGGACGGTCAGGGAGGCGGGGGTGTCGTCGCTCGCGGCGACCTCACTCTCATCGGACACCGGCGCACCGGCTCCCATGTCGCGGGACACACCGACGCCGCGCACCAGGCCGAGCCGGCCCAGAACGACGTAGGCGACGAACGCGAAGACGACCGAGTTGATGCTGGGCAGGCCCCAGTCGACGAATTCACCGACGCAGAAGGCGAGCAACCACACGACGAGCGTCGCCGGGACCCAGGTCGGCGCGGTCGCGGGCAGCGTGCCCGAGGCCCGCGAGGCCTCCAGGTCACCGCGCCAGCGCTTGACCACGAAGTACTCGGCGATCATCACGCCGGCGATGGGCGGGAAGGCGACGCCGAGCAGCGTCAGGAAGTCGGCGAACCGGTCGAGGATGCCGGCCGCCGCGAGCAGGCTGCCGACGAGGCCGAGGACGACGGTGACGGTGGCGCGGTTGACCTTGCGGCCGAAGACCGACTCGATGAAGTTCACGACGCCGAGACCTGAGCTGTACAGATTCCAGTCGTTGATCTTCAACGCGCCCATGATGACGACGAGCGTGCCGACCCAGCCCACCGAGGACACGGCGATCGCGGTCACGTCGGCGGACCGGGTGGCGTGCGCGAGGAGCACTCCGGCGAGCCCGACCACGTACTCACCGAGCGAGATGCCCACCACGGTCTGCTTGACGACGTCGGCGGTGGAGCGGTTGAAGCGGGTCATGTCCGGCGTGATGATCGCGCCCGCGATCGCACCGCCCGCCACGAGCGTCGTGCCCTGGACGAGGGAGAGCTGAGGGCCCGGCGGCGCGGAGGCGACGAGGTGCCCGATGTCGTAGCGGACCAGCTCGTGCACCGTGGACCAGCCCACGAGCAGCAGGAACGCGGGGACGGTGATGTACGCGGCCCAGTTCATGGAGCCGAAGCCCCACAGCACGACGGCCGTCACACCGAGCCCGAACAGGACCGACCACACCGGCGCGGGGAACACCCCGACGAGGCCGGCGAGCGCGTCGGCCGATATCGCCGACTGGATGCCGAACCAGCCGATGAGGCTCAGCGCGATGGCGAGCCCGATCAGCGAGGACCCGACGCGCCCGAACCCGGTCCAGCGCGCGAGCACGGACGTCGGCAGCCCCTCCCGTACGCCGATGATCCCTATGAAGATCGAGAGCACCTCGACGATCACCGAGCCGAGCGTGAGAGCCCAGAACGCCGTCCAGAAGTCCATCCCGAAGCCCAGCGTCGCTCCGAGCACGAACTGGCTGAGCCCGGAGATCTGCCCGAAACGCTGCAGGGCTACGGACCACCAGCCGTAACGGGCGGTGGTGGGCACTCTGGTCAGGGCGTGGTCGTCCACCCCGACGGCGCGTGCTGCGGCCATCGAACCTCCAAGCGACTGCGGTTGCCCGCACGCTACGGCGGCCGCCGAACGGGCGGGATGGGCGCAGTGCCCGGTGGGACGGAGGTGGCTGTGCAGAGTGCACGGGGAGCGGGACTACGGCCGGCGTCCCGTGAAGCCCACGATGCGGTCCATCAGCGGCGCGTCCGCGGGCGTCTCGACCGGCGGACCCCACAGCTCCGGCAGGGGCGCCGCCGTCACGAAGCCGCTGACGTGGTCGTGGCAGGCGAGCAGGGTCTCCTCGGGCAGGTCGAAGGGCTGGCCGGTCGCCTTGGCGAGGTCCCAGCCGTGCACCACCATCTCGGTGAGCGCGACCTTCCCCCAGGTGTCGTTCGGCAGCGTGAACCCCGGCCCGTCCGTCTCGCCCCGCCAGGCCTCCGGGTCGTCCCAGGCGTCGCCGAGCGCCCGCACGCTCTTCACCGTGCTCACCCGCCAGTCGCCCGCCTCCGAGGACAGGGGCGCTTCCTTGCGGGCGAAGCCGGTGAACGCCCGCGCCGCATCGTCGACGTGGGCGATCAGCTCGCGCACGGAGTACTCGGAGCAGGGGGTGGGCCGGGACAACTGCTCGTCACTCACGCCGGCCAGTACGTCGGTCATCCGGCCGCAGGCCGGCTTCAGGTCGATCACGGAAAGTCCTCCTCGGGTGGCATGCCGTGGTGATACTGGTGCAGACCGCTCCCAGGGCCCGAACTCATCGGCGCCACCGGCGTGTTGTGTGTGAAGCTGTGGCCATGGATCACACGCATGGCGAGCTCCGCGACAGGCTCCAGACCGACCGCCCGCACTCCGCCAGGGTGTGGAACTACCTGCTGGGCGGCAAGGACAACTACCCCGTCGACAGTGAGGTCGGCGAGGTCATCCTCGCCACGTTCCCCGAGTTCGCCACCGTCGCCCGTCTGCAGCGGCAGTTCCTTGTGCGCGCGGTGCGGTACCTGGCGGGCGAGGCGGGCATCCGGCAGTTCCTCGACATCGGCACCGGCCTGCCCACGGCCGACAACACGCACGAGGTGGCCCAGCGCATCGCCCCGGACAGCCGGATCGTGTACGTCGACAACGACCCGCTGGTGCTGACCCACGCGCGGGCCCTGCTCACCAGCACCCCCGAGGGGGCCTGCGCCTATCTCGACGCCGATGTGCGGGACCCGGAACGGATCCTGGCCCAGGCGCGCGACACCCTGGACTTCGACCGGCCGATCGGACTGACCCTGCTCAGCATCATGGGGCAGCTGTCCGACGACGACCGCCCCGCGGAAGTGGTGTCCACGCTGCTCGACGCGCTGCCGTCCGGCAGCTACCTGGCGCTGACCGACGGCACGAACACCAACGACGCGCTGAACACGGCGGTCGCCGGCTACAACCAGCAGTCGGTGCACACCTATCACCTGCGGGCGCCGGAGCGGATCGCCGCGTTCTTCGACGGCCTCGACCTCGTCGAGCCGGGAGTCGTCCATACGTCGGCCTGGCGCCCGGACCCCGACGCGCCGCGGCCCGAGGAGGCGGCGGTCGAGGCGGCGGTGTGCGGGGTGGCGCGCAAGGCGTGACCGCACCGCGGCGGCGTTACTTGCGCTCGACCTCTACGAAGGCGAGCGGGGCGGTGCCCGCGTTGACGACCTCGTGCTCGCTGCCCGCCGAACGCGCGTAGGAGCGGCCCGAGCGCAGCTCGTTGCGCGTGACCGTGCCGTCAGGCGTGATGACATCGGTGTGGCCGTCCGTCACCGGGACCACGACGTAGTCGTACGCGTGCA
Source organism: Streptomyces endophyticus (assembly GCF_035798155.1). Classification (NCBI taxonomy): domain Bacteria; kingdom Bacillati; phylum Actinomycetota; class Actinomycetes; order Kitasatosporales; family Streptomycetaceae; genus Streptomyces; species Streptomyces endophyticus. Next base: position 116,157 of record NZ_JAOZYC010000075.1, on the reverse strand, counting down.
CGTGGCGGCCGGTGCTCTGCCCCGGCTCGAAGTCCCAGCGGGTGACCCGCGTGCGCTCGTCCTCGTGCTGCACGGTGGCGCGGGCGGTGGTGGTCATGTTCACGGCTCTTTCGTCGGGTGGAACGGTGGCGACGGAGATCGCCGCAGCTGGCAGGCTAACCGGATCACACCGCGAGGAGCTGCTCAAGGGCCGGTGTGCGTGGGAGCCGTGCGCGGGGTGTTGACCATGATGTGCGGCGAGCCTAATCTTCGCGTCCGGAGTTCCGTTCACTGTCCGAAATCGCGAACAAATAGCCGCGCGAGGAGAACGACGTGAGCCGCACCGAGAGATCCAACGGATCGCCTTCTTCGCAAGTAGCCCCCGGCAGACGGCAGTTCATCGCTGCCGCCGCCACCGGGGTCGCGGTCGCCGCGCTGCCCACCGCCGTGGGCACGGCGGCGTACGCGAGCCCGGCCGCCGGACCCGAGCCGGGCGGGCGAGCGTCCGGCGCCGTCGAACCCTTCCCCCTCGACGCCGTCGCCCTGCTGCCCGGTGTCTTCCGCGACAACCAGGCACGCAACACCGCCTACCTGCACTTCGTCGACATCGACCGGCTGCTGCACACCTTCAGGAAGAACGTGGGCCTGCCGTCCGACGCCGAACCCTGCGGCGGCTGGGAGGGGCCCGACGTGGAACTGCGCGGGCACACCACCGGACATCTGCTGTCCGGGCTCGCGCTGACGTACGCCAACACCGGCGACACCGCCGTACGCGACAAGGGACGCAAGCTCGTCGCCGCGCTCGCGCAGTGTCAGGACGCGTCGCCCGGGGCGGGCTTCGGCAAGGGGTATCTGTCCGCGTTCCCGGAGAGCTTCTTCGACCGTCTTGAGGCCGGAACCGGGGTCTGGGCGCCGTACTACACCATCCACAAGATCATGGCGGGCCTCGTCGACCAGCACCGTCTCACCGGCGACGACCAGGCCCTCGATGTCGTGCTGCGGCAGGCCGCCTGGGTGGACAAGCGGACCGGGGCGCTGAGCCACGACCACATGCAGCGGGTGCTCCAGACCGAGTTCGGCGGCATGAACGACGTGCTCGCCGACCTGCACGAAGTCACCGGTGACACCAACTGGCTGAAGGTCGCCGAACGGTTCACCCACGACGTCGTCTTCGACCCGCTCGCCAGGAACGAGGACAAGCTCGCCGGGCTGCACGCCAACACGCAGATACCGAAGATGGTGGGCGCGCTGCGACTGTGGGAGGAGGGCCTCGGCGACCGCTACCGCACCATCGCCGAGAACTTCTGGCAGATCGTCACCGACCACCACACGTACGTCATCGGCGGCAACAGCAACGGCGAGGCCTTCCACGAGCCGGACGCCATCGCCGCCCAGCTCTCCAACGGCTGCTGCGAGAACTGCAACAGCTACAACATGCTGAAGCTGACCCGGCTGATGCACCTCCACGCACCGCACCGCGTCGACCTGCTCGACTACTACGAGCGCACGCTGTTCAACCAGATGCTCGGCGAGCAGGACCCCGACTCCGCGCACGGCTTCAACATCTACTACACGGGCCTCGCGCCGGGCTCGTACAAGCAGCAGCCCTCCTTCATGGGCGAGGACCCCAAGGCCTACTCCACCGACTACGACAACTTCTCCTGCGACCACGGCAGCGGGATGGAGACACAGGCGAAGTTCGCGGAGAGCGTCTTCTCGCACGACGACGACCGTCTCCTGGTGAACCTGTTCGTGCCCGCGGAAGTGAAGTGGAAGGCCAGGGGCGTCAGTTGGCGGCAGACGACCGGCTTCCCCGACAAGGCGTCCACCACGCTCACCGTCACGGCCGGCGCCGCCGAGCACGAACTGCGGGTGCGCATCCCCTCGTGGACGAGCGGCGCGCGCGTCACCCTCAACGGCCGGTCCCTCGGCGAACGGCCCAAGGCGGGCAGCTGGTTCGCGCTGCGCCGCCGCTGGAAGGCCGGTGACCGGGTCGAGGTCACCCTCCCCATGCGGCTCGCCATCGAGCCGACGCCCGACGACCCGGACGTACAGGCCGTGCTGTACGGGCCGGTGGTGCTCGCCGGGCAGTACGGCGACCGGGGCGCGATGCGGATGCCCCGGCTCGACCCCAAGTCGGTGAAGCAGACGGCCGCCGCGCCGATGAGGTTCACGGCGCGGGCCGACGACGAGAACGTCACCCTGCTGCCCATCGCCCGCACCCACCACGTCTACTACACGGCGTACTGGCTGACGGGCGAACCGCCGCCCCCACCACCGGAGTTCGCCGCCTGGCACCGCTTCGACGAGACCTCCGGTACCACCGCAGCCGACGCCACGGGCAACGGCAAGGCCGCCCAGCTGATGGGCGGCGCGGCCTGGGCGTCCGGCGGGAAGATCGGCGGCGCCGTCGCCCTCGACGGGTCGGACGGGTACGTGAAGCTGGCCGACGACGTACTGGCCGGCGCGACCGCGTACTCGCTGGCGACCTGGGTGAAGCTCGACGGGACGCCCGAGACATGGACGCGCATCGTCGACATCGGCACCGGGGCTTCGTGCAACCTGTTCCTGACCCCGCGCAGCGACAGCGACACCCTGCGGTTCGCCATCACCGCCGGTGGGGCAGGGGCGGAGGAGCGCATCGACGTCGATCAACTCCCCACCGGCAGCTGGGTGCACGTGGCGCTGACATACGGGAACGGCACGGCCGTGCTGTACGTCGACGGCGTGGAGAAGGGGCGCAACGAACAGGTCACCGCGCGGCCGGACATGTTCGGCAACCACATCCGCGCCGGATACCTCGGCAAGTCCCAGTACGCCGACCCGTACCTGAAGGGCGCGCTCGACGACTTCCGGATCTACGGGAAGACGCTGACGGCCGCGGACGTGGCGGAACTGGCCGGGGCCTGAGAGCCGCGAGGCGGGTGGGGGCACGAACGCCGATCCCTACCCGCCCCGCTCGACCGTCAGCGCAGCGCGGCCGGCTCCTCGTCAGGGGTGTCCGCCGCGCCCGGCCGGGGCGCGGGCACCGACACCAGCGGCGGCTCCGTCGCACACGGCCGGGACCTGACCAGGGCGCTCAGGCCGAAGGTGAGCGCCGCGTTCAACACCACCGTGAGCAGGCCCGCGTTGACCCCGCCGAGGTCGGGCTCCACCACGTACAGCACCAGGGACGCGGCGACACCCGCGATCATTCCGGTGGCCACCGCCCACGCCCGCACCCGGCGGAAGAACAGCAGGGCGAACCAACCGGGGATCAACTGGCCGAGCAGGTAGTACGTCAGGTTGAGCACGGTCAGCATCAGCGACGACGCGGTCAGCGTCAGCACGGCGGCCGCGACGAGGAACACCGCGACGGCCAGCGTCGTCCACCGGCGCTGGGCCTCCGGGCGCAGGTTCGGCGCGAGGTTGCGGGAGACGATGCCGCCGATCGACAGCGCCGTCACCGCGAGGACCAGCACCCCGGACAGGCCCGCGCCGCCCGCGACCACACCCACCAGCCAGTCGGGCAGCACGTCACGCACGACCTCCATGAACACCGTGTTGGGATCGGCGACATGCTTGCCGGCCACGTACGCGAAGTACGCCGTCGCCACCAGGAACGGGTACATCAGCATGTACGACGGCATCCACACCGTCGACGACTTGATGGCCCGCTCGGAGCGCGCGGTGAAGATATAGCCCGCGGAGAAGCCCAGATAGAAGGTCACCGCCTGGAAGACGATGGTGGTCAGCGCGAACACCATCGGGCTGCCCGACATGGTGACCTGCGTGTGCGGCACCGCCGCCGGATCCGTGACCGCCTCGATGCCACCGCCCGCGACGAGCGCGGCGACACCCGCCGCCACCACGCCGACCACCATGAGCCCGTCCTTGAGGATGGACACGAACGCCGGGGACCGCACCCCGGACACGGCGACGTACAGGAACGCCATCACGCCTGCGAGGATCACCGCCTGCAACGGTGTGATCGGCAGCCCGAGCGCCGTCAGGACCACCTGCATGCCGATGAACTGGTATTGACCCCACGGCACCAGGGCCACCAACAGGGCGAGCGCCGTGATGAGTTCGAGGCCGCGGCTGCGGAAGTGGCGGCCGAACACATCGGGGATGGTCATCGCGTCGTAGCGGACACCGGCCCGCCAGATCAGCGGCGCCACGTAGTAACCGAGCGGATAGGCCAGCAGGATGTAGCCGAGGAACCAGACGCCGTAGCTCGCGCCCTTGGCGTAGATCCCGGCCGGGAAGCCGATCATCGTGCCGATGCTGTAGACCTCGCCGACCGCGAGGAAGTACAGCAGCCACGGCGGGAACGAACGGCCGCCGACCAGGTACTCGCTGATGGACACCTTGCGGATGCCGCGACGGGCGCTGAACGCCACGAGGACCGAGAGCACCATGATGACGAAGAAGACGGTGGCGATCATCGAGACGCCTCTTCCGTGGAGTTCGGTGTGTCCTCGGGGTAGTGCTTCTGGTCCATCCGCCACGCCAGATACAGACACAGGCTGGTCAGCGGGAAGCAGGCGAACACCCACAGGAACAGCAGCGGGATGCCCGCCACGTACACGTCCGTGTTCGCGAGCAGCGGCATGACCACGAGGAGCGCGAACGAGGGGACGCCGAGGCCCAGCCACAGGCTGCGCGGCAGTCGGCGGGTGGGCTCCGATGGTGGTGAAGGTGGTGGTGAACTCATCGCGTACCTCCGGGGGTTCGCTCCCAGACGACGTCGCCGCCGATGACCGTCGCCTCGACCGACAGATCGCGCAGGCTGCGCTCGCCACCGGCGGTCGGGTCCTCGGACAGGACCGTGACATCGGCCAGCTTGCCCGGCTCCAGGGTCCCCTTGCGGTCCTCCTCGAAGGCCAGCTTCGCCGCCTCGCTGGTGTAGGCGCGCAGCGCCGTCTCCGCGTCGACCCGCTGCTCGGGCCCCAGTTGATGGCCGTCGCGGGTCATCCGCTCGACCGCACACCACATCCCCTCCAGCGGCGGCACCGGCACCACGGGCGTGTCCGAGTGCAGTCCGAACGTGACGCCGTGGCGGCGGGCCGAGGCCAACGGGTCGATACGGGCGGCCCGTTCGGGGCCGAGGAAGCGGTCGCGGTGCCGGTCGCCCCAGTAGTAGACGTGCTTGACGAAGAACGAGGCGTGCACACCGGCCCGCGCCATGTCCGCGAGTTGCCGCTCTCCCGCCATCTGGCAGTGCTCGATGCGGTGGCGCCGGTCCGCGGACTCCGGGTCGAGGCCCAGCTTCTGGTACGCGTCGAGGATGGCCTGGATCGCGCCGTCGCCGTTGCCGTGCACGGCAACCTGCCAGCCCGCCTCGTGCAGCGTCGCGATCCGCCGGGACAGGTCGTCCGGCGGGAAGATCAGCAGCCCGTGCTTGTCCGGCGCGCACGCGTAGCCGTCCGAGACACACCCGGTCAGGCCCTGGATCGAGCCGTCCGCCCACATCTTGACGCCGGCCACCCGGAACTCGTCGTCCCCGAGCCCCGCGACGGCCGACTCCACCGGGCTGAGGCGCCCCTCCGCCAGCTCAGGGAACAGGTCCTGCACCAGATACGCCTGGATCCGGTTGCGCAGCCGGCCGGTGAGCCGGGCCCTGCGGTAGGCGTCGAGTTCGCCGGGCCCGCCCATCAGGCCGAGCCCGGTGTCGTGCACGGTGGTGACACCCGCCGCCAGATACGCGTCACCGGCCCGCCCGATCGCGTCGGCGAGGTCGTCCACGCCCGGGTGCGGCATCCCCGCGTACGCGGCGAACGCGGCGGTCTCCGCGAGGACGCCGGTCGGCTCGCCCTTCGCGTCGCGGACGATGGCGCCGCCGACCGGGTCGGGGGTGTCCCGGTCGATGCCCAGGCGGTCCAGGGCAGCGGAGTTGAGCACGCAGAAGTGCCCCGAGATGTGCTGCAGACACACCGGGTGGTGCGGCGCGACCGGGTCCAGATCGGTGCGGGTGGGGTGCCGGTCGTCGGCCAGCAGCGTGTCGTCGTAGCGGTAGCCGCGGATCCACTCGCCCCGCTCGGTGTGCCCGGCGGCCTGCCCGACGCGGGCCACGATGTCGGCGATCCGGTCGTTCGGCGGACTGCCCGCGTCGACCTCGGCGGCGAGGGTCAGGCCGAAGAACGTGGGGTGGTTGTGGGTCTCGATGAACCCCGGCACGGCGCAGGAACCACGCAGATCGCGGAGCGTGGTGGCAGGTCCCGCGAGGGTCAGGATGTCGGCGTCCGGGCCGACGGCGAGGACCTTGCCGTCGCGGGCGGCGAGCGCCGTGCCGGTGTGCCCGGCACGGTCCAGGGTGCGCACGGTGCCGCCGTACAGGATCGTGTCGGCGGCGTGCAGGGGATCGGCGGGGCGGGGGAGCGGGCTCGGCACGGAAGATCACCACCAGGGGAGAGGGACGGAGGGCGGGGCGCCCGCACCGACCGCGGGCGCCCCGGACGTGCTCGTACAGCGATCAGACGTAGTCCTGGTACTTGGTGAGGTGCCTGACCGGCTTCGACAGGGCGTCGCGGCGGAACGGGTCGCCGAGCTCACGGGTGGTCATGACCTCGATGACGGTGGTGCGCCCCTCGTTCATCTGCGCCTCGACCGCCTTGCTCAGCGCGGGACCGACGTCCTCCAGGCGGTCCACGATCACGCCGTCGGCGCCCATCGCGCGGGCGATCCCGGCGAAGGACTCGCTCTCCAACTCGCCCGCGACGAACCGGCGGTCGTAGAAGTCGACCTGGTTCTTCTTCTCGGCGCCCCACTGCCGGTTGTGGAAGACCACCGCGGTCACCGGGATGTCGTGCCGCACCGCCGTCATGATCTCGCCCATGCTCATGCCCCAGGCGCCGTCGCCCGCGTAGGCGACCGCGGGGCGCTCGGGCGCGGCCAGCTTGGCGCCGATGATCGTCGGCAGCGCGTAACCGCAGTTGCCGAAGGACATCGGGGCGAAGAACGAGCGCGGCTCCTCGAAACGGAGGTAGCTGTGGGCGATCGAGTTGATGTTGCCGATGTCGGTGGAGACCATCACCCGCTCCGGCAGCGCCTTCTCCAGCTCGCGCAGCACCTGACGCGGGTGCAGCCAGGAGCCGTCCTCGCCGTCCTGCTCGGCGATCATGTCGATGCTGTACGGGTCCGTCTCGTGGATCCAGCCGTCCAGCTCCTTCTCCCACGCGTCCTTCTCCGCCTGGATGGTCGCCGAACGTCGGGCGCGGGTCTGCTCGCAGAGGAGGTCACGTCCTTCGAGCCGGCGCACGAGGGACTGCGCCGCGGCGCCCGCGTCCCCGCAGATCCCGACCTCGATCTTCTTGACGAGGCCCAGCATGCGGTGGTCCGCGTCGATCTGGATGATCTTGGCGTCCTTGGGCCAGTACTCCATGCCGTACTGCGCCAGCGTGCCGAACGGGCCGAGCCGGGTCCCGAGCGCGACCACCACATCGGCCTGCGCCAGCAGCTTCATGCCCGCCTTGGAGCCCTGGTAGCCGAGCGGGCCGCACCACAGCGGGTGGCTCGCCGGGAACGAGTCGTTGTGCTGGTACGAGTTGACGACCGGCGCGCCGAGCCGCTCGGCCAGCGCCTTCGCCTGCTCGACCGCGTCGCCCATGACCACACCGCCACCGGAGATGATCACCGGGAACTCGGCCTCGGAGAGCAGCCGCGCCGCCTCCTCCAGGCTGCGCTCACCGCCCGGCCCCCGGTCGAGGCGGGACGGGCGCGGGATCTCGGCCTCGATGTCGCCGTAGAAGTGGTCGCGCGGGATGTTGAGCTGCGTCGGGCCCTTTTCGCTCATCGCCCGGTCGAAGGCGCGGCCCGTCAGCTCCGCCATCCGGCGTGGATTGTTCACGTGTGCCTGGTACTTGGTGAACTCCTCGAACATCGGGAGCTGGTTGGTCTCCTGGAAACCGCCGAGCCCCATGCCCATCGTGCCCGCCTCGGGCGTGACGACGACGACGGGGGAGTGCGCCCAGTACGCCGCCGCGATCGCCGTGACGCAGTTGGAGATGCCCGGCCCGTTCTGGCCGATCACCACGCCGTGGCGGCCGCTGGCCCGCGCATAGCCGTCCGCCATGTGGCCGGCGCCCTGCTCGTGCACGACCGGGATCAGCTGGATGCCGGCCGGCGCGAAGATGTCCATCGCGTCCATGAAGGCCGAACCCATGATGCCGAAGATGTCCGTGACGCCGTGCGAGACCAGGGTCTCCACGAACGACTCGGATGGGGTCATCCGCTGCACGCCGGCGGCCACCTGACGGCCGTCCTCGGTCGTGAACTGCGGTTGGGGCGCACTGCTGGTCATGGATTTTCCACCCTTCGACGTGCTGTCGGTGCTGGTGCGGGGTGGCGCATGTTCAGTGGGGGAGAGCGGGTTCCGGGATCCGGTACGCGGTGTTCCCAAAAGCGGGACACGTCGAGGACCGTAGAGCGGGCGTCTCGGCAGCGTCAACCACGCGTACCGAAATCCGGGACGTGCTGCTACGTTCAGACGCCCGGCAACCGGCAGGTCGCGCAAGCGAGTTGAGGATGGTGCACATGGACGACGGAACCCCGGCCCTGCGCCTGTTCGCCCTGCTGGAACACATCGCCCGCACCGACCGCCTGGTCACCCTGACCGAGCTGGTCGCCGAGACCGGCCTGCCCAAGCCGACCGTGCACCGGATGCTCGGGCAGCTGGAGGGCGCGGGCCTCCTCGACCGCCAGGGCGACGGCCGCCGCTACGGCGCGGGCGGCCGGCTGCGCGTGTTCGCCGAGGACCTGCTCAGCCACGGCACCCACCACGCGGCCCGGCACGCGGTGCTGCGCCACCTCGTCGACGAGATCGGCGAGACCTGCAACCTGACCGCGCCGGCCGGACCGGAGGTCGTCTACCTCGATCGCGTCGAGACCCCGGAGCCGCTGCGGTTCGCCCTGCGGCCCGGCTCCCGCGTCCCGGTGCACTGCAGTGCCAGCGGCAAGCTGATCCTCGCGTTCCTGCCCGCCGCCCAGCGCCGAAAGATCCTCACCGCGGCCCCGCTGAAGGCGTTCACCGCGCGCACCCGCACCGACCCCGACGCCCTGGAGGCCGAGCTCGACCAGGTGCGCAGGGACGGATTCGCCCTGGACGACGAGGAGTTCCTGCCCGGCCTCGTCTGTGCCGCCGTGCCCGTGCCCCGCGGGCCGGGCGAGGATCCGGTGGCATCACGGGTGCGCCAGTGCGTGGCGCTCCAGGCGCCCGTCGTGCGGGTCAGTGTGGAGCGGGCCGTGCAACTGGTGCCGGTGCTGCGGCAGGCGGCCGAGCGGATCGCGCGGGTCGAGGCGGACTGAGCGTCACCCGGGTGGCAGCAACTCCCGTACGACCTCGCCGAGGATCGCGATCCCCGGCTCGATCACCTCGGCCCGTGGCGCCGAGAAGCCGATCCGGAAGTGCCGCAACGCATCCGCGTCCGGGCCCGCCAGGAAGAAGATGTCACCGCGCTCGATCAGCACACCCCGCTCGCGCGCACGCCGTACCAGCTCCCGGCAGTCGAGCCCCTCCGGCCCCGACATCCACAGGCTCACGCCGCCCGGCGCGGGAGAACTCGACCACGGCAGCGACGCGTTCACCGCGTCCCGCATCAGCCGCCACTTCATGCCGAGCCGCGCCCGGCTGCGCCGCACGGCCCACTGGTAGTCGCCCGACTCGATCAGCAGGCCGAGCGCCCGCTGGAGATGACCGGACGGGTGGCGCACCGAGTAACGACGCAACTCCCGCAGGTGAGCGACGAGTTCGGCGGACCCGACGAGATAGCCCAGCCTGAGCCCCGGAGCGAGGAACTTGGAGAACGTGCCCAGGTACACCACCTGCCCGGTGGTGTCCTGCGACTTGAGCGCGGGCGTCGGACTGCCCTCGTAGCGGAACTCGCTGTCGTAGTCGTCCTCCACGACGACCGTGCCCGCGTCCCTGGCCGCCGTGAGCAACGTATGCCGTCGCCCCGGACCCAACGTCGCATTGGTCGGATGATGGTGACTGGGCGTCACATGCAGCAGGTCGACGCCGTGCAGGGTGTCGGGCGGGCACAGCCCTTCCGCGTCGACGGGCAGCGGATGCAGCCTGGCCCCGGCCCGCAGGAAGATGTGCCGCGCGTCCAGATACCCGGGGTCCTCCACGGCGGCCACCGAGCCGGGGCCGAGCAGTGCCCGTCCCAGCAGGTCGAGCCCCTGCTGCGAGCCGATGGTGACGAGTACCTCGTCCGCGTCCGCCGCCACTCCGCGTGCGGGCAGCAGGTGGGAACGGACCATCTCCACCAGCAACGGATCGTCGTCGGCCACGCAGTCCTGCAACGACCAGGCCGCGTGCGGCCGGTCGAGCGCCCGGTTCAGGGCACGCACCCAGGCCCGCGCGGGAAAGGCCCGCGGATCGACCTGTCCCGCGGGGAACGGATACGGGTAGCTCGCCCAGTCCGGATGCTTCTCGATGTGCGGAAGCCGGTCCCCCTCGCGGCCGCGCAGCCGCCCCGACCAGTCGAAGGTGTGCTGCGGAGGGAGCGCGGGACCGGGCTCCGGGCGCGGCGGCATCCGTGGGTTGACGAAGAGCCCCGAACGCTCCCGGCTCTCCACGAACCCCTCCGCCACCAACTCCTCATAGGCGGCCGTGACGGTGTTCCGGGACACCCCCAACTCCTGGGCGAGCAACCGCGAGGAGGGCAACCTGCCACCCGCGTCGAGTCGCCCCGACGCGATGCCGTGCTCGATGGCCCTGCGCACCTGCCGGTACAGCGGCTCGCCATGACCCCGCTCGATCTCGATCAACGTACGTGGCACGTATCGCCTCCGTCTCGCGGTCGGCCTGGCACCCTCAGCGTGCGCGCAACTGGACCTGTTGCGAGCGCCGCCCTCTTCGGCACGGTAGCCGTGGTGGCCTCGCCGCACGAGGGTGCGATGCCGACGCCACGGACCGCCACCTGAACCCCAACTCGTGTCGAGCGCGCCAACCCACGCCTGTCGCACCGCGTCCGCGCCGCAATCAGGGCGGGCCAGAGGGGAGTCGAACCGTGAGGATCGGTATTCCGCGCGAAGTGAAGAACAACGAGTTCCGCGTCGCCCTGACCCCGGCCGGGGTCCACGAACTGACCGCACACGGCCACACCGTCACCGTCGAGGCGGGAGCCGGAAGCGGCTCCGCGCTGCCGGACACCGACTACGCCGAGGCCGGCGCCCGGGTCCTGCCCGCCGCCGACGACGTGTGGGCCGAGGCGGACCTGGTCCTGAAGGTGAAGGAGCCGGTGGCCGACGAGTACCACCGGCTCCGCCCCGACCAGGTCCTTTTCACCTACCTCCACCTCGCCGCGTCCCGCGCGTGCACCCAGGCGCTGCTCGACGCCGGCACCACCGGTGTCGCCTACGAGACGGTGCAGGCGGCCGACGGCTCGCTGCCGCTGCTCTTCCCGATGTCCGAGGTCGCGGGCCGACTCGCGCCACAGGTCGGGGCGTACCACCTGATGCGGGGCGGCGGCGGGCGCGGCGTGCTGACGGGCGGCGTCTCCGGCACCCGCCCGGCCCGCGTCGTCGTCATCGGCGCCGGGGTCGCGGGCATGAACGCGGTCGCCGTCGCCACCGGCATGTGGGCGGACGTCGTGCTGCTCGACACCGACCTGAACAAGCTGCGCGCTGCCGACCGCATGTACCAGGGCCGCATCACGACACTCGCCTCGAACCGGCTCGCCCTCGAACAGGCCGTGCTCGACGCCGACCTGGTGATCGGCGCCGTCCTCGTCCCCGGCGCCAAGGCGCCCCGCCTCGTGAGCAACGACCTCGTCGCCCGCATGAAGCCCGGCGCCGTCCTCGTCGACATCTCCGTCGACCAGGGCGGCTGCTTCGAGGACACCCGGCCCACCACGCACGCCGACCCCGTGTACCGGGTCCACGACACCCTCTTCTACTGCGTCGCCAATATGCCCGGCGCCGTCCCGCACACCTCGACCCACGCCCTCACCAACGTCACGCTTCCCTACGTCCAGGCCATCGCCGACCACGGTCTGCGCGCGGCCGCGGCGGCCGACCCGGAGCTGAAGCGGGGCATCAACACGCTCGGCGGACGGCTCACCTACCGTCCGGTGGCCGAGGCCCACGACATGAAGCACGCCGACGTAGACCAAGCCCTGCTGTGAAGGCGAACGCGAACGCGAACGCGAACGTGACCGAAAACGTGAACGTGACCGCGAAGGAGCGCATCGTGCCCCAGGACCTCACCCTGCGTGCCAAGGCCCAGCGTCACCTCGGCCCGCACTTCACCCGCAAGGACAGCTGGTACGACACCCCGCCGCCGGTCTATGTGCGCGGCGAGGGCTGCTACCTCTACGACGACGAGGGCAAGCGCCACCTCGACGGCCTCTCCGGACTGTTCTGCGTGAACATCGGCCACGGTCGCGGCGACGTCGTGGCCACGGGCGCCAAGCAGATGGAGACCCTCGCGTACTCCACGAACTGGGGCGCGGCCCACCCGCCCGCCATCGAGGCGGCGAGCCTGATCGCCGAACTCGCCCCGGGCGACCTGGAGGTGACGTACTTCGTCAACTCCGGTTCGGAGGCGGTCGAGACCGCGATCAAGTTCGCCCGCCAGTACCACCGTTCGCAGGGACAGCCGGAACGTACGAAGATCATCAGCCGGTCGATGGCGTACCACGGTGTCACCCTGGGCGCCCTCTCCGTCACCGGCCTGCCCAAGCTCCGCGAACCCTTCGGGCCGCTGCTCCCGGGTATCCGGCACGTCCCCAACACCCTTGGGTTCACGGGCGATTGCGGCCCGGCAGTGGAACTCGACTGCGTCCGCGCGATCGAGCGGGCCATCGCCGAGGAGGGCCCGGAGACGGTCGCCGCGGTCTTCGCCGAACCCGTGCAGAACGGCCGCGGCGCCCTCGTCCCGCCCGAAGGCTACTGGCGCGAACTGCGCCGCATCTGCGACGAGCACGGCATCCTGCTCGTCGCCGACGAGGTCATCTGCTCCTTCGGCCGGCTCGGCCACTGGTTCGGCAGCGCGGCCGAGGGCGTCGTCCCCGACCTGATCACCTTCGCCAAGGGAGCCACCTCCGGCTACGCGCCGCTCGGCGGCGCCATCGTCCGCGAGCCTCTGGTGCGCGGCCTGTACGACTCGCCGCTCGGCGGCACCTTCACGCACGGCGCGACCTGGGGCGGGCACCCGGTGTCCACGGCGGTCGCCGTCGCCAACATCGGCGCCATGCGCGCCGAGAACATCCCCGGCAGCGTGCGGGAACTGGGCCCGGTCCTCCGGGCCGGACTCGACGAGATCGCGGCACGCCACCCGGTCGTCGCCGATGTCCGCGGCACCGGCTTCTTCTACGCGGTCGAATTCACGGCCGACCGGGACAGCGGCCGGGAGCTGACCGACGACCAGTCGGCACGGATCCTGCGCGAGGTGCTGCCGGACGCGATGCGCCGCACCGGGGTGATCCTGCGGCCCGACGACCGCGGCGCGACCATGCTGATGGTGGCCCCACCGCTGGTCGCGGACCGGGCGGTGCTCGGGGAACTGCTCGAAGGGGTCGACGAGATGGTGGCTTCGGTCGCCCGCGCCGTGGCCTGAGTCGTCGTTCGTTTCGACCGTGTGAACGGTTCGTTGAACGCGCCCCGGCGAGCCTCAGGGCGTGCCAAGACTGTCCGACGGCGCCGCATGATCATCATGTGCCGGCGCCGTCGGACAGGCCCACGTCAGACGTACGAGAAGAGGCGGACGTGACGGACACCAGCGACAGATCCCTGCGGGACGACGGCGCGACCGGGTCCTCGGGCGGCCCCGGTCTGCGCAGCGCCCTCAAACAGCGGCACATGACCCTGATCGCGATCGGCGGTGTCATCGGCGCCGGACTCTTCGTCGGCAGCCGCGTCGTCATCCAGGACACCGGGCCCGCCGCCGTGATCTCCTTCGCGCTCGCCGGCGGCCTGGTCATCCTCGTGATGCGGATGCTCGGCGAAATGGCGGTGGCACGCCCGGCCGTCGGCTCCTTCCACGCCTACGCACGGCTGGCCCTCGGCCCGATGGGCAGCTTCACCATCGGCTGGCTGTACTGGTACTTCTGGGTCAACGTGGTGGCCCTCGAAGCGGTCGCGGGCGCCGAAATCGTCCGTGCCTGGCTGCCCGGCATCCCGCTCTGGACGATCAGCCTGGCCCTGATGCTGATCCTGACGGCGGTCAACATGCTGTCGGTGAAGACCTTCGGCGAGTTCGAGTACTGGTTCTCGTCCATCAAGGTGGCCGCGATCACGGTGTTCCTCGTCGTGGGACTCGTCTTCGTGGTCGGCCTGTGGCCGGGTGCGCACGACGCGGGCGGCGTCGACAACCTGACCGCGCACGGCGGCTTCCTGCCGATGGGGGTGGGGCCGGTCCTCACCTCGATCATCCCGGCGGTCGGCTTCTTCACCGGCGCCGAGATCGCCGCGCTGGCGGCCGCGGAATCCGCCGAGCCCGGCCGCAACGTCGCGCGGGCGACCCGCTCCGTCGTCGTGCGCGTCCTGCTCTTCTACGTGGGCTCGATCTTCCTGGTCGTCGCGATCGTCCCGTGGAGCTCGGACAAGCTGAACGGCGGACCGTACATCGCGGCGCTTCAGGAGATCGGCATCCCCGGCGCCGACACCATGATGCGCATCCTGATCCTGATCGCGGTCCTCTCCTCGCTCAACGCGGGCCTGTACTCGGCGTCCCGCATCGTCTTCGCCCTCACCCGCGAGGGCGAGGCACCACGCGGCCTCACGAAACTGAGCCGCAGCGGAGTCCCGCGCCGAGCCATCCTCCTGGCCACGGTCCTCGGCTACGTGGCCGTGGTCTTCGCCTACGTCTCCCCGGACACGGTCTTCTCCTTCATCGTGCACTCCTACGGAGCGGTCGCCCTCTTCGTCTACCTCCTGGTCGCCCTCTCCCAACTCCGCCTGCGCAAGCGCCTGGAGCGCGAGGACCCCGAGTCCCTCACCCTCAAGATGTGGGGCTACCCGTACCTGAGCTGGTTCACGATCGGCGCGATGGTCGTCGTCATCGCCGCGATGGCGATCCTCCCGGCAACCCGCGCGGACTTCGCCGCCAGCCTGCTCACGGTCGTGGTCGTCCTGGCCTCCTACGCCGCCCTCCGCAGACGCCGCCGCGCACAGGCGGCGGCAGGTCTTGACCTCAAGTCCGATTGAGCTTCTAGGTTCGCCCCATGAAGACACTTGTGCTGGGAAGGACGCCCGTCAGGGTGGCAGAGGTACTGACCACGCTGCGCGCGGACGGGTTCGACGCGGAGGGCGTGAGCACGGACGGCGAGGCGCGCGGGCTCCTCGAGACCGAGGAGTTCGCGGTGCTGATCATCGGCGGCGGAGTCGAGCCCGAATCCCGCGTGGCGCTCAAGGAGTTCGTGGCGGTGCACGGAGTGCGCCGGGTCATCGACGGCGCCCTGACAGCGCCGTTCGACACCTACGTACGCCGGGAGTTCGAGCCGCTGATCCGGGAGGCCGCGGCGACGGCGTGACGGCGTGACGGGCGGCCGGTCAGCCGGTCAGCCGGCCGTGGGCATGAAGGCCTTGGCGTGTGCGAGGTGTGCCTCCAGGAGGCCGGCCGCTTCCTCGCCCTTCGCCTGACGCAGCAGTGACACGATCTCCCGGTGCTCCTCGACCTGCGCCGGGAGATCGTCGCTTGTGCGGTCCGTGGTGGCCACTGCCAGCTTGATCTCCGACATGAGGTCGCGGGCGGTCGTCGTCAGGCGCGGACTGCCCAACAGCCCCACGATCGCCACATGCACGGACAGATGCGCCTCCGTGACGACACTGGCGGCGGCCGACGAGGCGACCGCCTCCTCGAAGTCGCGCTGGGCCGCGGTGAGCGCCACGAGGTCGGCGCGGGTGGCCTGCACCACCGACCGCGCGGCCGCCGTCTCAAGGACCCGGCGCGCCTTGAAGATGTCCTCGATCTCGTCCTCGGTGAGCCGCCGGACCTCGACCCCGCGGTTCGGCCGCCGCACCAACAGGCCCTCGGCCGTGAGGATTTGCAGCGCCTCGCGCACGGTGCTGCGGGAGACCCCGAGGCTCGCCGCGACGTTGCTCTCGCGCAGCGAGGTGCCGCCCTCGATGGTGCCCCGGTACATCTCCTCGCGCAGTGCGTGGGCCACCCGGTCCACCGTGCTGGAGCGATCGATCTCTATGGGCCCTAGCGCCATCACGTTCTCCCTCGGAGCATGCGTCGGATTGCCGGACAATTGTTGCCGACACTCTACTGGCAGCCGACTACCAGGCGGTGGCGGGGAGTTGGTCGGCGGAATTAATCGCTCCGACTCTTGACCGTCACCCAGCGTTGCTGAAATTGTCCGACAAGCAGTCAGTCCGGCGAGACCCGTCGACACACTGTCGTGCTCAGCCCTGCCCAGCCCCGCCCGCGGGCGGCCCTTCGGGCGCCCCCACCCTGCCGACCGCGGCTGTCGAGCTGCCCCCTTTCCTCCCAGGGAGACCGTCCATGACCGGTACCGCCGCTGCCACCACCCGCCTATGGGGCGGACGCTTCCGCAACGCCCCCGACGAAGCGCTGACAAAGCTCTCGCGTTCCGAGCCGAGCTACTTCGACATGGCGCCCTACGACCTCGCGGGCTCCCGCTCCCACGCCCGCGAACTGCACCGGGCGGGACTCCTCGGCGACGCGGAACTGGCCACGCTCATCGAGGCCGTCGACGTACTCGACGGCGAGTACCGGCGCGGCGAGATACGGCCGCTGCCCGAGGACGAGGACGTCCACACGTTCCTGGAGCGGGTGCTCAGCGAACGGCTCGGCGCCGTCGGCGGAAAGCTGCGCGCCGGACGCTCCCGCAACGACCAGGCCGCCAACGACCTGCGGCTCTACCTCCGCGACCAGGTGCGCCACCTCGCCGAAGCCACCGCGGACCTGGAAGAGGCCCTGCTCGCCCAGGCCCGGCGGCACCGCGCCACCCCGGCCCCCGGCTTCACCCACCTGCAGCCCGCCCAGCCGATCACCTTCGGCCACCAACTCCTGGCGCACACCCACGCGATCAGCCGCGACATCGACCGGCTGCGCGACTGGGACCGCCGCAGCGCCCGCTCCCCGCTGGGCGCCGCGGCCCTCGCCGGATCGGCCATCGCGCTCACCCCCGAGCACGCCGCGCGCGAACTCGGATACGAGCGCACCTGCGCCAACTCCATCGACGCGGTGGCCAGTCGGGACCACGTCGCCGAGTTCCTCTTCGTCGGCTCGATGCTCGCCGTCGACGTGTCCCGGCTCGCGGAGGAGATCTGCCTCTGGGCCAGCCGCCAGTTCCGCTGGATCGCGCTCGACGACCGCTTCGCCACCGGCTCCTCGATCATGCCGCAGAAGAAGAACCCGGACATCGCCGAGCTGGCCCGCGGCAAGGCGGGCCGCCTCGCCGGCAACCTGATGGGCGTCATCGGCGCACTCAAGGGCCTCCCGCTCGCCTACAACCGGGACCTCGCCGAGGACAAGCGCGCCGCCTTCGACACCGTCGAGACCCTGCTGACGGTGCTGCCCGCGATGTCCGGCATGGTGCGCACCTTCGTCGTCGACGAGGCCGAGCTGCGTACGCAGGCCACCGCCGGATTCACCCTCGCCACCGAGATCGCCGACTGGCTCGCCCGCAGCGGCGTCCCGTTCAGCGAGGCCCACGAGATCACCGGCGCCGTCGTACAGCTCTGCGAGGAGCGCGGCGTCGAGCTCGAGGAGCTGAGCGACGCCGACTACGCGGGCGTCGACGCCCGCCTCACCCCCGAGGTGCGCTCCGTCCTCACCGTCGAGGCCGCGCTGGGCGCCCGCAGCGGGCAAGGAGGCACCGCACCCGCCCAGGTCGACGTGCAGATAACGGAGTTGGAGGCGCTCATCGCCGAACAGCGCGCGTGGGCCGCCGCCTACCAGGGGCCCCGCGCATGAGCACGCCACCGTCCTCGACCGGCACGACAGCCTCCGGAGAAGAGAGTCACGTCATGTCCGAAGCAGTAGCGGAGAGCTCCGCACCCGCGGACACCGGCGACCTCGTCGCGGTGCCACGCACCCACTACGGACGCTGGGTCGGCGCGCTCGTGGTCGTCGTCTTCCTGGGTTGGCTGGGCTACGCCTTCGCCCACGCGGCCATCGACTGGGGCGTCGTCAAGGAGTACCTGACGATGAGCGTGCTCCTGAAGGGGCTGCTCATCACCCTGGTCCTCACCGTCGTCGGCATGATCCTCGGCATCGTCCTCGGTGTCCTGGTCGCCGTGATGCGCCTGTCCCGCAACCCGGTCACCTCCGGCGTCGGCTGGCTGTACGTGTGGGTGTTCCGCGGCACCCCGGTCTATCTGCAACTGCTCGCCTGGTTCAACATCGGGCTGCTCTTCCCGTACGTGTCACTGCCCGGCCTGGGCGGCGCCCGCACCGTCGACCTCGTCACCCCGTTCGTCGCCGCCGCCATCGGCCTCGGCCTCAACCAGGGCGCGTACACCTCCGAAGTGGTGCGCGCCGGCATCCTCTCCATCGACGAGGGGCAGACCGAGGCGGCCCAGGCGCTCGGCATGTCACGCCTGCGCACCATGGGCCAGATCGTGCTGCCGCAGGCGATGCGGGTGATCCTGCCGCCCATCGGCAACGAGACCATCGGCATGCTCAAGACGACCTCGCTCGCCTCGGCCATCGGCGTCAGCGAGATCCTCTCCGAGGCGCAGCACATCTACTTCGTCAACAACCGGATCATGGAACTGCTGATCGTGTGTGCCGTCTGGTACCTCGCCGCGGTCTCCATCCTCTCCATCGTCCAGTACTACCTGGAACGGCACTTCGCCCGGGGCAGCAGCAGCCGAGCACTGCCCGCGACGCCCCTGCAACGGCTGCGCAAGACCCTCCAGCAGAAGAAGGCGGTCTCCTGATGAGCGTCACCACGAGCACCGAACACGCCCTGGTGCGGGCCGAGTCGGTGCACAAGAGCTACGGCGACCTCCAGGTCCTCAGGGGCATCGACCTCGACGTGCGGCGCGGCGAGGTGGTGTGTCTGCTCGGCCCGTCCGGATCCGGCAAGAGCACCTTCCTGCGCTGCATCAACCACCTGGAACAGCTCAACTCCGGTCGCATCTGGGTGGGCGACGAGGTGATCGGCTACCGGCAGCAGGGCAACAAGCTGCACGAGCTGAACGAGCGGGCCATCGCCCGGCAGCGCCGTCGCATCGGCATGGTCTTCCAGCGGTTCAATCTGTTCCCGCACATGACGGCCCTGGAGAACGTGGTCGCGGCGCCCGTCGGCGTCAAGCGCGTGCCGCGCGCCGCCGCCCGCGAGCGCGCCGCCGAACTGCTGGCCCGGGTGGGACTGAAGGACAAGGCGGACTCCTACCCGCGACAGCTGTCCGGCGGTCAGCAGCAGCGCGTCGCCATCGCCCGCGCTCTTGCCATGGAACCCGACCTGATGCTCTTCGACGAGCCGACCTCCGCGCTCGACCCCGAGCTGGTCGGCGAGGTCCTGGAGGTGATGAAGGACCTGGCGAGCAGCGGCCTGACGATGATGGTCGTCACGCACGAGATCTCCTTCGCGCGCGAGGTCGCCGACCGCGTGGCGTTCATGGACGGCGGCGAGATCCTGGAGGTCGGCCCGCCGTCCGAGGTGCTCGTCAACCCGCGACACCCGCGCACGCAGTCGTTCCTGGCCCGCGTCCTGTGAGCCCCGAGTCCGCAGGAGAAGCCATGTCCCGTCCGCTCCGCGCGCTCACGGCCGTCGCGGCCTGCCTCGCCGCGACGGCCGCGCTCTCCGGCTGTGTCAGCACGAGCATGCCCGCGTCGGTGGCGGGAAAGGGCGGCCTGCCGCCCTCCATCACCGAGGACAAGGAACTCAAGGTCGGCCTGTCGCCCGACTTCCCGCCGATGGAGTACCGCGACGAGAAGACCAGCCGCGTGGTGGGCGTCGATGTCGACCTCGCGCGGGCGCTCGGCGCCGAACTCGGCCTCAAGGTCACGTTCCAGGAGCAGAAGTTCGACCAGCTCATGAACTCGGTGACCACCTCGCGCGTCGACATGGTGATGTCCGGGATCTCCGACACCGTCGACCGCCAGGAGACCGTGGACTTCGTCGACTACTTCGACACCGTCGGCCGCTTCTACACCCTGCCGGGCCGCGCCGACGACTTCCGCGACGGCGACGACGTGTGCGGCCGCAAGCTCGCCGTCAGCAAGACGACCGACTACTACGGTCAGGCCCTGGAGTACAACAAGCGGTACTGCACCGGAAAGGGCAAGCCCGCCATCCGCGTCCTGCCCACCGACTCCGGAGCGGCGGCCCGACTGCAACTGGAGCAGAAGCGCGCGGACGTCGCCATCCAGGGCGGCGAGAACCTGGCCTTCTTCGAGCGCACCGAACCCGGACGGTTCAAGGTGGTGCTCGATCCGATCCCCGCGAAACCGTTCGCCGCCGTGGTGAAGAAGGACGACAAGCCCATGGCACGCCTCGTGCTCAAGGGCTTCCGGCAACTGCGCGCCGACGGAACGTACCAGCGGATCCTGAAGAAGGCCGGCATGGCCTACGGGTCGATGGCGCCCACGTTCAACGGAGTTGAGGACTGACCCATGCACACCCCTGTCGACCCGAACCCGCCGCGCTGGCCGCACGGGCACCGCGCCGCGGTCGCCCTCGCCTTCGACCTGGACGGACCCACCGGCGGAGCCATGCTCGACGGCTCCCTGTGGGACCGGCCCGGCTACTTCGCCCTCGGCGGCTACGGACCCCACCGGGCGCTGCCCCGGCTGCTCGACCTCCTCGACGACGCCGGGGCCCCCGCCACCTTCTTCGCCCCGGCGTGGGTGGTGGAGCACTGGCCCGAGGCCTGCCGCGCCATCGTCGAGCGCGGCCACGAGGTCGCCCACCACGGCTACCGGCACGAGTGCTATTACGACCTGACCGTCGACGAACAGCACGCCGTGATCACCCGCAGCCAGCGGGTGTTCCGTGACGTCCTCGGCGTCGAGGCCACCGGCTTCCGCTCCCCGTCGGGCGACTGGCACCCCGAGACACCCCGCATCCTGCGCGAGCACGGCTTCCGCTACTCCAGCTCGATGCGCGGCGACGACCGCCCGTACCGACACACCCTCGACGGCGCCACGACCGACCTCGTGGAGATCCCGGCACGCTGGGACATGGACGACTACGCCTTCCTCGCCTACCACCGCAACCCCGACTACCCCAGCGGCCAGGACCGGATCGCGAGCTACGCGCTGACGCTCGACAACTGGAAGCGCGAATTCGACGGATACCGCGCCGAAGGGCTCTGCCTGACGACCCTCTTCCACCCGAAGGTCTCGGGACGCCCCGGCCGCCTGCTGCTCCTGGAGGAACTCATCGACCACATGCGCGCACACGACGACGTCTGGTTCGCGACCTGCCACGACGTGGCCGACTGGTGGATCGCGAGCGGGCAGGGGCAGGCGACGGAGGTGACCGCCGCGTGAGCGACACCCAGAGCACCCGCGGCCGGTGGCCGAACGGCACCCGCGCCGCCGTCATGATCACCGTCGACCACGATGCCGACCTCGCCCTCCTCAGCGGCTCGCCCGCCATCGCGGACCGCGGCAAGACCCTGTCCGTCGGCCGCTACGGCACCGACCGCGGCATCGACCGACTGCTCGGCCTCTTCTCCGAACTCGCCGTACCCACCACATGGTTCGTGCCGGGGCGCAACGCGGAGCGGCACCCCGAAGCGGTGCGCCGCATCGCGGCCGCAGGGCACGAGCCGGCCTGCCACGGAGACGCGCACGAGGACTTCCAGCCCCTGACGCTCGACGAGCAGATACGCGCCGTGCGCGACGGAGCCGACCGGCTGCGGCAGGTCACCGGTGCGCCCGTGCGCGGCTTCCGCACCCCTGCCGGGGAGTGGAAGCCGGGGCTCGGCGCCCACTTCGCCGACGCGGGCCTCGACTGGTCCTCCTCGTCGCCCGGCGACGACCTGCCCTACCTCCACCCCGGTACGGACGGTGTCGTCGAGATCCCGGTCCAGTACGAACTGGAGGACCACCAGTACTTCTTCTTCAACCTCGAACCGCCCTTCCCCACGGGCCAGTCGCGCATCGCGTCGTACGCGCACGTCCTCGGCAACTGGACCCAGGAGTTCACGGCACACCACCGCTTCGGGCTCTGCTACGTGCTGCGGCTGCACCCCGAGGTGACGGGGACCCCGGGCAGGATCGGGGTCGTGCGGGACCTGATCACCCACATCCAGGGCCACCCCGACGTCTGGCTCGCGACCGGATCGCAGATCGCCGACTGGTGGCGGACGAACCACCCGGACAACGGCCCCGGCCACCCGGCGGACCTGTTCGCCCGGCTCCGGGCGGAGCGGGAGGCCGCCGTATGACACCGAGCCCGCTCACCCGGCTCGCCCGCCTGATCACCGACACCACGTACGACCACCTGCCGGAAGCCACCAGGCGCAAGGCGACGCTCCACCTCCTGGACACCCTCGGAGCCGGCCTCGCGGGCGCGCGCAGCGAGGAGGCCGGGATCGCCCTCTCGGTGCTCGGCGGGGAGCATGGCGAAGCCCCGGTGTGGGGGACGCGCGAGCGGCTGACACCACGGGCGGCGGCCCTGGTGAACGGTGTCTCCAGCCACGCCTACGAGGTCGACGACACCGGTGGGTGCGACCACTCGGGCGCGGTCGTCGTACCCGCCGCGCTCGCGGCCGCCGCCGTCGCCGCCGCCCCGGTGAGCGGCGCCCGGCTGCTCACCGCGATCGTCCTCGGATACGACGTGGGGCGCCGGATGCTCGAAGCATGCGGTGGCTACGAGGCGCACAACGGAGCCGGCTGGCACTCCACCGGAACCTGCGGCCCCTTCGGAGCGGCCGCCGCGGCCGCCCATGTCCTCGGCCTCACCACCCGACAGACGGAGGCGGCCATCGGCCTGGCGTCCAGCGGCAGCGCGGGCCTGTGGGCCTTCGTCCACGACGGAGCCATGACCAAGCGGCTGCACGCGGGCCGGGCGGCCGAGAGCGGCCTGCTCGCGGCGCGCATGGCGGCGGCCGGGATGACGGGGCCCTCGGCGGTCCTCGACGACGTCTGGGGCGGTGCGCTCGCCACGTACGCGGGGAAGGACGCCCAACCCGGCGCGCTCACCGAGGAGTTGGGCAGCAACTGGAAGATCATGCGCAGCTCCCTCAAGCCGTACGCGTCGTGCCGCGGCACCCACTCGTCGGTCGACGCCCTGCTCGCCGTCATGGCCGACCGGAATCTGGACGCGGACGACATCGCCGCCGTCCATGTGCGCATGAGTCCGTTCCTGCACGGGATGTGCGGGGGACGTGACACCGCGTCGCTCGCGGCGGCGCAGCTCAGCCTCCCCTGCGCGCTGGCCGCCGTCATCACCCATGGCCATGCGGGACTTGAGGCCTACGTAGACGTCCGCGGGGACCGGGTTCCGCCGTACGCCGCCATCGAGCGCATCGAGTTGGAGGTGGACGAGGCGATGGCGGCGGACGAGGAGCCGGTCGTCACCGTGACCGGCACCGACGGGCGACGCTGGTCGCTCCGGGTCGACGACCCCAGTGGCTCGCCGGGGAACCCGCTCACCGAAACGGCCGTACGGGAGAAGTTCCGTGGTCTCGCGGGGCGGGTGTTCCCCGAGGAGCGGGTCCGGGCGCTGGAAGAGACGGTGCTCGGCCTGGCAGGGGCAGGGGCAGGGGACGCGAGAGTGCTGGGGACATTCCTCGCTCTGTAGCGGCCCTGGGCGGACAATTCTGCGCACTCGCTGGCGCGTCGCGACGAAGCATGCTCAACTATGCGCACGTTCTTGCAAGTTGGTGAGCGAGTCTGCGCAGCCGGGGTGATCGCCGGGGCCGGTGGCGCTCATGGTGCACTTCAAGGAGGCCGGGTGAGCAGCCGCCGTGTTCTGCGGGAGACCCGCACCATCGACCCCGCGTCGATCACGGAGCACTACCTGGACCGTGTCCTCGCCCTCCCCGAGGGTGTCGGCACGCTCCGCGTCGAGTTGGACTTCGAGAAGGTCACCGACTGCTTCCAGCTCTACGCGGCCGCCCTCGACCCCGGCGGGTTCCTGCGCGGCCACGTGCAGTGCCCCGGTGACCCCGGGCCCCGCCGACTGTCCTTCGAGGTGGGGGAGGAGCACGCCGACCTCGGCTGCCACGCGGGACCGCTGCCCGCCGGCGAGTGGACCATCCGCATCGACCTCGACCGGTTCACCCAGGGCGGGAGCTACGAGCTGCGGGTGTTCGTCGCCGATGCCGATGCCGATGCCGACGCCGGTCGTGCCGTAACCGCTGTCGGGCGTACGGGAGTTGTGCGGGCGGCGCCGGTACCGCCGTCGCCCCCCACCTGGCTCCGCGGCGAACTCCACTCGCACTCCCTGCACAGCGACGGCTCCGCCGACCTCCCCGCCCTGCTCGACGCCGCGCGCGCCGCCGGCCTCGACTTCCTCGCCGTCAGCGACCACTTCACGTCGAGCCACTGGGCGGAACTCGCGCGCCTGGAGGAGCAGGGGGCCGCCGAAGGACTCGTCCTCCTCCGCTCCATCGAGCTGACCTCCCACTTCGGCCACGCCAACCTGCACGGCCTGTCCCGGTGGCCCGGCACCTACGTCGACGCCGACGGCTGGGACTTCGCCGACGCCGCCCGCGACGTGCATGCCCAGGACGGGCTCGTGGGTGTCAACCATCCCTTCAGCGGCCGCCAGGCGTGGCGCAGGGACGACCACACCTGGGACGACGTCGACCTCCTGGAGATCGACAACTTCGGTCAGGGGGCCAATAACGACGCGGCCGTCGGACTCTGGGACCGGCTGCTCGGCTCGGGGCACCGCATCACCGGCGTCGCCGGCACCGACTGCCACCACCCCCAGAAGCCCGAACACCGGCTCGGCCAAGTCACCACCGTCGTACGGGCGGAGCGCAGCCGCGAGGGCATCCTCGGGGCGCTGCGGGCGGGCGAGGCCTATGTGTCGCGCGGGGCCGGGCTGCGGCTCTCCGCCCGGACCGCCGCTGGGCAGTGCGGAATGGGCGGGACCGTGCCCCTGGACGGGCCCGTCCACCTCGACGTAGAGCTCGACACACCGCGCCCCGCCGTGCTGTTCATCCTGCGCGGCGGACTGCTCTGGCACATGGAACCGGTGGCGGCCGACGGGCCCGCGCGCATCCGCGTGACCGACCCGCGCCCGCTCCCCGGCCCCTACCGCGCCGAGCTGCACGCCTCCAGCGACGACCCCTACTTCTGGGCCTCGTGCAATCGCTCGCACGCCTCCTCACTCGCCGTCTCCAACCCCGTGTGGGTCGCCGCCACGTCCCCGCGGGAAGCAGAAAGGCACTCCGCATGAGATCCGTACGTGTCTGTGTCCTCGCCGTCACCGCGCTCGCCCTCACCGCCTGCAGCTCCGTCGTCGGCGGGCAGAAGTCCGGTGACAGCAAGGGACTCGTCGTCTACACCTCCTCCGGGCCCGAGGTGACAGGCCCCATCGTGAAGGCCTTCGAGAAGGCCCACCCCGACATCAAGGTGACGCTCACCGCGATCTCCGGCACCGGCCCGCTCATGAGCCGTATCCAGGGCGAGAAGGCCAACCCCCTCGGTGACGTCGCGTGGGGCGGCTCCATCGAGAACTACAAGGCCGTCGCGGGCAAGGGGATCTGGGCGCCGGCCGAACTCGACCAGGACACGCACATGGTGGCCACCGACCCCAAGCACCAGTGGCACGCCACCGATCTGCTCTACCAGGCCATCGCCGTCAACACCGACCGCGTGAAGAACCCGGCCGACTATCCGAAGGCGATGAACGACCTCGCCGACCCGAAGTGGAAGCAGCAGGGCGGCATCGGCTTCGCCAACCCCCGTTCCTCCGGGACCGGTTACTCGGTTCTCGCCGCCATGGTGAGCAAGTACGGCTGGGACTACGTCGACAGGTTCCTCCCCAACGCCAAGGTCACCGACAGCAGCGACGCCATGTTCAAGGGCGTACGCAACGGCGAGTTCCCGGTGGCCTTCATCAACGAGGACCTGGGCAATGCCTGGGTGAAGGCCAAGGCGCCGCTCAAGCTGGTCTATCCGACCGACGTGGTCTCCAACCAGATCGGCGCCGCGGCCGTCATCAAGGACGCGCCCCACACCGCCAACGCGAAGACCTTCGTCGACTACCTCATGTCCGCCAAGGGACAGCAGGTCATGAGCGACGCCGTCGGCCGCCGCTCCGCCCGCACCGACCTGCCCGCGCCGGCCGGACTCGCCGAGGGCAAGAGCCTCCATCTGGCCACGTCGCCCGAGGAGTTCGTGAGCGAGCAGCCGAAGGTGCTCGACCAGTTCGACGACGCGTCGGGCGCCAAGTAGCGGCGGGGCGCGGAACGTCACATGACCACGACCGACACCCCGCCCGAGCAGCGGACCGCGGCTGCCGCCCGCCGGCCGCGCCGCCGCCCCGGCATCTGGGTCCTCATCGCCGTCCTGCTCACCCTGTTGCTGCTCGCCATCGTCGTGCTGCCCCAACTGCGCATCGTGACGGCGGCCTTCAGCGACGGCCACGGCGGGGCGACCCTCGCGCACTTCGCGGAGTTCTTCACCACCGCCCGCTTCACCGAGGCCCTGTGGCACTCGGTGGTGGTGTCCCTCGCCGCCGGGCTGCTGTCCTGCCTGGTGGGGATTCCGGCCGCGTATCTGCTGGCGCAGTACGACCTGCCGCGGCGCAGCCTCTTCCTCACCCTCGCGACCATGGCGACCGTCTCGCCGCCGTTCCTCGGCGCCTACGCCTGGGTCATGCTGCTCGGCCGCGGTGGCATCCTCACCGACGTCCTCCCACTGCCGTTCGACACCATCATCGGGCCGGGCGGCATCATCTGGGTGACCATCTGGGCCACCCAGTCCATGACCTTCCTGATCGCCTACGACACCTTCCGGTCCATCGACCCGAGCCTCGACGAAGCAGCCTCAAGCGTGGGCAGCCACCCGTGGCGCACCCGGCTGCGCATCGTCCTGCCGCTCGCCGTTCCGGCCCTCGTCACCGGCTTCTACACCGCCGCGATGAAGATCTTCGCGGACTTCGGCACCCCGCTCATCATCGGCGGCGGCTACCGCATGCTGCCGGTGCAGGTCTACAACGAGTTCCTCAGCGAGGTCAGCACCAACCCCGCCCTCGCCTCCTCCGCCAGCCTGGTCATGCTCGCCGTCGCCGGCGCCACCCTCGCCGTGCAGCAGTGGGCACTGAGGCGCAGGACCTACGCGTCGGTGGGCGTGCGCACCCGGCCGCTGCAGCCGGTCGGCCGGGCCCAGAAGGTCCTCATGACCGGCTGGCTCTGCCTCGTGTTCTTCCTGTCCTTCGTGCCGCATCTCGTCGTCATCGGGACCAGCTTCCTGACCTGGCAGACCGGCATCCTGACCTGGACGCCCACCCTCGCCAACTACCGGCAGCTGTTCGCCGAGGACCTGGGCACGATCCTCACCAGCTTCGTCCTCGCCGGCATCGGCTGCGTGCTGTGCATCCTCGTCGGCGTCCTCACCGCCTACATCACGGTGCGCCGCCGCTATCGGGTCCTCGCCCCGGCGCTCAACATCATGGTGATGATCCCGTACATCCTGCCGGGCACCGTCCTCGCCATCGGCCTCATCCTCAGCTTCAACAGCGCGCCGCTCATCCTCACCGGGACGGCGACCATCATCGTGCTCGTCTATCTGACCCGGCGCCTGCCGTACTTCATGAAGTCGGTCGAGGCCGCCATGACCCAGGTGCACCCGGCCCTCGAAGAAGCCGCGATCAGTGTCGGGGCCAAGCCCCTGCGGGCGTTCCGGCAGGCGACGCTGCCCGCCATCCGGCCGGCCGTGGTCTCCGGAGGCACCGTCGCGTTCCTCCAGATG
Source organism: Streptomyces endophyticus (assembly GCF_035798155.1). Classification (NCBI taxonomy): domain Bacteria; kingdom Bacillati; phylum Actinomycetota; class Actinomycetes; order Kitasatosporales; family Streptomycetaceae; genus Streptomyces; species Streptomyces endophyticus. The sequence continues at coordinate 88,394 of NZ_JAOZYC010000075.1, read as the reverse complement.
ATCACCGAACTGAGCGCCACGATCATGGTCTACGCGGTCCCCTTCGTCACGATGACCGTCGTGATCTTCAACAACGCGGTGCAGCCCGGCAGCCCGTTCGGCGTCGCCTCCGCGATGACCGTCGTCCTGATGGTCAGCGTCTACGTGCCCCTGTACTTCGTCCGGCGCCGCTTCTCCGACCTCAGAACCTCGTGACGGGATCCCACCCAACATGGCCACAGACCTGCCCGCTTCCGTCGCCTCCGTGGGCGTCACCATCTCCGGTGTCCGCAAGCAGTTCCCCAAGCACCTCGCGCTGGACGGCATCGACCTGTCCGTCCCCGCCGGATCCTTCACCACCCTGCTCGGGCCCTCCGGCTGCGGGAAGACCACGCTGCTGCGCATCCTCGCCGGATTCGAGACGGCGACCAGCGGCTCGGTGAGCTTCGGCGACCGGGACGTGGCGACCGTCCCGCCCTGGAAGCGGGACGTCGGGTTCGTGTTCCAGAACTACGCGCTGTGGCCGCAGATGCGGGTGAGCGAGAACGTCGCGTACGGCCTGAAGCTCCGCAAGCTGTCCAAGACCGAGATCGCCCGCCGTGTGCACGCGACTCTCGACCAGGTCGGCCTCGCCCAGCGCGCCGACGCCTTCCCCGGCCAGCTCTCCGGCGGCCAGCAGCAACGCGTGGCGATGGCCCGCGCCCTGGCGCTGCGCCCGACCGTCCTGCTGCTCGACGAGCCGCTGTCCAACCTCGACGCGAAGATGCGCGTCGACATGCGCCACGAACTGCTCACCCTCCAGCGCGAGGCCGGGATCACCGCCGTCTACGTCACCCATGACCAGGAGGAGGCGCTGGAGATGTCCGATGTCGTCGCGGTCATGAACAACGGCCGCATCGAACAGGTCGGTTCGCCGTCCGACATCTACGAGCGCCCCGCTACCTCCTTCGTGGCGTCCTTCGTCGGCCAGGTCACGCTGATCGCGGGCCGGTGCACGCCGACGGGCTTCGTGCCCGACCTGCCGGCCGCCCGGCCCCTCACCGAGATCCCGGAGGGCGTACACGAGCGCGAACACGGATCGTGCCAACTGGCCCTGCGCCCGGAGGACATCACCGTGGTCGAGCCCGGGCACGCCGAGTGCCATTGGGAAGGCACCCTCGAGCGCACCACGTACCACGGCAGGGGCCGCACCAGTTCGGTCCGCCTCGCCGACGGCACCCGCTGCCTCGTCGCCCATCGCGCGCCGCTGACGGCCGGTCCGGGCGACACGGTCGGACTCCGCGCGCTCGGCGGCTGCCTCGTCCCGATCGACCGCCGCGTCAGCCCGGTTCCGGCTCCGGGCGCAACTGCCGCAGCCAGCTCTCCGTCCGGGTGAGGTGTGCGCCCGCCGCCGCTGCCGCCGCGGTGGGGTCGTGGGCGGCCAGCGCGTCGATGAGCGCCTCGTGGCCCTGGTCGCTCGCGGCACGGACCGCCGTGCCCTGCGAGGAGCCGTACACGTTGTAATGGCGGCCCCGCGAGCGCAGGACGCCGGCGAGCGCGGCCAGGGTCTCGTTGCCGGAGGCCGCGCAGATCGTGGTGTGGAACTCGTGGTCCAGGTCGTGGAGTTCCTGCTCGTCCCCGGTCGCGCTCAGGCGCGCCTGCAGCTCCCGCAGCCGCGCGATCACCTGCCCGTCGGCGCGGGCCGCCGCCAGCGCGGCAGCGTGGCACTCCACGGCGCGGCGGGTGTCGAAGAGTTCCAGGATGCCGTCGAGGGGGAGTACGTCGACCATCGCGGCGAAGCCCGCCAGCATGTGCGCAGGACGCAGCGCGGAGACGAACGTGCCCGCGCCGTGCCGGGGTTCGAGCATCCCGAGCGCCGCGAGTGAGCGCACCGCCTCGCGCAGCGAACCGCGTGACACACCGAGCCGGGCGCACAGGTCGGGCTCCGGCGGCAGCTGCGCGCCCGCGGTCAGCTCGCCGCTCGCGATCATCGCCCGCAGTCCGGCTGCCGCCGTGTCGGTGGCCGTCATCGTCTTGCCCCCTTTGTCCTCGGATCGTCCGAGGAGTCATCCGATGAATCCCGTGGTGGGTAGTGTGCAGGCCGCGAGAGAGATTCTCACGATTGCCAACTATCCCTGTTCAGAGAGCAATTTACGGCCTACGGTCCTGCGAGTACGACCCGACCGAACACAGTCATCGGATGACTCGCGGAGTGACATGTCTTCCCACCCCCTCGACGCCTGGGCGCTCGACCCCGACGTACGCCACCTCAACCACGGCTCCTTCGGCGCCGTGCCCCGTGTCACCCTCGACGAATTGCGGGCGCTGCGCACGGAGATGGAGGCCAACCCCTGCCGATGGTTCCGCGGACTCCCTGAGCGCGTGGCCCGGGCCCGCACCGACATTGCCCGGCACCTGCGCGTCGCCCCGGACACCCTCGCGCTCGTGCCCAACGCCAGCGCCGGGATCAGTACGGTCCTGGGCTCCCTCGACCTCCCCGCCGGCAGCCAGGTGCTGCTGACGGACCACTCCTACGGCGCCGTCACCATGGGAGTGACCCGGGCGGCCGAGCGTGCGGGCGCGCACGTACGGACCCTGCACATCCCGCTCGACGCGACACCCACGGAGATCGGCGCGCTGTTCGCCGACGCCCTCGCGGACACCGGCGCGCCGACCTCCCTCGTGGTCGTCGACCAGATCACCTCCGCCACCGCCCGCCTCTTCCCCGTCGCCGACATCGCCGCGCACGCGCACGCGGCAGGAGCCCTCGTCCTCGTCGACGGGGCGCACGCGCCCGGCATGCTCGCCGACCCCCTCGCCGACGCGGGCGAGGCCGACTTCTGGGTGGGCAACCTGCACAAGTGGCCCTGCGCGCCCCGCGGCACGGCGGCCCTCGTGGCACGCGGCGAGCGGGCGCAGCGGCTGTACCCGCTGACCGACTCCTGGGGCGCGCCCTACCCGTTCCCCGAGCGCTTCGACCAGCAGGGCACGGTGGACCTCGCCCCCTGGCTCGCGGCGCCGCGCTCCCTGGAGTTCGTCGAGGAGCGCTTCGGCTGGGACGCCGCCCGTCGGCACATGGCCGAACTGGCGGGGGAGGCACAGCAGTTGCTCGCGGAGGCGCTGGGCGTGGACACCGCTCCGGTCGGCGGCAGCCCGGCCCCGGCCATGCGCCTCGTGCCGCTGCCCGAGGGCGCTGCGGACGACCAGGACGCCGCGCACGCGCTGCAACGCCACCTCGCCGACACGATCGGCTGCGAGACGGCCGTCACGACATGGAACGGCCGCGGCTTCCTCCGCCTGTCCGCGCACCTCTACAACGACCGCAAGGACTACGCGTACCTGGCCGACCAGCTGCCGTCGGCACTGGCGACCGCCTCGTAAAAGCCCGTGTCCGAACCACGTCCCCTCCCGAAGGACCAGTCAGCGTGCGCACCAAATCCATCGAGGCGACCCTTCGGGACGCCGAACGCCCCGCGACCCGGCTCGCCCGTTCCTTGGGGCCGCTCCAGCTCAGCATGATGGGCGTCGGCGTCACGATCGGCGCGGGCATCTTCGTGCTCACGGGCACCGCGGCCGCCAACTACGCGGGTCCCGCCATCGCCCTGTCCTACCTGCTCGGCGCCGTCGCCTCCGCCCTGGTGGCGCTCTGCTACATGGAGTTCGCCTCCACCGTGCCGGTCGCGGGCAGCGCGTACACCTTCGCGTACGTCTCGCTCGGCGAGCTGGTGGCGTGGCTCATCGGCTGGGACCTGATCCTCGACATGACGATGGGCGCGGGGGCGGTGGCCAGCGGATGGGCGCAGTACGTCGCGGACTTCCTCGCCACGTTCGGTGTGCACCTGCCGACGTCGATCGTCGGGCCCGACGCCGTGGTCAATGTGCCCGCCGTCCTGATCATCCTCGTCCTCACCGCGATCCTGTCCTCCAGCGTCCGCACGACCGCGCGCGTAAACACGGTCATGACGCTGGTCAAGCTGGCCGCGATCGTCGTCTTCCTGTGCGTCGGCGTGTTCCACATCGACGTCGCCAACTGGTCGCCGTTCATACCCGATTCGCGGCCGCCGGGCGGTGACGGCGACTTCTGGGAGCAGCCGCTGCTCGGCTGGGCCGGCATCAGCACCAACGCCACGTTCGGCTTCGCGGGCATCCTCACCGGCGGGGCGATCGTCTTCGGCGCGTACTCCGGTTTCGACATCATGGCCAGCAACGCGGAAGAGGCCAAGCGGCCCCAACGCACGCTCCCCATCGCCCTGATGGCGACCGTGGCCGTCTGCGCCACCCTGTACGTCGCCGTGTCCCTCGTCATCACCGGCATGCGCGCGTACCCGCATCTGAACACGGGCGCCCCGGTGACCGCGGCGCTCGCCTCCGTCGGCGCGGACTGGGCGGTGCGGGTCGTCGGCATCGGCGCCATCTGCGGGCTCACCACCGTCGTCATGATCATGCTGCTCGGGCAGAGCCGGGTCTTCCTCGCGATGAGCCGCGACCGACTGCTGCCCGAATGGTTCTCCCACGTCCACCCGGCCACGCGCAGCCCGCGCCGCATCACCTGGACGCTGGGCCTGATGGTCGCCTTCATGACGGCGGTCCTGCCCATCCAGGACCTCGCCGAACTCGGCAACATCGGCATGCTGACGTCGTTCGTGGTCGTCTGCGTCGGCGTGATGCACCTGCGCCGCACCCGCCCCGACCTGCCGCGCGGCTTCCGCACACCATGGGTCCCGGTCGTCCCCGTCGTGGCACTGCTCCTGTGCCTGCTCCTCGTGGGCAGCCTGCCGCTGATCACCTGGGTGCGGTTCCTGGCGTGGATGGCGGTGGGCCTTGTCATCTACGGGGTGTGGGGGCGGCGCAACAGCCGTGTCGCCTCGGGGGAGTTGGCCGGTGAGGCGGCGGCCCGGTCCCCGGAGCCGGAGGAGACCCTGCACACGTAGGGCCTGATCCAGACCACTGAGCCCGGCCGTGCGCCACGAGCCGGACATGCCGCCCGTTCCTTGCGCGGCATGTCCGGCTCTGGTGTGTCACCGGACGCCCCGTCGATTCGCGCGCGAACACCACGTCACACGCCCGCCCGAAGATTCGCCCCGACGCGCCCATTGACGCCCCGCGCGTGGACGCGCCATGCTCCCGGCATCGCGTGTTATCGATAACACGATCTTGAGTCCGCCTGAGGGAGCCGCCCCATGACAGGCCGTCACCCGTCCATCGGTCCAGCTCTACCGGCCGCGAGGCCCGGCAGACGCGCACTTCTGCGGGCGGCCGCCGCCGGCGCCGTGGCCACCGCGTCGGCGCCGCTCCTCACGGCGTGCGGCACCGCCTCCGGGCAGCCTCCCGGCAAGGTGGCCCTGCACGGCGACAACCCGACGTGGGCGCCGCCGATCAAGGCGGCGGGCGAGGCGATGCGCAAGGTCGACGGCATCGGGCTCGTGCCCGAGGTCATCCCGTCCCTGGAGTCCTTCGAGCAGGTCGTCAAGTCCTCGCTGCGCACCAACAAGACACCGGACATGCTCAAGTACTGGTCCGGCTACCGGCTCCAGGACCTCGCCCGCACCGGCGGCATCGAGGACCTGTCCGACCAGTGGGCGGGCGCCGTCCGCAAGGGCTGGGCCGACCCGGCCCTGCGGGACGCGCTCAGCTACCGCGGCCGCGTCTACGGACTGCCGATGAACCTCGCGTACTACGTCTTCTTCTACAACCCGGAGGTCTTCCGGGCCAACGGCCTGAAGAAGCCGGAGACCTGGGACGCCTTCCTGCACACCGCCGACCGCCTCAAGCGCGCGGGCATCACACCGCTGCACGCGACGACGGCCGGCCGGTGGCCCGCGTTCATCTGGTTCCAGGAGATCCTCACCCGGCAGAACCCCCAGTTCTACGACGACCTCATGAACGGGCGCGCCCGCTACACCGACGAGCCCGCCCAGCAGGCCATGCGCACCATCGCGTCCTTCGCCGACAAGCACTGGTTCACGTCCCTCGACATGGAACACGCCACGGCCGCCGCGGGTGTGCTGCACGGCAAGGTCGGCATGGTGGCCTGCGGCTCCTGGCTCGGCGGGACCTTCACGGGGCTCGGCGGCAAGCCAGGCAAGAACGTCGACGCGTTCGTGCTGCCCATGCAGAACACCCGCGTCCGCCCCGCCGTGGTCTTCGAGAGCAGCGCCCTGGTGTGCACGGTCCGCGGACCCGACCGCGCGGAGGCGCTGCGCGCCGCGGGCGCCTGGACACACCCCCAGGTCATGAAGGCCTTCTCGCACGCCCTGCACGACGGCTGCCCGAACCCGGCCGTCCCACCCGCGAACGTGATGATCGAGGGTGTCACCCGCACCGTGCGCGAGACGAAGGCCCGCAAGCTCAACCGCTTCTGGGAGCTGGGCCCGCCCGAACTCGTCGAGTCCACCGTCGACGACCTCGCCGCCGCCCTGATCGACCCGTCCTCGTACCGGTCGGTGCTGCGCACGATGCAGGGCCGCGCCGACGAGGCATGGCCGGTATGGCGGGAGGCGGAAGCGGCATGAGCGGGACCGTGCGGACGACCGCACCCGTCGAAGCCACCAAGGTGACACCGCCGCGCCGCCGGATCCCCACCCGCACACCCCACCGGGCGGGCGGCGGCGGGAAGGGCACGGGCCGACTCGGTGGCCCGCTCTCCGGCGTCCCGTGGGCGCTGCCCGCCCTGCTGTTCGTGGGCGTGCTCCTCGTGTACCCGTTCCTGCGCAGCATCTACGGCAGCTTCTTCGAGGACAACGGCTTCACCAGCCACTTCACCGGCCTCGACAACTTCACGCGGCTCGCAGCCGACCCCATCTTCGGCCGCTCGCTGCTCAACACCGTGATGTGGGTGGCGGGCACCCTGCTGCTCCCGGTCCTCGCGGGACTCGCCATCGCTGTGGCCACGCACCGGATGCGCTTCGGGCTGATCGCGCAGACCGTCATCGTGCTGCCGTACGCGGTCTCGGGCGCCGCCACCGCCGTGCTGTGGAAGTTCATCCTCACCTCGGAGGGCTCCCTCAACCAGGTCCTCGACGCCATCGGCCTCGGCTCCCTCGCCCAGCCCTGGCTCCTGGAGTGGCCGCAGAACACCCTCTCCATGATCGTGGCCAGCACCTGGCAGGCCACAGGGCTCAACGTCGTCCTCTTCGCCATCGGCCTGCGCGCCATCCCGCGCGAGACCATCGAGGCCGCCGAACTGGACGGGGCGCGCGGCTGGCGGATGTTCCGACACATCACACTGCCCCAACTGCGGTCCGTGACCGTCGTGGTGGTCGGCATGGCCATCGTCAACAGCCTCAAGGCCTTCGACATGATCTGGGTCCTCACCCAGGGCGGCCCCGCCCGCTCCTCCGAGACCCTCGCGCTGACCATGTACCGCGAGACCTTCCGGCTCTTCCACATCGGCTACGGCTCCGCGATCGCCCTCGTCCTGTCCGTCATCGTCGTCGCCTCCTCGTGGCTGTATCTGCGCCGGCAGCTGCCCGAGACGTCCCCGCGCTGACCCGAGCCGTGTTCGACAAGGAGTGACACCCGTGGGAAAGACCTTCCGCAATCTCTTCGTCGGCGGCTGTGTGCTGCTCTGGCTGGTGCCCCTGTACCTGCTGGTCGTGAACGCGCTGACCCCCGTCGGCTCGTACAGCGGCACGGCGGCCTGGACGCCGAACGGCTTCGCGCTTCTGGACAACCTCGTGACCGCCTGGAACGACGCGGGCATCGGCGAGAGCTTCCTCAGCTCCCTGCTGTACGCGGTGGTGTGCGGCGCGGCCGCCGTGCTCGTCGCCGCCATGGCCGCGTTCGCCGTGGTGGTGCTGCCGATCCCGAGGCCCGCGTTCTGGTTCTGGCTCATCTACTCGGGGACCCTCTTCCCGCTCCAGATGTTCCTCGCGCCGCTGTTCGGCATGTACGCCGAGGGCAACCTCTACGACACCCGGCTCGGCCTCATGCTCATCTACGTGGCGTGGGCCGTCCCCTTCGCCTTCTTCCTGATCCGCAACCAGATGACCACCATGCCGCCCGAGGTGACCGAGGCCGCGATGATCGACGGTGCCTCGTTCCGGCGGATCTTCTGGCGCATCCATGTGCCGCTGATGGGCTCCAGCCTGGCGGCCGCGTTCATCTTCCAGTTCACCGCCGTCTGGAACGACCTGCTGTTCGGCATCACACTCACCCGCAGCCCCGACGTCCAACCGGTGATGGCCGCCCTCACCAGCCTCAACAACGCCTACGCCTCGTCAGGACCGCCCGTCATCCTGGCCGGCGCGCTGATCGTCTCCCTGCCCACCCTCGTCGTCTTCCTGACGTTCCGCGGCCTCTTCCTGCGCGGCGTCACCGCCGCCACCCGCTGAACCCCCGTAACCGCACCCAGAGTTGGAGAAGTCCGCATGACCACACGGGCCCTCGTCCGCACCACCGACTGGGACAACGACCGCATCCGGGAGAGCCTGCGCGGCTCCGTCGTGAGCGCCGAAGGCAGCTTGTCCGGCAATCCGTTGCGGCTCACCGTCGAGCCACTGATGCGCCGCGCGCAGGACGGCGGACTGCTGCAATCGCTGCGCGTGGAGGCGGTGAACGGGGGCGCGATCCCCGCCGAACTCACCGTGCGCACCGAGTCCGGGGCGGCGCTGCCCGCCGAGCGCATCGCCGGGCCGAACGGCTCCGTGCGCCTGCTGCTGCCCGCCGTCGACACCGCGCAGCGCGTCACCGTGGCGGCGACGGACGGCGACGGCATCGACGTCACCCTCACCCCGCAGCGCGAGTGGACCATCCACCTCGTCCACCACTCGCACCTCGACATCGGCTACACCGACCCGCAGGGCCGCGTCCTCGCCGAACACCTCTCGTTCCTCGACTCCTGCCTGGAGCTGACGCAGGCCACCGACGACTGGGAGCCCGAGTCCCAGTTCCGTTGGTGTGTCGAGTCGTTGCTCTCCTTCCAGCAGTGGGCCGACGCCCGCCCCGCCGAGCAGGTCAAGGAGTTCGTGCGACGGGTCCAGGAAGGGCGCATCGAGCTCACCGCGCTGCCGTTCAACCTGCACAGCGAGACCTGCTCCACCGACGAGCTGCACGAACTGCTGCGCCTCGCCCACCAGGTGCGCGACGAGCACGGTGTCGACTTCACCTCGGCCATGCAGACCGACGTGCCCGGCCACGTCGTCGGCCTCATCGACGCGCTCAGCGCGGCAGGCGTCAAGTACCTGTCCGTGGCGCACAATTGGGCCGGTCGTTCCGTGCCCCACCTGGTCGGCGGCGAGAAGCTGCCGCGGCTGTTCCGCTGGCAGGCGCCGAGCGGCAACAGCGTGCTCGTCTGGGTCACCGACACCCCGCACGGCCTCGCCTACATGGAGGGTCCGCTGCTCGGCTTCGACACCGACTACTCCTCGGTCGACGACCTGCTGCCCGCCTACCTCACCTCCCTCGCCTCCCACCCCTACCCGTACCGCGGTGGTGTCTTCGGCTGGGCCATGGACGAGAAGGAGATCAAGCGCGAGCCCTACCCGTGGGACGTCCTGCACCTGCGCGTCCAGGGCAAGTTCGGGGACAACGCACCGCCGCGCCGCATCATCGCCGACACCGTGCGCCGCTGGAACGAGACCTGGGCCTACCCGCAACTGCGCCTGTCCCGCAACGAGGACTTCTTCACCGACGCCGAGAACCGGCTCGGCGACGAGATCCAGACCTTCGAGGGCGACTGGACGGACTGGTGGGTCGACGGCGTCGGCTCCGGCGCCCACCCGCTGTCGATGGCCCGCACCGCCCAGGCCGTCGTCGCCGACGCGCAGACCCTCGGCAGCTTCGCGGGCGTCCTCGGCGCGCCGGGGGCGGCCGACGACACACGTGACTCGGCCGGTGTGTACGAAGCGGTGTCCCTCTTCGACGAACACACCTGGGGCGCGGGCGACCCCTGGACCCACGGCCACGACCACGGCCACTCCGGCGAGCAGCAGTGGCACTGGAAGTACGGCCAGGCCGTGCGCGCCCGCGACGACGGCCAGTCGCTCCTGAACCGCGCGAACGCCCGCCTCGGTCAGCGCCTCGCCCGGCCCGCCGACACCCCGGCCGCGTTCCACGTGGTGAACACCTGCTCCTGGCCGCGTACCGAGGTCGCCGAGATCTTCCTCCCCGAGTCCAGCGTCCCGCTCGAACAGGCCGTGACCCTCTACGACGCCCGCACCGGCGCCGCGTTGACACACGAGGAGCGACCGCAGGTCAACGAGGAGCACCGCGACGCGGGCCGCTTCCTTCTCGTCCGCGTCGACGACGTGCCGGCCGCCGGTTCGGTGCGGATCGACGTCCGCGCCGCCGACAGCTCGGGCGCTGCCGCCGGGGAGACGACCGCCGTCAAGGCCGCCACCGGCTGGAACCCCACCGGCGGCAGCGAGCGCGAGAACCCGGCCGACACCGCAGCCGCGGCCCACGCCCGCACCGACCCGCTGCTCCTGGAGAACGACCACCTCGCCGTCCGCGTCGACCTGGCCCGCGCCTGCATCGCCTCCGTCATCGACAGGGCGACAGGGCGCGAACTCGTCCGCGCCGACGCCATCACCGGCTTCAACGCCTACATCCACGACAGCTACACCACGTCCGGAGGCTTCAACCACAACTCCAGCCGCACCACCGCCTCCGACCGCCTCGAACACCTCGGCAGGCGCTCCGTGGCCCCGCCCGCCGCGCTCATCGCCCGCCGCACCACGGCCACCGCCGAGACCCTCACCTACGAGACCCGCCCGCCGGGCGCCAACCGGGTGCGCACAACGCTCACCCTGCCGCACGGCGTCGGCCGCCTCGACATCGAGAACCAGGTCGACAAGGACGCCACCCTCGGCAAGGAGAGCGCCTACTTCGCGTTCCCCTTCGCCTTCGAGACACCCACCGTGCGGATGGAGGCCTCGGGCGGCGCCACCGGCACCGACCTCCCCGTGGTCCCCGGCTCCGCGCTGCACATGCGGGCCGTGCGCCGCTGGATCACGCTCCAGGACGACGACCTCGCCGTCGGCTGGGCCACACAGGACGCGCCGCTCGTCCAGTTCGGCAACATCGCCCTGCCGTACGCGCCGTTCCCGAAGACGATGAACCACGACGAACCCGCCACCGTCTACTCGTGGATCCACAACAACCTGTGGGACACCAACTTCCCCAGCGAGCAGGCCTTCGAGTTCACCTTCCGGTACTCGCTCTCCTGCGCCACCGGCGCCGACGTCGCGGGACTCGGCCCGCGCACCGCCGCCGGCACCTCACGACCGCTGCACGCGGTGCGCGCCCGCGGGGCCGTCAGCGCCGACGCCGCCGACCAGTTGGCCTTCGCGACCGTCGGCGACCCGCGCGTACGACTCGTCGGTGCCACCACCCCGGACGCCGAGGGAGCCGTGCTGCTGCGCCTTCAGTCCTTCGCCGAGGAACCCGTCGCCTGCCCGGTGCGCGCGCACTTCCCCGTTGCCTCGGCGCGGCTCGCGGACTATCACGGTCGGGCAGGGGACGAACTGGCCCTTGAGGGCGGCGAGGTCACCGTCGACGTCCCCGCCTTCGGCACCACCGCGGTGCTCTTCCGACGTTGACGGCGTTGGTGACGCCGACCCGGCGCACCTCTGCGCAAAGGAGAATCTGTGTACCGGCACGACCCGCGTTACGCCCCCGCTCCCGACGCCGTCCTCGCCGCCGGCTGGGAGCGGGTGGCGGCTCAACTCCCGTCAGCGTCAACGGTATTGGCGATCGACGGGCCGCCGTCCGTTGACTGGGGCGCGCTCGCCGCACACCTGTCGGGCGCGACCCTGCTCGACGTACGGGATCACTACGCGCCACCCGCACGGATCCGCGCCCGCGTCGGCCACCCGGAGGGTGCGGACGACCCCTACTTCCGCAGGCTCGCCGAGAACCCGCTCGACGACCTCTTCGACACCGTGCCCACACCCGAAGCCCCCGCCCAGGGACTCCTCGTCGTCTACGGGCCGGGTGCCTCGCTCGTCGCACACGACCTGCTCTGGTACGCCGACGTGCCCAAGCGGTACGCGGAGGCGGCCACGGTCGCGGGCACCCCGGGCGCGAACCTCGGACTCCCGGACGAGAAGCCGGACCTGCGGCGGCTGTTCTACACCGACTGGCCCATGCTCGACCGGCACCGCGACACCCTCGCCCCACGCCTCGACGGCTGGCTCGACCTCCAGGACCCCGACAACCCGACATGGCTCGACGGTCCGGGCCTGCGCGCGACCTGCGCCGCACTCGCCCGCAGGCCCGTACGCACCCGCCCCTTCTTCAACTCCACGCCCTGGGGCGGGCACTGGGCGCAGAACGAACTCGGCTTCAACCCCGGAGCACGCAACACGGCGCTCGGCTACGAACTCATCGCACCCGAGGCGGGCATCCTCGTCGGGACCGGCCCCCAGGCGCAGGTCGAGGTGCCGTTCCAGCTGATGTGCGCACTGGAGCCGGACCGTGTCCTCGGCGAGGAGGCGCACACCCGCTTCGGCACCTCGTTCCCCATCCGCTTCGACTACCTCGACACCGTCGGGGGCGGCAACCTCTCGCTGCACTGCCACCCCCAAGAGACGTACATGCGCGAGAAGTTCGGCTGGCACTACACCCAGCACGAGACGTACTACATGACCATCGGCGGCCCCGACAACAAGGTGTTCCTCGGCCTGCGCGAGGACACCGACGTCGACGCCTTCCGCAAGCAGGTCGAGGCGGCAGCCACGCAGGGCACACCCATGGAGGTCGAGGACCACGTCCACGCCTTCCCCGCCGAACAGGGCCAGCTCTTCCTCATCCCGGCAGGCACCCCGCATGCCAGCGGCGCCGGCAACCTGGTCCTGGAGATCAGCGCCACCCCGTACCTCTACAGCCTGCGCTTCTACGACTGGCTCAGGCCCGACGCCGAAGGCAACCCGCGCCCCCTGCCGTACGAGCACGGCTTCGCCAACCTGGAGACCGCGCGGCGCGGCGAGGCCGTCGCCCGCGACCTCGTACAGCGACCGCGCACCCTGCGCGAGGGGGACGGCTGGCGCGAGGAGGTCATTGGCGCGCTCGACGAGATGTTCTACGAGGTGAGGAGGTACGCACTGGACGCGGGCGCCGAGGCGCAGGACGACACCGCGGGGCGCTTCCACGTACTGAACGTGGTGGACGGCGACGGCGTGACCCTGCGCACGGAGGCCGGTGACACCCACGAGCTGGCCTACGCGGAGACACTCACCGTGCCCGCGGCCGTCGGCCGGTACCGGCTGCGGGCGGCCGACGGGGGTCCCGTACGGGTCGTGAAGGCGCTCGTCCGGTGATCCCGGTCATCGAGGTCGGCGGCACCCATGTCACCGCGGGCCTCGTCGACCCGGCCGACGGCAGGGTCGAGCGGCGCACGCACCGGCCGCTCGACCCGGGCGCCCGCGCCGAGGACATCCTCGGCGCGGTGTGCTGCTGCGCCGACGCGCTGGACACGCCCGAGGGAACCACCTGGGGCATGGCCCTGCCCGGCCCCTTCGACTACGCGCGTGGCATCGGACTCTTCGCGGACGTCGGCAAGTTCGAGGCGCTCTACGGGGTGGACGTGCGGGCCGCGCTGCTCGCCGGAATGGCACCGCGACCAGGAGACATCGTCTTCCTCAACGACGCGCACGCGTTCCTGCTGGGGGAGTGCGCGTCGGGAGCCGCCGTCGGACACACCCGAGTCGTGGGCATCACCCTCGGCACCGGAGTCGGCTCCGCCTTTCTCGGCGACGGCCGCATCCTCGACCACGGACCCGGAGTTCCGCCCGAGGGCCGCATGGACCTGACGGTCGTGGACGGCAGGCCGCTGGAGGAGTCCGTGTCCCGCCGCGCCCTCGTGGCCCGGTACGGGGAACAGGGCGTCGACGTGCGCGACATCGCCGAGCGGGCCCGCGCGGGGGAACGGCCCGCCCGCCGTGTCCTGGACGAGGCGTTCGGGACGCTCGGCGCCGTCCTCGGCCCGCGCCTCGCCGCGTTCGAGGCGACCGCCCTCGTCGTCGGCGGCTCCATGGCGGGCTCCTGGGACCTGGTCGCACCGGCGCTGCACACGGGACTCGCCAAAGGCGGCTGGACACCGGAAGCGGCCGACGTGAGCGCGCGGCCCCCCACGCGGCATACTCGTGCGATGCGCCCCGCCGCCCTCGCCGGTGACGCGGCGCTGCTGGGCGCGGCGCGCGCGGTCGCGTCCCGGCACACCAACCACACAGGGCCGGGGTGGTAGCGGCCACCAGGACCGGCAAGGGGGAGACATTGGGCAAGTCCGGCACCGGTGCCGCCAAGGACCCGCATCCCACGGTGCGGGACGTCGCACAGCGGGCGCGGGTGAGCGCCATGACGGTCTCGCGTGTGCTGCGCGACGACCCCAAGGTGCTGCCCGCCACCGCGGACCGGGTGCGCGCCGCGGCGGCCGAACTCGGCTACCGGCGCAACGAGATGGCGCGCAGCCTGCGCCTGGGCAGCGGCACCGGACTCGTCGGACTCGTCGTCACCAACCTCGCCAACCCCTTCTACTCCCGGCTCGCCCTGGGCGTCGACGCCGTGGTCGGCGGGCACGGCCTGAAGACCGTCATCGGCAACACGGGACACGACCTCGACAGCGAACGCGGCCTCGTCGAGGACCTGGTCGCCCGCCGCGTCGACGGCATCATCGTCGTGCCGGCCGACGACGACCAGCGCCACCTCGCGGCCGCCGCGGCCGGCGGCGTGCCCGTCGTCGTGGCGAGCCGCCCCCCGAACGGGTTCGACGCCGACTGCGTCCTGGTCGACGACCACGGTGGGGCCCGCACGGTCACCCGGCGACTCCTCGACGCGGGACACCGCCGCATCGGCTTCCTCGGCTCGCCACCTGCCGTCTACACGGGCGCGGAACGCCTGCGCGGCTTCACCGACGCGCTCACCGAGGCGGGCATCGAGCGCGAGCCGCGGTACGTACGCCTCGGACAGCAGCAGACCGCCGAGGCGACACGCGCCGCCGCCGATCTGCTGGCCCTTCCCGAGCCACCGACCGCGCTGTTCTGCACCAACAACCGCAACACCATCGGCGCCTTCCGCGCCATCAGAGCCGCAGGTGCCCCCACCGCACTCGCGGGTTTCGACGACTTCGAACTCGCCGACGTCCTCGGTCTGCCGCTGACCATCGCCGCGTACGACAGCGACGAACTCGGCAAGGAGGCGGGCCGGTTGCTCGTGGCGCGGCTCGGCGAGCGCGCGGCGGCAGGTGGCGGACAGGACGGCACCCCGGCCTCCGCGCGGCGCGCCGTGGTGCCCACGACCCTCGTCCACTACGGCTAGGGTCGAAGGCCCGCCCCGTCTTGCAGGAGCCCGCCACCGATGCCCGACACCCCGCTCGCCCCCGTCATCCACGGCAACGTTCCCGGCTCTTTCGCCCGCAACGTCCTCGCCGAGCGGCACCCCGCGCTCATCGAGAAGGTGCGGGCCGCCTTCCCGTACGGACCCGAGCAGCACCGTGCCCTGGACGCGCTCCTGCGGAACACGGCGGACGGTGTGATCGAGCCGCTGGGCGAGGAGGCGCACGACCGCGAGCGCTGGGACGCGTGGGGGAGCGAATGGTTCGGGCGGTCGTGGTTCGACGCGCCGTTCCTGTGGTCGGAGAGCTACTTCTACCGCCAACTCCTCGACGCCGTGGGCTACTTCGCGCCAGGACCCTGGCAGGGTATCGATCCCTTCCGGCCGTTCAAGCAGGCCGAGCTCGCCACCCCCGAGACCGACGCCGAGCTGGCCGCGGTCGACCGCCTGGCCTCGGCGACCCTGGCGGAGCGGGAGCGCGGGCTGCTCCTCGGGGCGCTCTGGGGCAACCGCGCCGACCTCGGCTTCCGTGTCACCGCCGACGGCGACGAACCGGGCGCGGACACGCAACTCGTCGCCGACGATTCGGACGCGTTCTGGGCCGCGCTGCCCCAGGGCGGCGAGGCCACCGTGAGCCTCGTCGCGGACAACGCCGGGCGTGAACTCCTCGCCGACCTGCTGCTCGTCGACCACCTGCTGGCCCACGGGCGCGCCGCACGCGTGATCGTGCAGGTCAAGCCGTACCCGTACTACGTGTCCGACGCCATGACCGCCGACGTCGTCGACTGCGTGCGGCGGCTGACCGGGCCGGGAGGCGCCGCGGCCGAGGCCGGTGGGCGGATCTGGGCGGCGATGGGGGACGGGCGGCTCGTGGTGCGCGCCCATCCCTTCTCCTGCGCGCCGCTGCCGTACACCGACATGCCCGACGACCTGCGCGCCGAGTTCGCCGCGACGACGCTCACCGTGCTCAAGGGCGACCTCAACTACCGGCGCCTGGTGGGGGACCGGCTGTGGGAGCCCACCACGTCGTTCGCCGAGCGGACCACGTACTGGCCGACTCCCGTGGTCGCGCTGCGCACACTCAAGTGCGACGTGATCACGGGCATCGCACCATCCACCCGAGACGCGCTGGACGCCGCCGAACCGCACCAGAAGTGGCGGGTCAGCGGCGCCCACGCGCTCGTACAGGCCCGGATGTGAACCGTCAGGCCGCCGCGCGCTCCAGCGACTCCAGGGACCGGCCCGCCGTCTCCCGAATGAACGCCGCAGTGAACGCGAACGCCAGGACGCAGACCCCCGCGAAGAGCGCGAAGGCGACGCCCGCCCCGGCCGTGAGCAGCACCGGGAAGACCAGCGATACGGCGAAGTTGGCGGCCCAGTTCGTGCCCGAGCCGACACTCACGCCGACGCTGCGCACCCGCAGCGGGAAGAGCTCCGGCAGCATCACCCATAGCAGCGGCGCCCAGCTCAGCGAGTAGGCCACCTTGAAGACGGCGAGGCTCGTGACGGCCGCGACCTGGCCGAGCGTCTGGTGCAGCAGGCCGAGCGAGAACACCGCGCACAGCGTGCTCATGCTGATGACCATCAGGACGAGCCCGGTGAGCAGCAGCGGCTTGCGGCCGACCCGGTCGACCAGACGCCCGGTCACGAACGTCGTGACGATCGAGAGGACGCCGAGCCCGACGCTGTTGAGCAGCGCCGCCGAGTCCCCGAAACCGGCCGCCTTCAGGATCGTCGGCGCGTAGAAGACGATCGTGTTGGAGCCGATGATCTGCTGGATCGTGGCCATCGCCACCGCGATGCAGAGGCCGCGCCGCACCCGGCGGTCGGCGAACAGCTCCCGGAGGCGGCCCCGGCGCTCGTGCGATCCGTGCGCGGCGGCGCGGATGTCCTTGAGCTCGGCCCCGGCCTCGTCCTCGGTGTGCAGGCGCAGCAGCACCGTGCGGGCCTCGTCCTCGCGGCCGTGCGCCACGAGCCAGCGCGGCGTCTCCGGCTGCGTCCACATCCCCGCGAACAGCACGGCGGCCGGGACGATCGCGAGCCCCAGCATCCAGCGCCAGGCGCCCGCGTCGGACAGCAGATAGGCGATGAGGTACGACACGAAGATGCCGACCGCGATCATCATCTGGTTGAGCGTCGACACCCGGCCGCGGATGGCGGTCGGGGCCAGCTCGGAGAGATAGCTGGGGATCACGGACGAGGAGAGACCGACGGCCACCCCCGTGGCGACCCGGAACGCGATGAGGATCCAGGGCCCCGAGGCCAGCGCCATGCCGAGCGCCCCCGCGCCGAACACCACGGCCGTGCAGAGCATGACCGGGCGGCGCCCCCAGCGGTCGGTGGCGGGCCCCGCCGCGAAGCAGCCGGCGATGGCGCCGATCATGAGGGAGCTGACGAACGCGCCCTGCATCCAGGCGCTCAGGCCCAGGTCGCGGGTGAGGAACAGCTGGGCACCCGCCACGATCCCCATGTCGTACCCGGACAGCAGACCGCCGAAGGCGCCGCAGAGATAGAGCAGAAGCGTGCGGCGTGAACGGACGTCCGCGCTCGGTGCGTCGGACACCGAGGTCCTGGTGACGGCAGGCATGACGAGCTCCCTTGCTGGTCGGCTCCGCCTCATTAGCGTCAAGACTCCGACGAAAATCAAGGGGTGGCGACCAGCGCTTTTGATTTCTGTCGTGAGTCTTGACGAAAATGCGCGACGCGGGGGAGTATCCGACGCATGGCAGTGGTCAAGAACCCCACCGTGCTGCGCCAGTTGCGGTACGGGAACGTGGAGCGGGTCCTCCAGGTGCTGCGCAGGCAGGGCCCCAGCAGCAGGGCCGATGTGGCCACCGCGACGGGGCTCTCCCGCACCACGCTCTCCGGCATCGTCGGGCAGCTGCTCACCGACGGCGTCGTGACCGAGGAGCCCGCGGGCCCGCCCTCGGGCCGCGGCCGCCCGGTGCACCGGCTCACGCTCAACCCGCGCTCCGCCCAGGCGATCGGCATCGAGGTGGGCCGCGAGCGCATCACGGTCGCGATCGCCAACGCGGCGCACGAGGTCACCGCCTTCGCCGGCACCCACCACGCGCAGCGCTCCGGAGCCCGCGAACAGGCGGGCGCCGCCCTGGAGTTGCTGCACGAGCTGGCCGCCCGCGAAGGCATCGACCTCGCCGGACTCGGCGGGGTCGGCATCGGCACACCAGGCCCCGGAGACACCACGGGCGGACCCGGTGACACCGCAGGCGGCGCCTCACCGGCGGCCGGTGTGCCCCGGCACCGCCAGACCGTCGCCGACGCGGTCGCCGAAGCCCTCGACGTGCCCGTCCTCGCCGACAACAACACGCGGCTCGCCGCGCTCGGCGAGGCCATCTGGGGCGCGGCCCGCGGCGCGGGCGACGCCCTGCACCTCACGCTCTCGTACGGCATCGGCGGCGGGCTCGTCGCAGGCGGCCTGCTGTTCCGTGGCGCGCAGGGCGCGGCGGGCGAGCTGGGACACATCAGCGTCGACGTCGAAGGGGCGCGCTGCTGGTGCGGCGGGCAAGGCTGCCTGGAGCAGGTCGCCGCCGTGCCCGCGCTGCTGAGGGCGGCAGGGCGGCGCAGCTGGGACCGGTTCACGCAGGCGCTCGCGGCCGGCGAGCAGACCGAGTGCGCCGTCGTCGCACGCGCGGCCCTCGCCGTCGGCCGGGCGCTCGCCGCCGCCGCCAGCACCGCCAACCCGCGCCGCATCGTGCTCGGAGGCGAGGTCGCCGAGCTGGGCCCGGTCTTCCTCGACTCCGTCGAGGACGCCTTCCGCCGCTACACCGCGACCCGCGTCCACCACGGAGTGGAACTCGTACCGGCCGCGCTCGGCGAGCGCTCCGGCGCGCTCGGCGCCCTCGCCCTCGTCTTCCACGAGTCACCGCTGCTCGCGGGGTACGCCACGGCGGACACGGTGGCCGCGGCGGCACCCGGTGCGGAATCCGCAGGGGAGCCTGCCGGGGAAGCCGCCACCCACGCCTCGTAGCACCTGCCCTGACCCGAACCACCCCTCGTACGATCCGAAAGGCACCGCCGTGCGCCACAACATGCTCTTCCTGATGACCGACCAGCACCGGGTCGACACCCTCGGTGCCTACGGCAACCCGCACGTGCGCACCCCGAACCTCGACCGGATCGCCGCCGAGGGCACCCGCTTCGACAGCTGCTACACACCCACCGCCATCTGCACCCCGGCCCGCGCCAGCCTGCTCACCGGCGCGGCCCCCTTCCGGCACAAGCTGCTCGCCAACTACGAGCGGAACGTGGGGTACTTGGAGGACCTCGCCGACGGCCAGTTCACCTTCGCCGAGCAACTGAAGGGCGACGGCTACAACCTCGGCCTGATGGGCAAGTGGCACGGCGGAGTCAAGCGCACCGCCGCCGACTACGGCTTCGAGGGCCCGAACCTGGAGGGCTGGCACAACCCCGTCGACCACCCCGACTACCTCGACTACCTCAAAGAGCGGGGCCTGCCCGAGTACGCCATCAGCGACCGGATGCGCGGCACCACCCCCAACGGCAGCCCCGGCAACCTCCTCGCGGCCCGCCTCCACCAGCCCGTCGAGGCCACCTTCGAGTACTACCTCGCCACCCGCACCATCGAAATGCTCCGCCGGTTCGCCGAGGACGAGCGCGGCGGCGAGGGCGACCCGTTCTTCCTCGCCACCCACTTCTTCGGCCCGCACCTGCCGTACATCCTGCCGAACGAGTACTTCGACATGTACGACCCGGAGCTCGTCGAACTGCCCGCCTCCATGGCCGAGACGTTCGCGAACAAGCCACCGGTACAGAGCAACTACAGCCAACTGTGGGCCTTCGACACCATGCCGATCGAGGACAGCCGCAAGCTGATAGCCGCCTACTGGGGCTATGTCACCCTCATCGACGAGCAGATCGGCCGCATCATGCAGGCCGTGCGCGACCTCGGGCTCGACGAGCGCACCGCCGTCTGTTTCACCGCCGACCACGGCGAGTTCACCGGCGCCCACCGCCTGCACGACAAGGGCCCCGCCATGTACGAGGACATCTACCGGATCCCCGGATTCCTCCGCGTCCCCGGCGGCGAGGCGGGCCAGGTCCGCGACGAGTTCGTCTCCCTCACCGACTACACGGCGACCATCCTGGAGCTGGCCGGCGCCGACGCTGCCCCGGCCGTCGACAGCCGCAGCCTGCTGCCGCTGGCCCACGGCGAGCACCCCCAGTGGGACGAACACCACCTCGCCGAGTACCACGGCCACCACTTCCCGTACCCTCAGCGCATGCTGCGCACCCGCCGCTACAAGCTCGTCGTGAACCCCGAGTCCCGCAACGAGCTGTACGACCTCCAGGCCGACCCGGACGAGCTCCAGAACCGCTACGAGCACCCCGAACTGCGCGAGGTGCGCACGCAGTTGATGCACCGCCTGTACCACCTGCTGCGCGATCGCGGCGACAACTTCTACCACTGGATGACACCGATGTACGACGTGCCGACCGACTACGACACGACGCTGTCCGCGTTCGAGTCGGAGGGCGCGGCGTCATGAGCGGCTGCACCCCCGACCCGGCGCCCTCCTGCTGCGCGCCCTCCCGCGAGGGCGGCCCGGAGGTCACCGGCACGGGACCGGTCACCCGCACGCTCGCGCCCCGCGACGAACCGGCCCACGACACCCGCGTCGACCTGCCCGGCGGCACCTTCCGCATGGGCAGCGAGGACGCCGACGCCAACCCCGGCGACGCGGAAGGGCCGGTGCGCGAGGCACGCGTGAAGGCGTTCGCCATCGACGTGTACGCCGTCACCACCGCCCGCTTCGCCGCGTTCGTCGAGGACACCGGGCACCGCACCGAGGCCGAACGCTTCGGCTGGAGCTACGTGTTCGCGAAGTTCCTGCCCGGCCACCTGCGCAAGATCTCACCGCGCCCCGACGCCACCCCGTGGTGGTGCGGCGTGGAGGGCGCGACCTGGCGCACCCCGGAAGGCCCCGGCAGCGACCTCGAAGGCCGCTGGGACCACCCCGTCACCCACGTCGGCTGGTCCGACGCCGCCGCCTTCGCGCAGTGGGCGGGCGGCCGGCTGCCCACCGAGACCGAGTGGGAGTACGCCGCGCGCGGCGGCCTCGACCAGGCCCGCTACGCCTGGGGAGACGAACTGACGCCCGGCGGCGAGCACATGTGCAACATCTGGCAGGGCACCTTCCCCACCAAGAACACCGCCGAGGACGGCTACGCGGGCACGGCCCCCGTCCACGCCTACCACCCGAACGGCTACGGCCTGTACAACGTCGCGGGCAACGTGTGGGAGTGGAACGCCGACCTGTGGGAGCAGGGCGGCGACCCGAACACCCGCGTCATGCGCGGCGGCTCGTACCTCTGCCACCACTCGTACTGCAACCGCTACCGCGTGGCCGCCCGCACCTCCAACACGGCGGACAGCACCTCGGGCAACACCGGTTTCCGCGTGGCCTATTCGGCCTGAGCCGCGGCGGCGACGTACTCCACTGTGACCTGCTCCGCGTGCGCGGCGAGCAGGTCACGCAGCTCATTGGCCGCGGTCTTCAGCAGATGTCCGTCGCGGTCCGCGCGCACGGTCTCCAGGAGGAACGCGACGCGGGTCGAGTCCTCGGTGACACAGGTGCGATGCGCGTCGCGGTGGTTCCAGTGCCGGGTCAGTACGCCGGTGGAATCGGCGTAGATGATCTCGCCGGGCTTGGGGTGCTCGACGGTGTCGGGCTCGCCGAGCGGGGTGAACTCCTCGGTGCCGTCCGCGTAGCGGATCTCCACCACATCGCCGGTGACATGGTCCAGGTCGAAGGCTCCGGCGGGCAGGCCGTGCCGGACGGAGACGGCGTTGTAGGAGTCGACCGCCGGGTTGATGCGCGGCAGCGCGCCCTTCTTGGCCATACGGCGGCCGAGCGCGTCGACGCTGGGCCGGATGCGGCGCGGGTTCGTGCCGAAGGAGCGGTACGCGGTGTGCCACGCCTCGATGCGGGGGTCGGACTCGTCGGCGGGCTGCCAGGAGCCGTCGGCGAGCTCGCGCTCCAGGTCGTCGAGCGCGGTGACGGTCTCCGGCCAGGGCTCGCGCCCGCGCAGACCGGTGGCCGTGACGACCGCGATACGGGTGTCGGGGAACGCGTCGGCGACGGCGGGGGTGAGGTGGAAGACGGGCATCGGATGACTCCGTATCTGAGTGCGCGAGGGATCTAGGTGTGCGAGGTGTCTGGGTGTACGAGGTGTTCAGGTGAGGGCGAGGAGACCGACGGCGACGGCGGCCGTGCCCAGGCCGACCAGCTGCCCCCGGTGGATCCGCTCCGCCAGCACGCCGCGCGCGAGCAGCACCGTACCGACCGGGTAGAGAGCGGTGATCACGGCGACGACCGCGAGGTCCCCGCTGCGCGCGGCGAGCAGGAACAGCAGGTTCGCGATCGAGTCGAGCACGCCCGCGGCCGCCGAGATCCCGTAGGCGGGCTTCTCCGCCCCGAGTCGCCGGTGCAGCACCGCGGCGGCGCCCAGCGTGACGGCCGACGACACCGCCCTGCCGACGATCAGGGGCGCCACGCCACTGTCCGACGGCGCCTGGTGCAGGCAGACCAGCTGCAACGCGATGGCGGCCCCCGCCCCGAAGGCGAGCAGCAGAGCCGTGCGCGAAGGGCGTGACGAAGCCGCGCCGCTCCCGGCGCTGACCAGGACCACGGCAATGAGCGCGAGCGGCAGCCCGACCAGCCCCGCCGTGGCGAGGTGCTCGCCCTGCAGCAGGCCCACGGAGACCGGCAGCGCGGCGGACACCAGCGCCGTCACGGGTGACAGCACGTTCATCGGCCCGATGGCGAGGGTCTTGTAGAGCAGCGCGAACGCGGCGGCCGAGGCGACACCGGAGGCCGCGCCCCAGCCGACAGCGGCCGAGCTGAACGAGGCGCCGAGGAACGGCCACAGCAGCAGCTCGACCGCGAGGCTGGCGGGCGCGGCGACCATCACGGTGCGCAGCACATGGGCCTTCCGGGCGCCGAGGCCGCCGAGGAAGTCGGCGCATCCGTAGGCGAGAGAGCTGCCCAGGGCCAGCAGCAGAGCGATCACGAAACGAGTCCTTGCCATTCTTGTGCTTCAGTGGAACGACTAAACCGTACAATGAATCGACCGTGATGTGTCAACCGAACGACCGCGCGGTACATTCCACTGGCCAGTCGGTGGCGAAGCGAAAGGTGGTCAGGTGACCGAGACAGAGGCAGCCCTGCGCACGCTCGCGCACAACGTCAGGACGGCCCGCACCCGCGCGGGCCTCTCCCTGGACGAGCTCGGCCGCCGCGCCAAGGTCAGCAAGGGCGCTCTCGTCGGCCTGGAGAAGGCGCAGGGCAATCCGAATTTCGCCACCCTGGTCCGGCTCGCCGACACCCTCGGTGTCTCGGTGTCGGCGCTGATGGAGGGGCCGGCCGAAGGGCGCGTGCGGGTCGTGTCCGCGGACGAGGTGATGCCGCTGTGGGCGGGGGAGCGGGGAGGCGAGGCCCGCCTCATGCTGACGACCACGGGCCCGGCCCCGGTCGAGGTGTGGCGCTGGCGCCTCGAACCGGGCGAGGAGTATCCCAGTCACCCGCACCAGGCCGGCGTCATCGAGACGGTGAGTGTCACCGGCGGCCGTATGGTCCTCGTCGTCGACGGCGCCGAACACGCCGTGGCGGCCGGGCAGACCGCCACCTTCGACGGGGACGCCGCGCACACCTACCGGGGCGCGGGGGACGGGACCTGCCACCTGATCATGACCGTGCAGCTGCCACCCGGTCCGGCAACGGGCTGACCTGCCGCCGGGGTCATAGGCGCCACCTATCCGGGGCATCGATTTTTGGTCGTGGACCTCCGCGCACGCAAACCGCTTCACTGGCGCGGTAGTTGGGGCGGCGCCGGACGGGCCCGGTGCCGCAGTCCCCAGCCGTGCCCGGATGGAGGTTGCAATGACGCATGCCCCGGACGCCGCCGCAGGCGCCACCCCAGTGGTGAAGGCCAAACCGTGGTACCGGCAGCTCTATGTGCAGGTGCTGGTGGCGATCGTCGTCGGCATCGTGCTCGGCTGGCGGTGGCCCGATCTGGGCACGGCGATGGAACCGGTCGGCACGACCTTCGTCACGGCGATGAAGATGCTGATCGGCCCGATCGTCTTCCTGACCATCATCGGCGGCATCGCGGGCGTGGCCGACCTCAAGAAGGTGGGTCGTACGGGCGTCAAGGCGCTGGTCTACTTCCAGGTCGGCACCATCGTGGCGCTCGGCTTCGGGCTCCTCGCCATCAACCTGTTCCCCCTCGGCGACGGTGTGCACGCGGACGTCGGCGGCCTGCACACCTCGGGCGAGGCGAGCCAGTACGTCGAGCAGGGCGAGGCCCAGCACTGGTGGGAGTTCCTCACCCACCTGGTCCCCGACAGCTTCTTCGGCGCGTTCGTCGAAGGTGACATCCTCCAGGTCATCTTCCTCGCCGTGATCTTCGGGATCGCCCTGAAGATGGTCGGCCCGGTCGGCGAGCCGATCATCGCGTCCGTCAACCGCCTCACCGAGGTGGTCTTCAAGGTCCTGTCGTTCGTGATGAAGGCGGCCCCGCTGGGCGCCTTCGGCGCGATGGCCTTCGCGATCGGCAAGTTCGGCCTGTCCACGCTGGCCAGCCTCGGCTCGCTGATCCTGCTGTTCTACGTCACGTCCATCGTGTTCGTCGTCGTGGTCCTCGGCGCCGTCCTTGCGCTGTACGTGAAGCTGAACCTGTTCCAACTCCTGCGCCACTTCAAGGAAGAGCTGCTGCTCGTCCTCGGCACCTCGACGGCCGAGCCCGCGCTGCCGGGCCTGATGCGCAAGCTCCAGTTCATGGGCGTCGACCGGTCGACGGTCGGCCTGGTGGTGCCGACCGGCTACAGCTTCAACCTCGACGGCGCCGCGATCTACCTCTCCCTCGCCACGCTGTACATTGCCCAGGCCACCGACACCACGCTCTCCCTCGGCCAGCAACTCGGCCTGCTGGCCGTCATGTTGCTGACCTCCAAGGGTGCGGCCGGCGTCGCGGGCGGCGGGTTCATCGCACTGACCGCGACCCTGTCGACCGTGGGACATGTGCCCGTCGCGGGCATCATGCTGATCTTCGGCATCGACAAGTTCATGTCCGAGTGCCGGGCCCTGGTCAACTTCTGCGGAAACGCCGTCGCCACCCTCGTCGTCGCCCGCTGGGAGAACGCGCTGGACCTGGAGCGGGCGCGGCGGGTCCTGGCGGGGGAGAAGGTCGGGGCGCTGCCCGCGGCCCCGGCCGAGGCGGTGGTGGTGCCCACGCAGAAGGGCGTGCCGGCACCCGCGCCGCCGGCCTAGGCCGCCCGTTCGCCCGGCCGCCCCTCCGCGCAAAGAGCCCTGTCGACCTGTCGATAGGTTGCCCTTATGGCAGCAGGCGGAGGAGGCAGGATGGACGCGCGGCAACTGCAGTACTTTCTCGCCATCGTGGAGCACGGCGGCTTCAGCAAGGCCGCCGCCGCGCTCCACGTGGCGCAGCCGTCGTTGTCGCAGGCGATGGCCAACCTGGAAGCGGACCTGGGTGTCTCGCTCTTCCACCGGATGGGCCGCGGCGTCGTCCTGAGCGAGGCGGGCGCCGAACTCCTGGAGCCGAGCCGCCGCGTGCTGCGCGACCTGGCCGCCGTACGCGAACGGGCCGCCGCCCTCACCGGACTCGGCAGCGGCACCGTCGAAGTGGCCACCATGCCCTCACCCGGCATCGAACCCATGGCCACGCTCATCCACCGGTTCGCCCAACTGCACCCGGACGTCACGATCAGCACCCGCGCCGCCTTCACCCCGGAGGAGACCGTCGAACTGGTCCGCAGCGGCGCCTGCGAGCTGGGGCTGCTCGGCGCCGACAAGCCGGTGGCCGCGCCCGGCATCGACATGCTGCCGGTGGAGGAGCAGCCGTTCGTCGTCGTGGGCGCGGCCGACGGACCCTTCGCCGACGGCGCCGTGCTGCACCCACAGGACCTGGCCGGACACAAGCTGATCGCCTCACGGACCGGCAGCCTGATGCGCAGCATCGTCGACGACATCACCGCACGCGGCGGGGACACCGAGATCGTCGCCGTCGTCGACCACCGCACGTCCATACTTCCGCTCGTGCTCACCGGCCTGGGCGTCGCGGTGCTGCCCGCCGCCTGGACCCGGCTCGCCCGCCGCTGCGGCCTCGCGGTCGCCTCGCTCGTACCGACCGCACACCTGCACGTCGCGATGATCAGCCTGCCCGCGCATCTGACGCCGGGTGCGCGCGCCTTCCTGGAGCTGACCCGCTCGCTTGCCGAACGCCGGGCGCGGACCCCGTCGACGTAACACCCCTGAATACCCTCCGGACCGGACACGGCACCCATCAGTCGTGCCTATGTGTCGCATCGGAAGCATGTCTTGGACGCCCCGCGAACCGGCCTGTTGACTCGGGAACACACCAACCGCCGCCCGGCCAGGCGCTCTTGAGCACGGGCGTTCCCGCACTTCCTGGAGGCCCTCGTGTCCGAGCCCCGCACCTTCCGCATCGCCGCCATCCCCGCCGACGGCGTCGGCACCGAGGTCGTGGCGGCGGGGCGCGCCGTCCTCGACGCCCTCGCCGCCGGCTCCGACGGGTCCTTCGCCTTCGATTGGCAGGAGTTCGACTGGGGCTGCGCGTACTACGCCCGTACGGGCAAGATGATGGCCGACGACGGCCTGGAGCAGCTCAAGGAGTTCGACGCCATCTACTTCGGCGCGGTCGGCTGGCCAACCGTCCCCGACGACGTCAGCCTGTGGGGCCTGCGGCTGAAGATCTGCCAGAACTTCGACCAGTGGGCCAACGTCCGCCCCGTGCACTTCCTGCCTGGCGTGCTCAGCCCGCTGCGCAAGGCCGACGACACCGAACTCGACTGGGTCGTCGTCCGCGAGAACAGCGAGGGCGAGTACGCCGGTCTCGGCGGCCGCAACCTCTCCGGGCGCGGCCCGGGCGGCGAAGTGGCCGTCCAGTCCTCGCTGTTCACCGAGGTGGGCTGCGAGCGCATCATCCGCTTCGCCTTCGACCTGGCCCGCACCCGCACTCGCCGCAAGGTCTCCTCGGTCACCAAGTCCAATGCCCAGCAGTACGGGATGGTGCTGTGGGACGACGTCTTCAAGCGGGTGGCCGCCGAGTACCCGGACGTGGAGACGGAGAGCGTGCTGGTCGACGCCATGTCGGCGAAGTTCGTGCTCAAGCCCGAGGACCTGTCCGTCGTCGTCGCCTCGAACCTCAACGCCGACATCCTCTCCGACCTCGGCAGCGCGCTTGCAGGCAGCCTCGGTCTGGCGGCCAGCGCCAACCTCAACCCCGAGCGGCGCTTCCCGAGCATGTTCGAGCCGGTGCACGGCTCGGCCCCGGACATCGCGGGGCAGGGCCTGGCCAACCCGATCGGCGCGGTGGGCAGCGCGGCCCTGATGTTGGAGCACTTCGGCCTGCCCGACCAGGCGGCCCGCCTCAACAAGGCGATCGAGACCGTCACCGGAGCCGGGACCCTCACCCGCGATGTCGGAGGCACCGCCACCACCGACGACGTCACCAAGGCACTGATCGACGCGCTGGGCGACTGACCCCGCACGGCTGCACCCGATCGTCCCGGCCGGTCCTCGGGTCGCGCCGACCGGCCGGGACGGCCGCTCCGAAGCGGCCACCCAAGTGCCGGGCCCTCCTCATGGCGGGGCCCGGCACTCGCCGTTTCCTACCAGCTGACCCCGGCCGCCACCGGCCGGTGATCGCTGCCGGTCGCGGGCAGCACCCAGGAGCTGTCCGCCGTGACGCCCCGGACCAGGATCTGGTCGATGCGCACCACCGGGAAGTCCGCCGGATAGCTGAAGCCGAAGCCGCGCCCCGCCTCCTCCTGGGCCGAGTGCAGCTGCGAGGTGAGGCCGTCGAAGGCGCGGTCGGCCGTGCTGCCGTTGAGGTCGCCGAGCAGCACCACCCGCTTGGTGTCCTCGGCCGCGATCGCCTCGGCGAGGGCCCGCGCGTTGCGGTCCCGGCCGTCCGTCCAGAAACCGGCGCGGGGCATGACGCGCACCGAGCCGAGGTGGGCCACGTACACCGCCACCGGCCCGTCGTCCGTGGTCACCGTGGTGCGCAGCGCACGGTTGGAGGGCAGCTTCTCGGCGGCCGACTTGGTGGCACCCAGCGGCCCGACGTCCTGCTGGAGGTCGACCGTCTCGGTGTCCGACAACGGCAGCTTGCTCCACAGCCCGACCGTGCCCTGCACGGTGTGGTGCGGATACGCCTCGGCCAGCTCCTTCTCGTACGTGCCCCGGGCCTGCGCCGTGATCTCTTCGAGAGCCAGCACGTCGGCCCCGGAAGCCGCCAGGTCGTGGGCGGTGCCCGCGGGATCGCGGTTGTCGGCGCCGACGTTGTGGCTGACGACGGTGAGGTCGCTGTCGTCCGCGTGCGCCGTGCCGCCGAACACGCCGCCGAAGAGGCCCGTCCACACCAGGGCCGGCAGCAGCACCGCCACCACCGCGGCGGCCGAGCGCCGCCACAGCGCCCCGGCCAGCAGCACCGGGACGAAGAGACCGAACCACGGCAGGAAGGTGTCCACCAGGCTGCCGAGGCCCCCGCGGTCCGTGATCCGCGCGTGCAGCAGCAGAAACAGCCCGAGCAGCAGCGCGAGGGCCGCGAGCACCCGACCGCGTTTCCAGGGGCCGGGCCGCGAGAGGGCATGGATCGATCGGATCATTCGTACGCGCTTGCTGTCGGTCACTGCTGCATCCTCGGGTCCTCGGTGGGGTCGGCGTACGGGGCCGGGCAGCCGTGCACGGCGGCTTCGGTACGCAGTTCGTAGTGCCAGGGCTCATTGCCGTAGATCCGGCAGAGCCCGTACGCGGCGCCGTGTTCGGCCAGCCACGCCGTCGCGTCGGAGCGCCCGAGGTCGACCGCGTCGCCGGACACGTGCGGTGAGGTGTCGGCTGTGGCCACCCACCGGGCGGCCTCGGCCTCGGAGCCGTACGTGGAGACCGCCTCGCTGAGCAGCCGGTTCTGGTACTCGGGGGAGCGCCAGCCGCTGTTGACGTAGAACGTGACTCCGTCGACGGAGGCGTCCGTCGCCGCCTGGCGCAGAGCCTTGAGGAGGTCCGGGTCGAGCCTGCCGACGGCCGGGGTCGTGTCGTCGAAGACCGTCACATCGCCGGAGACCGCGCCGTCGGGGGGTGCCTCCGTCGGCGGCGAGGCCGACGAGCGCCTGGGCGACTGAAGGCCGAGGACCGCGGCGATGATCACCGAAGCGGTGACGACGAGGCCGATGGCGAGGAGCAGGGGACGCCTGCGGCGAGCCGGTGGGATGTGAGCCGTTGGGATGCGAGTCATGCCGCCAGTCAAGGCAGCGCGATGTTGCCACAACGTCTGCGCTTTTCGATATGCCGACGATACGCACCGACTCGTAGCGTGAAGGGCATGCGTGTGCTGATTGTTGAGGACGAGCGGTATCTGGCGGAGGCCGTGCGCGACGGGCTGCGCCTGGAGGCGATCGCCGCCGACATCGCGGGGGACGGCGACACCGCCTGGGACCTGCTGAGCGTCAACACGTACGACATCGCCGTCCTCGACCGCGACATCCCCGGGCCCTCCGGCGACGAGATCGCCGGGCGCATCGTCGCCTCCGGCAGCGGCATGCCGATCCTCATGCTGACCGCGGCCGACCGCATCGACGACAAGGCCTCGGGGTTCGAACTCGGCGCCGACGACTACCTCACCAAGCCGTTCGAGCTCCAGGAGCTCGTGCTCAGACTCCGGGCGCTCGACCGCAGGCGCGCCCACAGCCGGCCACCCGTGCGGGAGCTCGCGGGCGTGCGCCTCGACCCGTTCCGCAGGGAGGTCTACCGGGACGGCCGCTTCGTCGCGCTGACCAGGAAGCAGTTCGCCGTGCTCGAAGTGCTCGTGGCCGCTGAGGGTGGTGTCGTCAGCGCCGAGGAACTCCTGGAGCGCGCGTGGGACGCGCACGCCGACCCGTTCACCAACGCCGTCCGCATCACCGTCTCGGCCCTGCGCAAGCGGCTCGGCGAGCCGTGGGTCATCGCCACGGTGCCGGGCGTCGGCTACCGCATCGAGGCGCAGCCGGAGGCCGGGGGAGTAGGCCGTGGATAGGGAGCGCGGGATGAGCGTCCGGCTCAAACTCACCCTCAGCTATGCCGGATTCCTCATGCTCGCCGGCGCCCTGATGCTCGCGTCGGTGTGGTTCTTCCTGCTGAGGGACCTGCCCGACGTCAAAGCCGGCATCGGCGGACTCCAGGTCCGCAAAGAGCTCGCGCTGCACTTCGCGTCGGGCGCGGGCGTCGTCATGGCGTGCCTGCTGGTGTTCGGCCTTCTGGGCGGCTGGTTCCTCGCCGGTCGCATGCTGGCCCCGCTGTCCCACCTCACCGACGCCACACACCGGGCCGCGAAGGGGATGCTCTCCCACCGGATCCGGCTCCAGGGACGCAAGGACGAGTTCCGTGAGCTCGCCGACGCCTTCGACGCGATGCTCGCGCAGCTTGAGGCACACGTCGCCGAACAGCGGCGCTTCGCCGCCAACGCCTCCCACGAGCTGCGTACCCCGCTCGCCGTCTCGAAGTCGCTCCTCGACGTGGCCCGCGCCGATCCGCACCGCGACACCGGCGAACTCATCGACCGGCTCAGCGTCGTCAACACGCGCGCGATCGACCTCACCGAGGCGCTGCTCCTGCTCAGCCGCGCCGAACAGCGCGCCTTCACCCGCGACGACGTCGACCTCTCCCTCGTGGCGGAGGAAGCCGCCGAAACGCTCCTCCCGCTCGCGGAGAAGGGCGGCGTCACCCTCGAAACCCGCGGCGACATCGCCCACGCGTCCGGATCGCAGCCGCTGCTGCTGCAACTGGCCACGAACCTCGTGCACAACGCGATCGTCCACAACCTGCCCGAGCGGGGCACCGTGTGGGTCACCACCGGCGTCCGCCCCGGCTCGGTGGTGCTCACTGTCGAGAACACCGGCGAGACGCCGGCCCCCGAGCTGCTGGCCATCCTCACCGAACCCTTCCAGCGCGGCACCGAGCGCATCCGCGGCGACCACGCCGGTGTCGGCCTCGGCCTCGCCATCGTCCAGTCCATCACCCGTGCCCACGACGGCACGCTCACCCTCACCCCACGCCCCTCCGGGGGCCTCCGCGTCACCGTCGAACTCCCGGCAGCCGGCATGTGAGCTCGGCCACCGAAGGCGTCCAGAGGGCCAAGATCCCCAGGTCACCGTGTCATCATGCGATGACATCGCTTGATGACATGAACGGGATGAACGTGCAGCCCTCCATACCGACGCCCGCCCCGACCCCTGTCCCGCTCCGCCATCCCCGCGCGCTCGTACCGGTGCTGGTCAGCCTCGGGATGCTGGTCGCCGTCGTCAGCAGCCTCGGCGCGCCGCTGATCCCGACCATCGCCGCCGAGGACCACGTCGCCGTCTCCACCGCGCAATGGGCGCTCACGGTCACCATGCTGGTCGGCGCCATCGCGACCCCCGTCATGGGACGGCTCGGCGACGGTCCGCACCGCAAGCGCGTGATCCTCGGCGGGCTCGCCGCCGTCTTCGTCGGCAGCCTGCTCGCGGCGCTGCCGGTCGGGTTCGCCTGCCTCCTGGTGGGCCGTGCGCTGCAGGGCGTCGGCATGGGCCTCGTGCCGCTGGCCATCGCCACCGCGCGCGACGCGCTGCCGCCGGAGAAGGCGCGCGCCGCGGTGACGACGCTGTCGCTGACCACCGCGGCGGGCATCGGCCTCGGCTACCCGATCACCGGGCTCTTCGCGGAGTACCTCGGCATGTACGCCGGATTCTGGTTCGCGCTCGGTACGGCGGCCGCCGCGTTCCTCGCCGCCCTCCTCGTCGTGCCCAAGCCGCCGCACCGGCCCAGCACCCCGATGGACGTGCCCGGAGGGCTGCTGCTCGCCGGAGGCATGGCGGCGCTGCTCCTCGCACTCGCCGAGGGCGAGCGGTGGGGCTGGCTCTCCGCGCGCCTGCTGGCCCTCGCGGTCGCGGCGGTGGTCCTCCTCGGCGGGTGGATCGTGCACTCGCTGCACTCCACGCACCCCCTCGTACGCGTCCGCCTGGTCAAGGACCGCGGCGTCCTCGTCGCCAACCTGACCACCATGGTCGGCGGCGTCGGCACGTACCTGCTGATCTCCCTGGTGACCCGGTACGTGCAGACCCCCGAGTCCGGCGGCTACGGCTTCGGCGCGTCGATCGTCGTCACCGGTCTGCTGCTCGTGCCGTTCTCCGCGGCCAGCCTCGTCACCGGCCGACTGGTGCGGGCGATGGGCCGGGCCGCGACGCCCGCCCGGATGCTGCCGCTCGGCTGCCTGCTCTCGCTCGGCTCGTTGGTCTGCTTCCTGCTCGCCCGCTCCAGCCTGTGGGGCATCGGAGCGATGATGGCGCTCGCGGGACTAGGCGTGGGCGTCACGTTCGCCGTCACGCCCGGCCTCATCGTCGGCGGCGTGCCCGCGGCGGAGACCGGCAGCGCCATGAGTTTCAATCAGGTCGTGAAGTACATCGGTTACTCGACGGGCAGCGCGCTCAGCGCCGTCGTCCTCCAGGCCTCCACCGCGCCGGGCACCACGCTCCCCACCGACGACGGCTACCGCAACGCCGGCCTCGTGGGCTGCGCCGCCTTCCTCGCCACGGGTGTCATCGCCGTGGCGCTCACCCGCGCGGGCGCCCGCCCGCGCCCCTCCCTCGTCGCTGCGGGCGCGGTCGCCGAGGCTCGCACGGAACCGAGCCGTACATGACCGGCGAGGTCCCCGACCGGCGCCGCAGCAGCGCCCGCAGCCGTGAGGCGCTGCTGGAGGCGGCGACGGAACTGTTCTCCGAGCGCGGCTACGACCGCACCACTATCCGCGAGATCGGCGAACGGGCCGGCGTCGACGCCGCCCTCATCTCCCGCTACTTCGGCAGCAAGGCGCTGCTGTACGTGGCGGTGCTGCGCGCCGAACACGGCGACACCGCCCCGGAGGACCTCCTCACCGGTCCCCGCCTGCGCGAGGTCGCCGAACGCGCGGAGCGGCGCGGCCCGGTGCCGCTGCTGCGCGTCGCCGTGCAGTCCTCCAGTGACCAGGCCGCGCAGGACGCCGCCCGCGCCGCCCTCCAGGCCCGCCTCGTCGAGCCGCTGCGCGCCCGCTTCACCCGCGAGGGCCGCGACCGGCCGGGACTGCGCGCCGACGTCCTGGTCGCCTCGGTCGCGGGAGTGCTCCTCGCCCGCCACTCCGGCGCCTTCGACGACCTGGCGGACGCCGACCTCGACGCGATCGTCGACGTACTCCTGGAGGCGTGGGGCGACAGCTGAGCGGCTCCGCACCTGACAGAAGGACCCATTGCCACCCGAACGGCGGTATTCAAACCGTCTCACTCTGCGCCGAGCGCCCAGGCGCGTGAGCCTCGCAAGTAACTGACCGTACTTTCGAGGTGGTGGAGATGCAGGAAATGCAGACGAGAGCTGTCATTTCGGAATTTCTCGGCACGTTGCTGCTGGTGTTCTTCGCCGTCGGATCAGCGGTCCTGGGAGCCCAGTTCATCGGCACCCTGGGCATCGCCCTCGCTTTCGGCTTCACGCTGCTCGCCCTGGCGTACGCCCTCGGCCCGATCTCCGGCTGCCACATCAACCCGGCCGTGACGCTGGGCATGCTGTGCGCCCGCCGTATCGACGTGGCGACCGCGGTCCGTTACTGGATCGCCCAGTTCGTCGGCGGCATCGTCGGCGCGGCCCTGCTGTTCCTGCTCGCCAAGCAGGTGCCGGGCCTCCAGACGAAGGGGGCGTTCGGCTCCAATGGCTACGGTGACCGCTCCGACGTGCACATCAACATGGGCGGCGCGTTCCTCGCCGAGGTCGTGCTGACGTTCCTCCTCGTGTTCGTGGTGCTCGCCGTGACCCACCGCGTGGCCGTGGTCGGCTTCGACGGCCTGCCCATCGGCATCGCCCTCGCCGTGATCCACCTGGTCGGCATCCCGCTCACGGGCACGTCCGTCAACCCGGCGCGCAGCCTCGGCCCGGCGATCTTCGCCGGCGGTGACGCGCTGTCCCAGCTCTGGCTGTTCATCGTGGCGCCCCTGGTCGGCGGCGTGATCGCGGCCCTGGTCCACCAGCTCACCCACCCCAAGGGCGAGGAGCGCACCATCGCCGACGAGGCGTCCGCAGCCTGAGTGCCCGGTGGTGACCACACATGACCGGCCTCCTCGACACGCTCCCGCCCGAACTGGAGAGCCGCGTCCGTGACGCGGCTCCCGGCATCGAACTCGCGGCCTCGCCGATGCTGGCGACGCTCAGCGACCGCCGCGAGTTCGCGAAGGGCTGGATCTTCGAGCGGAAGCTGGACGGCATCCGCGTCCTCGCCGTCCGCGAGAACGGCCGCACCACCATC
This sequence comes from Streptomyces endophyticus, assembly GCF_035798155.1. Taxonomy (NCBI): domain Bacteria; kingdom Bacillati; phylum Actinomycetota; class Actinomycetes; order Kitasatosporales; family Streptomycetaceae; genus Streptomyces; species Streptomyces endophyticus. The sequence continues at coordinate 53,810 of NZ_JAOZYC010000075.1, read as the reverse complement.
CGCTCCCGCTCGGGCCGCCGTATCGACGCCACGTACCCCGAGATCGTCGAGGCGCTCGACGCGCAGGACACCGCGGACTTCACCGTCGACGGCGAGATCGTCGCGTACGCACACGGCCGCACCGACTTCTCCCGCCTCCAGCAACGCATGGGACTGACCAGGCCCCGAGACGTCGCGGCCAGCGACGTGGCGGTGCGGTACTACGTCTTCGACGTGCTCCGCGTCGACGGCAAGGACGTCCGCCGCCTTCCGCTGCGCACCCGCAAGTCCCTGCTCCGGCGGTCCCTCACCTTCACCGACCCCCTCCGCTTCAGCGCCCACCGCAACGAAGGCGGCGCCGAACTCCTCGCCGACGCCTGCGCGCGCGGCTGGGAGGGGCTCATCGCCAAGCGGGCCGACAGCACGTACCAGCCGCGCCGCTCCGGCGATTGGCTGAAGCTGAAGTGCGCCCACGGGCAGGAGTTCGTGGTCGGCGGCTTCACCGAACCCACCGGCAGCAGGGAGGGCATCGGCGCGCTGCTGCTCGGCTACTACGAGGACGGCCGGCTCCGCTACGCGGGCAAGGTCGGCACCGGCTTCGACCGCCGCACCCTCCGCGCCCTGCGCGAACAGCTGGACGACCTCCAGCAGCCGCGCTCGCCGTTCACCGACCGCGTCGTGGAGCGCACCGCGCACTGGGCGCGGCCACAGCTCGTCGCACAGATCGCGTTCTCCGAATGGACCCGCGACGGCATGCTGCGCCACCCCCGTTTCCAGGGGCTGCGGGCCGACAAGGACCCGACCGACGTCGTCAGGGAGCACACGTGACGGGACGCGGGGCAAGGGGGGCATAGATACAAGCTTGTATCTATGCCTGCTAGGGTCCGGACGTGCCTCGGACCCAGCCTCAGCCTCAGCCTCACCGGACGAAACCCGCGTCGGCGGCCACCACGGTCTACGCCGTCACCAAGGAACTGATCCTCACCGGTGAACTCCCCGGCGGCAGCCTCATCAGCGAAGGGGAGATCGCCGAGCGCGTGCAGGTGAGCCGGACTCCCGTGCGGGAGGCGTTCCTGCGGCTCGAGACCGAGGAACTGCTGACGCTGCATCCCAAGCGCGGCGCCGTCGTCGTGCCCGTCCCGCCGGGAGAGGCGGCGGACGTGCTGGAGATGCGGCAGGCTGTCGAGCAGTCCGCCGCCGAACGCATCGCGCGCCTCGGCCTCGCCCCCGAGCACGAGGGGCGACTGCGCGAACTCATCGACCGCCAGCGGGAGTTGGCGGCAGAGGAGGACGTACGTGCCTTCGCCGTCGCGGACGAGGCCTTTCACCGCGGTGTCGTCGAGGCCTCCGGGAACGCCATCGCCGCCCGCTTCTACGAGACCCTCGGCGACCGGCAACGCCGCATGAGCGTCTCCGCGCTCGGCCACCGGCCCGAGCGGCTGCCCGGCCTCGCCGACGAGCACGAGGCGCTGCTCGGCCACCTCGGCGCACGGGACGGCGCCGCGTTCGCCGAGGCCCTGCGCGCCCACCTGGCCGCCACGCACGGCCCCCAGCACTGAACAACCCCCGCACCCCCACTCTGACCCCCCCATCCCTGAAAGAGCCCTGCCCTCACGATGCTCGACACGCACACCACCCAGCAGCCCGCCGAACCAGCGGCCGCTCCCGTCCGGCCCGGCCAGTGGCGGACCGTCGCCGCGGCGATGTTCGTCTGCGGCTGGGGCGGCAACCAGTTCACGCCGCTCCTGCTCATGTACCGCGAGCTGGGCGGCTATTCGACGCTCAGCGTCGACGCCTTCCTCGGCGCCTACGTCGTCGGCCTGGTCCCCGGCCTGCTGCTCGCCGGGCCGATATCCGACCGGCGCGGACGACGGCCGGTCATGATCGCCGGGACCGTCGCCTCCATCCTCGCGAGCCTCGTCCTGTGCTTCGGCGAACACAGCGCCTGGCCCATCTACGTCGGCCGCCTCATGACCGGCGTCGCCGTCGGCATCGCCATGGCCGTGGGCAGCAGCTGGGTCAAGGAACTGTCGACCGGAGCGGACACCGGGGCCGCAGCGCGCCGCGCCTCGCTGTGCCAGACGGCCGGCTTCGGCCTCGGCGCGGGCGTCGCCGGAGCCCTGGCCCAGTGGGGCCCCTGGCCGATGGTGACGCCGTACGTCGTCCACATCGTGCTCACCGCCGCGGTCCCGGTACTCCTGCTGCGCATCCCCGAGACGCGGACCGCGGTGCGCGGCGCCGCGGGCTCGCTCCGCGCCCTGCTCGGTGAACTCGCCGCCGACCTCCGCATCCCCGCCCCCGCCCGCCGCCGCTTCCGCTGGGTGGTCCTCCCGATGGCGCCCTGGGTGTTCGGCGCCGCCGGGCTCGCCTACGCGGTCATGCCCCAGCTCGTCGACAACCGGGTCGGGCACTGGGGCCTCGCCTACGCGACCGCGCTCACGGTGCTGACCCTGGGCACCGGCGCCGCCGTGCAGCCCCTGGCCAAGAAGCTCGACAGCCGCAAGGGCTCCCGCGGCGGGCGGGCGCCGGTCGCGGCCATGTCGGTCATGCTGCTCGGCACCGTGCTGTGCGCCGTCAACTCCGCCGTGCTGTCACCGTGGCTGGCGGCGGCCGCCGCCGTCGCGCTCGGCGCCGGATACGGCATCGCCGTCGTCTCCGGACTCCTGGAGATCCAGCGGATGGCCGGGCCCGACGACCTGGCGGGGCTGACCGGCATCTACTACACGCTCGCCTACGCCGGTTTCCTGCTGCCCACCGTCCTCGCGACGCTGTCGGCGTGGCTGCCCTACTCGGTCATGCTCGGCGCGATCGCCGTCGTCGCCCTCGCCTGTCTCGTGCTGGTCACCGTCGGCGGGCGCAGCACGCAGGAAGTCAGCGGCCCGGCTCGTACATGAGCTGCTTGACCTGTCGTACGAAGAGGGCGCTCTCCACGGACCGCACGCCGGAGAGCGCCCCGATCCCCTCGCTCACGTACGTGTACAGCTCGCGGGTGTCGCGGTGCACGGTCGCGGCGAACACCCCGGCCACCCCGGTCACCGCCGCGGCGAACCGCACCTCGGGATGCGCCGCGAGGGACTCGCCCACAGAGGCGAGCGCGGACGGGGCGACGGTCAGCCACAGCGCCGCCATGACCGAGCGGCCGAGCAGTTCGTGGGTGTGCTGCACGTCGAAGTAGAGGACGCCGCTCGAACGCAGCCGGTCCAGGCGGCGCTTGACGACCGACTCCGACTGGCCGGTGGCCGCTTGGAGCTCGGTCAGCGCCACCCGCCCGTCCCTGCGGAGCAGGGCCAGCAGGGTCTCGTCGACCTCGTCGAGGACCGGGAGCGGAGCGGACGGCTCCACGGACGGCGTCCGCAGCGCCGCCTCCTGGTCCGCGTCGAGCGCGTTGATCTTGTTGAGCCAGCCGACCGGGCCGCCATAGAAGGGGTGCAGCACGCACTGCGCGGTCGCCGACGTGACGAGGGGCGTGCGCTGGAGCCGGGCCAGGAGCAGTTCGTCCTCCTGGCCGCCGCGCGGCTTGATCGAGCACAGAACTTCCGTGCCGCCGGAGAGCAGACCCACGTACGACGTGTCGGTGCGCCGCGCGAGGGCGCCCGCCAACTGCTCCGCGCCGTCCGGGGCGCAGCGCAGCCGGACCAGCCAGCTGCTGCGCCCGAGCAGCGCCTCGTCGGTGACGCCGAGAACCCGCAGGCCCACGCTCCCGCGCAGCCGGCGGAACCGGCGGGCGACGGTCTGGTCGGAGACACCGAGGACGGTCGCGATCCGGCTGAACGGGGCCCGCCCGTCGAGCTGCAGGGCCTGCAGCAACTGCAGGTCGAGTGCGTCGAGCACGTGCGGCTCCGGTGGGGGCGTTGTCATGACGTGTGGGCTTACGCGTGATCGTAAAGGAGCCGGGAGGGGCGGCGGGCGGCGGCACCTTTCGGAGCGGCGGCACCTTTCGGAAACGCGTGAGCCCGGGACCGCCTGACGCGGTCCCGGGCTCGTCGCCGTCCCCTCAGCCGTGCGGGTGCGTCAGGTCCAGGTCGAGGGCCTCCACCGCGCGGCCGTTCACGGACACCGTCCGGGTCGAGGCCGGGTATCCGCTCGCGACCAGCGAGTACTCGCCCGCGTCCAGATCACCGAAGGCGTACGCGCCGTCCGAGCCGGTGGTCGAGGTGCCCACCACGTTCCCGGCAGCGTCCAGCAGCGTCACGCGCGCGTCGGACAGCGGCCGAAGCTCCGGCCTCGTACGGATCTGTCCCCGAAGGCGGACGCCCGGCCGGAGCGCGATGTCCGGCTGGACGGTGGCGGACTTGGCGGCCCGCGCCGCGACGGCGGTGGGCCGGAACCCCTCCGCGGTCACGGAGATCGTGATCTCGCCCTCGGCGATGTCCCCGAAGACATAGCTCCCCGAGGCATCGGTGAGGCCGGTCGCCAGGACGTCGCCGCGGGCGTCCGTCACCGTGACGACGGCGTGGGCGAGGGGGAGTCCGTCGTCGGCGCCGACGACCTTGCCGGTCATGCTGCCCGCGCCCGACAGCAGGATGTCGTGCTCGGTCGGGCGGCCGTCGAGGACGAGGTTCGTCGCGTGCGGGTGGTGGCCGTCCGCCGTCGTGATCAGCACATGGGCGCCGGGGCCGGGAACGGGCACACGGTACTGCCCGTCCGCCCCGGCGACGGCGCGCGCGAGCTGCCGGCCCGTGGGCGAGATGAGGGTGAGCACGGCACCTGCCAGGCCCACGCCCGACGCGTCGCGCACGGTGCCGGAGAGGGCGGGCTCGTGCGCGTCCACCGCTTCGACCGGCTCGGGTGCGGGTGCCGTCCGGGGCGTCGGCTTCGGCCGCCGCAGCAGCACCACACCGACCAGCGCCGCGAGCACGGCCAGCGAACCGGCCACGATCAGGCACAGCTGCATCCCGTCGAGGAACGACTCGGACAGCGCGCCGAGCGCCCGCCCCCGGTCCGCCCCGAGGTCCAGCTGCGCCACCGCCCCGAGCCCCTGCGCCTCGGCCGCACCGACGATCCGCTCCGCCGCGTTCCCGGTGACCCCGGCATCGGCCAGGTGCCCGGACAGCGCCCCCGTGGACTTCGACGTCAGCAGTGCGCCGAGGATCGCCGGACCGAGCGCGCCGCCCACCTGCCGCAGCGCGTTGTTGCCCGCCGCGGCCATGCCCGCCAGGTGGTGCGGCACGGAGGAGACGGCGGTCGCCGTCATCGGGGTGACGACGAGACCCATGCCGAGCCCGAGCAGGGCAAGACGCCAGGCCATCGGGCCGAACGAGGTGTCGGCGGTCAGCGACGTCAGCGAGAACAGCGCGCCCGCCGCGCACAGCAGGCCGACGCTGATCAGCACGCGCGGCGAGATCCGGTGCATCACGCGCCCGGCCACCGGGCCGACGAAGAAGCACACCCCGGTCACCATCAGCAGCCGGTACCCGGCGTCGAGGGTGTCGAGCTGCTGCACCATCCCGAAGTAGAGGCTCAGCACGAAGAAGAACCCGATGAGCCCCATGAAGGTGATCATCGCGATCAGGCTCGTCGCGCTGAATCCCGCGCTGCGGAAGAGCTTCAGGTCGAGCATCGGACTGGCGCTGCGCCGCTCGAAGACGACGAAGGCGATCAGGCCGACCACGGCGAGCGCCAGCGCCACCAGCACGCGGGTGTCCGTGAAGGATCCCGCGCCGCCCTCGATCACCCCGTACACGAGCGCCGTGATGGCGACCGTGGCGGTGATCTGCCCCGGCCAGTCGAGCGCCCGGGCGTGCGGGGAGCGGGAGTCCGTCACCAGCCGGGCGGCGACCGCCATGGCTAGCAGCGCCACGGGTATGGACGGCAGATAGATCCAGCGCCAGTCCGTGTGGGCCAGGATCACGCCCGAGATCAGCGGACCGACCGCCAGCGCCGCCATCAGGGACGACGCCCACAGGCCGACGAACTTGCCGCGTTCACGCGGGTCGGGCACCGCCTGGCTGATCATCGCAAGCGTCGTCGGCAGCAGCGCTGCCGCGCCGATCCCGGCCAGTGCCTGACCGGTCCACACCACCTCGACCGACTGCGCGCACAGCGCCGTCGCGGCGCCGACGGCGGTGAACGCCAGTCCCGCCTGGAACACCTTCTTGCGCCCGTGCACATCGCCGAACACGCCCGCCGTGAGGATGAGCGCCGCCATCGGCAGGACGAACGCGTCGGACACCCAGGACAGCTCGGATGTGGACGCGCCCAGCGCGCGCTGGATCGCCGGAAGACTCACCGATACGGAGGTCACCGGCAGATAGGCGACGAACACCCCGACACAGGCCATGACGAGGGTGACGGCCCGCCGCTCCTGTGTTCCGTTCGCCGTTGTCGCCACGTTCACGAAGACCCTCTCCTGCGGCGCAGGGCGCCGCGTTCGACTTACCGACCTGGTGCACCTTCCGTCCTCGGGCGGCATCGAGGCCAGCCAGGGTCCGCGAACCCCGGAAAACCGATGCCGGGGTGCCCGGATTCACGGATTTCCGACAAGGGCCGGGGCATGCGCGCGTACGAGAACGGCCCCCGGCGACGTATCGCCGGGGGCCGTTCTCGTAGGCCGTGTGGTGCGGGTCAGCCCGCCACCGCGTCCGGTTCGGGCGCCGCCTGCGCGGACTCGCCGGTGAGCCGGGTGACCGCGTCCTGCATGTGCGCGTCGAGGAGCGTGAGGAGGCGCTCCTCGTCCTCGTCGCGCATCGCCTCGATCAGCTCCGCGTGCTCCTCGACCAGCGCGTCCGGATCGGGGTGGTCGTCGGTGAGGACCGACAGGCACATCCGCGTCTCCACGAACAGGGTCTGCGCGATGCGCTGCAGCCGCGGGCTGCCGGACTCCTCGACGAGCACCTGGTGGAAGTCCATGTCGGCGGCGCTCAGCGCCGCGTCGTTGCCACGCCGCGCCGCCGACTGCATCCGGCGGTGCGCCTTCTCCAGGTGGTTCGCGGTGGTCTGCGGGTCGTGCTGCAGGACGAGGCGGCAGGCCGCGGACTCCATGGCGGTGCGCGCCAGGTAGATGTCGCGCACGTCGTCCTCGTCGAGGCGGGTCACGAAGACGCCGCGATGCGGTGCGCTGACGGCGATGCCCTGCTGCACGAGGCGTTGCAGCGCCTCGCGCAGCGGGCCCCGGCTCACGCCGAGCTGACCCGCCAGCTCGGCCTCGCCCAGCTGGGTGCCGGGCGCCAGGGTGCCGTCCATGATCGCTTCGGTGAGCTGGGCGGCGATGATCGTCGCCGCGGGTTCACGCTTGACCGGTCGCAGTGTCTTCGCAGTGGCCATATTCAGTTCGGTCCTCTAATCGGCGCGGCCGCTGCTTCAGGCGGTCGCGGGGGTCGGGGCATGGGAGGTGCGGGAGAGCCGGAACAGCGAGCCGAGGCCCTCGCGCGGCGTCTCGTCTCCCGCGAGCCGCAGGCCTTCCCAGGCGGTGACCTGGTTGGCCGTCAGGACGGGCTTGCCGACGGCCTCCTCGAGATCGTCCAGCCAGGCGGCGCTGTGCAGCGCCGTGTCCGGCAGCAGGATCGCCTCGGCGTCGGGGTGGTCGTTGTCCCGCGCCAGTTCGATGACCTGCTCGCGGCCCAGCGTGCCGACCTCGGCGGCGGTGATGATGCCCTGCCCCGACACCGAGACGACCTCTGCGCCGTGGTGCTCCAGGAACCGGACGAAGTAGCCCGCCACGTCGTCCGGGTACGTCGCGGCGATGGCCAGGCGGCGCACGCCGAGCGCCTGCACGGCGTGGGCGAAGGCGAAGGACGTGGAGGAGGCCCGCTCGACCGGAAGGCCGGCCGCCTCGGCGAGTTCCGCGACCTGCTTGCGGGCGCCGTCGGGGCCGAAGATGAAGCTGGCGCTGGTGCACGCCCAGACCACCACGTCCTGCGGCTGGGCGAGCAGCTCACCGAGCGACGCCTTGAGACGGTGCGTGGAACCCATCTCCAGGAGGTCGTCCACCCGGTGCGCGTCCACGCCGATGTCCGTGTGGACGAGCGTGAGCCGGGCGCCGCCGCCGATCATCCGCTCGAGGCGCGGGTAGTCGTCCTCTGCGGAGTAACCGGGGTACAGGAACCCGACTCGGGTGGTCTTCTCGCTCATACGTCTGACGTCCTTTCGTGCAGGCAGTGTACCGGGAATCCGGTCAAATGTAGATTGTTGACAGTACGAAGAGCGGCAGCGCCACGGGTGTGGCGCTGCTCAGGGGCTCAGGGGCTTAGGGGCCCAGGGGTTCAGCCGAGGTCGAGCTCCGCGGTCGGCTCGTCCGGGGGAGCGGCCGCCGTCGGCTCGGGTGCGGAGATCTGCTCCCAGTCGGCGGCCTCCCGTACGACGGCCGCCGCGGCGGCGGGCGGCGAAGGAGTGCTGCCCCGCCCCAGGTAGGGCGCGAGCGCCGCGCGGGCCGCCGGGTCGATCAGCGACTGGTAGTCACCCGCCGCGCGGGCGCCCGCGTGCCGCAGCGCGGCCCACATCGTGACCTGGTTCGCGGAGATCACCGGGATCCTGAGCTCCGCCTCCAACTGCGGGATCACGTCGTACGTGGCCAGGTTGGTGCAGCTGATGAAGAGGCAGTCCGCGTGCGTCAGGTCCGCCGAGCGGGCCAGTTCCACCACGTTGCGGTAGCCGACCTTCCAGATCTCCCCGGTCAGGCCCATGTACTGGCGCCCGACCACGTCCACGTCCGCCTCGCCCAGGAAGTCGGCGAGCGCGTCCGTCAGGGACGCCGTGTACGGCGTGATGACGCTGACCCGGCGCGCTCCCAACTCGCCGAGGGCCTCCAGGAGCGCCCCGGACGTGGTCACGGACGGCGAGCCGCCGCCCGCGCCGCTCATGGACACGCACATCGCGCGTTCGTGCGCGATGCCGCCGACGAAGCTGCCGGATGTGCAGGCGTACGCGAAGGACGCGGGCTGTACCGCGTCGAGCGCCATGACGGCGTTGTGCAGGGTCTCGTGCTCGCTGATCAAGCGAGCCATGTCCACGCTGACCTCCACGGGAACGTACGGGGTGCGGGTCAGGTGGAGGGAGATCTCCTCGGGGGTCCAACGCCACAGTTCGCGGTCGAGCGCGAAGTCGAACGGGGCGACAACGCCGATGCCGCGCTGCGGGACGGGTCCGCCGAAGGTCGTGATGTCCAATGCAGTGCCCCTTCGTGGCTGCACGCGTACGCGATGCGCAACGTACGCCTGAGGTGGACGTGTGATGGCAGGTGGTGCGGAGGGGAGCGGTGTTTTGCCGAGCGGGCCACGGGTAGCAGAGTGAGCCCGCGGTTCGCATGTAGATTGTTGACAACGTAAAGATCGGCTGCTTAGCGTGTCAATCCCCTACGGGGGGTGGCTCGTTCGTCGCGGTGAAAGCCTCGGTAAAGAGCCGGGGAATTCAGCCCAGGGGATGGCCCTTCCCCAGCCCCTACGGGGCTTCGTCCCTCCATGGTCAACCCTCGTCCCGCACCTCGCATACCGTCCGCTCCAACCGTCGCCGCATCCGTCGGGCGACCCGAAGGACCGCCGTGCCGAAGACCGAGAAATCCCGCGTCCTGGTGCTCGCCGACCACCGGCCGAACGGCCTGGAGGAAGTGGCCGCCCACGCCGAGCTCGTCTGCATCCCGGAGGACCGGCTCGCCGCGGAACTCCCGCACGCCGACGCGCTGTTGGTGTGGGAGTTCGGCACCGACGCGCTGCCCGGCGCCTGGCCCGAACGGGGCGGACCGCGCTGGGTGCACACCGCGAGCGCCGGAGTCGACCGGCTGATGTTCCCCGCCCTGCGCGACTCCGAAGCGATCCTGACCAATTCGCGCGGCGTCTTCGAACAGCCCATCGCCGAGTACGTCGCGGGACAGATCATCGCCCTCGCGAAGGACTTCGCCGGCACCTACGACCGCCAGCGCGAACACGTCTGGCGGCACCGGGTCACCCAGCGGGTCTGGGGGACCCGCGCCGTCGTGCTCGGCGGCGGACCCATCGGCCGGGCGGTCGTCCGCACCCTGCGCGCGCTCGGCATCGAGACCGACCTGGTCGGACGCACCCGCAGGGAGGGCGACCCCGAGGTCGGCACGGTGCACGCCTTCGACGAGCTCGACGGGCTGCTCGCGCGCGCCGACTGGGTGGTCTGCGCGGCGCCGCTGACCGAGCAGACGCAGGACCTGTTCGACGCGGCCACCTTCGCCCGTATGAAGCGCGGCGCCCGCTTCGTCAACGTGGGGCGCGGCCCCATGGTCGTCGAGAAGGACCTCCTCGCGGCCCTCGAAGAGGGCCAGCTGGGTGGCGCGGCGCTCGACGTGTTCCGCGAGGAACCGCTGCCCGCCGACAACCCGCTGTGGGACGCCCCGAACCTCCTGGTCTCCCCGCACATGTCGGCCGACACCGACACCTGGCTCGACGACCTCGCCGAGGTCTTCGCCGACAACTTCACGCGCTGGCGCGCGGGCCGCCCACTGCGCAACGTCGTGGACAAGGAACTCGGTTACGTACCGGTCGCGGACGCCCCGCAGGCCGCAGCAGAGGAGGGCCCCCGATGACCAGCACGACCAGCACGACCAGTGCGACCGCCGCGGCCGGTACGAGCACCCCGGCTCCCCAGGAGCCGTACGCGCTGACCGCCACCGAACTGCTCGCCGCCTACGAGAGCGGCGACCTGTCCCCGGTCGAGGCCACCGTCTCCGTCCTCGACCGCATCGAGGCCGTCGACAGCAAGCTCAACGCGTTCTGTCTGGTCGACCGCGACGAGGCTCTGGCGCAGGCGAGGGCGAGCCAGGAGCGCAGGCGGCGCGGCGAGGCCCTCGGCCTCCTCGACGGCGTGCCGACGTCCATCAAGGACCTGATGCTCACCAAGGGTCACCCCACGCTGCGCGGCTCGCTGACCATCGCGGCCGACCGGGAGTGGAACGAGGACGCGCCGTGCGTCGCCCGGATGCGGGAACAGGGCGCCGTGTTCGTCGGCAAGACGACGACGCCGGAGTTCGGCTGGAAGGGCGTCACCGACAACCCGCTGACCGGCGTCACCCGCAACCCGTGGGACCCGTCGACCACGGCAGGCGGCTCATCGGGCGGCAGTGCGTCGGCCGTCGCCGCGGGCATGGCCCCGCTGTCCATCGGCACCGACGGCGGCGGCTCCGTGCGGATCCCGGCGGCGTTCTGCGGCATCTTCGGCATGAAGCCCACGTACGGGCGGATCCCGCTCTACCCGGCCAGCCCGTTCGGCACGCTGGCGCACGCGGGGCCCATGACTCGCACCGTGGAGGACGCGGCCCTCCTGATGGACGTCGTCACGGGCTTCGACAGCCGCGACTGGTCGGCCCTCGAAGCGCCGCGCGGCAGTTACCGGGCCGCCGTCGCCGAGGCCCTCGCCGACGGCTCCCTGCGCGGGCTGCGCATCGCCTACGCCCCGACCCTCGCGGGCGCCTACGTAGAGCCCCAGGTCGCCGAGCGCGTGGCGGCGGTGGCTCGTCTCCTGGCCGACCTCGGGGCCGACGTCGAAGAGGCCGACCCCGGCTTCGCCGACCCCGTCGAGGCGTACCACACGCTGTGGTTCTCGGGTGCGGCGAAGGTCGTCGAGCACCTGGGCACCGAGCAGTTCGCGAGCCTCGACGCCGGGCTCCAGGAAGCGGTCCGCGAGGGCGCCACGAAGAGCGCGCTCGACTACCTGGGCGCCGTCGACACGCGCATGGCGCTCGGCGTGCGCATGGGCCGCTTCCACGAGACGTACGACCTGCTGCTCACGCCCGCCGTGCCGATCGCCGCGTTCGAGGCGGGCGTCGAGGTGCCGGCAGGCAGCGGGCACAAGCGGTGGACCGGCTGGACCCCCTTCACGTACCCCTTCAACCTCACGCAGCAGCCCGCCTCCACGGTGCCCTGCGGCGTCACGAGCGCGGGCCTGCCGGTGGGCGCGCAGCTGGTCGCCGCGCGCCACGGCGACGAACTGGTGCTGCGCGCGTCGGCGGTGCTGCACGCGGCGCTGCGCGGGTCCGGGGTGGTGGGCACGGCGCCGGTCGGCTGAGACGAGCCCTGGCACACACCGTCAGGACGGTGTCTCCGCCGGGCCCTTGGACTGGCCCTTGGCCTGGTCCTTGGACTGGCCCTTGGACTCCAGGCGGCCCAACGGGTGGGTGGCCTCGGCGAGTTCGGCCCGGGCCGCCGCCCAGTCGGAGTCGCCGAGGCCGAGCGCGTGGCGGAGGTAGGCCGTCGTGACGTGCTGGACCAGGGCGACGCGCGCCGGGTTCTCGTCGGTCGTCTCCGCGACCTCGTACCCGGAGATGCCGCCGAGGAAGTGCTCGGCCCCGAACAGCGTGAGCAGGCTCTTGTCGCCGGGGCCGAGCGTGTAGGGGTCCGTTGTCCACTCCGGGCCCCGCACGGTCAGCGGCAGTTCGTCCTTGTCTCCCGCGACGACCAGCGCGGGAGTGGTCATCCGCGTGAAGTCGGGGTGCCGCAGCCAGGGGAGGCGCTCGGCGGCGTAGGGCGTCAGGGAGTCGCCGCCGCTCCCGGCCGTGGCCAGCAGCACGCCCGCCCGGACGCGTGGATCGGACAGGTCCTCGGCCACCCCGGTCTCCGGATCGCCGACCCGCAGCCCGAGCAGCATGCCCGCGGTCTGCCCGCCGAAGGAGTGCCCTGCCACGGCGATACGTTCCCGGTCCACGCGGCCCCGCAGACCGGGAACGGCCGCTTCGAGCACGTCCAGGTGGTCGAGCACGACCCTCATGTCCTCGACGCGGTGCCGCCAGATCCGGGGCCTGCGCGGATCGTTCGCCGCGAGGCCGAGCGTCCGGGAGTCGAGATGGGTGGGCTGGACGGTGACGAAGCCGTGCGCGGCCCAGTGGTCGGCCAGCGGACCGTAGCCCTCCAGCGACGAGCCGAACCCGTGCGCGAGGAGCACGACCGGCAGGCCCCGCCCGTTCACCGGCGCGGTGACGCGTACGCGCAGGCCACCGTCGTGGTGCGGCGCCGGCAGCACGATCGGCTTGACGGAGACGATCGGGGAGGGCGGGGTGTCGGAGGAGCGCGAGATGTCCAAGGTGTCCATGCGCGTACGCTAAAACCTGACGTTGACGTCAGAGGCAAGCCCTGGCGTCGGACCGGACAGGATCGGACAGGGAGGCGCACGGTGCGTATCGGAGAGCTCGCCACCAAGGCCGGTGTCAGCGTCCGGGCGCTGCGCTACTACGAAGAGCACGAGCTGCTCGCCGCGGACCGCAGCCCCAGCGGGCAACGGCTGTACGCGCAGGAGGCGGTCGACCGGGTCCGGCTGATCCAGCAGCTCTACGCCGCCGGCCTGTCGAGCCGCACCATCGTCGAGCTCCTGCCGAGCGTCGTCGACGGTAACGCCACCCCCGAACTGCTCGACCGGCTGTCGGTGGAGCGGGACCACATCGACAACAAGATCGCCGAACTCGCCGACGCCCGGGAACGCCTCGACTCCGTCATCGGCGGAGCCACGGAGAACCTGCGCACCGGCCGGTCCTGCCGCGTGTCGGCGCCGTAGTGTGGCCCCGTGATCCTGCCTGCGATCCGCGACCCCCGCTTCATCACGCTGCGCCGCGGAGGGACGCTCACGGACGACGACCATCACCTCCTGGCCCTGTGGGCGGCCGACTGCGCCGAGCACGTACTGCCGCTGTTCGAGGCGGTGGAGCCCCTCGACCGGCGTCCGCGTGAGGCGATCGAACAGGTCAGGACGTGGACGCGCGGCGAGATCAGGATGTCCGACTCCCGCTCGGCGGGCGGCCACGCGATGGCCGCGGCGCGCGTGCTCACCGGGCCGGCCCGGCACGCGGCGTTCGCCGCAGGACAGGCCGCCGTGGTCGCGCACGTCGCCGCGCACGAACTGGGCGCCGCCGCCTACGCGATCAAGGCGGTGCGCGCGGCGGCACCCAAGTCCGAAGCCGAGGACGCGGGTCGGGACGAGTGCCAGTGGCAGCGGGACCGGCTCCCCGACGCCATCCGCGCACTCGTTCTGGACGATCAGCGGCTGCGCAACGACATCTGCTGGTCGGTCTTCGACTGCTGACGTCGCATCAGCAGCAGCTGTGCACCGCGTGCTCCGGACGGTGCCACCAGTACCGTTCGAGGACGGGCCCTTGCGGCACGTCCTCGTTCTCGTCCTCGGCGGAGGCGGTGCGCCGCACCGACGACGCGGTCGCCGCACCGTCCGAACCCTCCGCCGCGACCAGGTCGGACACCTCGTGCACCACGCCCCCGGCGACCACCGTACGGACCGCCGCCGCGGCGGTGACGTCCTTCAGCGGATCGCCCTCGACCAGCACCAGATCGGCCAACTTGCCCGGCTCGATCGTGCCCAGACGGTCCGTCATCCCCAGCGTGCGGGCGCCCTCCGCGGTCGCCGCGCGCAGGGCGTCGGCGGGGGAGATCCCGTAGCGGACCATGGCCTGCACATTGAGGTGGTAGTAGACCGCCGGAGGCACCAGGGGGCTGTCCGTGCCGACATGGACGTGCGCCCCGCCCTCGATCAGGCGCCGCACGGTCTCCCCGTGCCGGGCGACGAATCCCAGTTCGGCCGTGGGCTCCTCGGCCTGCGCGGCCCGAACACCGTCGCGGAACTCGTCGTACGACGCCGTGGGCAGCAGCGCCTTCAGGCGCGCGTCGTCCAGGGCCCACCCGGCGTGCCGGTACAGCGCCGCGCGCACCGACGACAGGCCGAGCCCGGAAAGGCCCAGCGTCGGGGTGAACGCCATGCCGGACGCGATCAGCGGGGCCGTGACGTCGTCGTAGGAGTGACCGAGGTGGGTCTCCTTCTGGCGGCGGCCGTAGCGGCTGGTGCCGCCCACGTGCTCGGCGCCGTCGGCCCCGAGCGCCAGCGGCCCGAACAGGTAGTGCGAGGTGGCGGGCAGGCCGAGCCTGTGGGCGCCGGCGATGGCCTCCGCCTGCATGTCGTACGGCAGCCTGACGTACGTCTTGACCAGGTCGTGCCCGAGCGCCTCGTGCTTGTCCAGCTCGCGCCGCAGCTGCTCGCGGTCCGTCACCGGCCGGGCGGACGAGTAGTACACCCGGGAGCCGTCGATCAGCTCCCCGGCCGTGAAGACCCGCGGCCCCACCCGCCGACCGGACTCCACGGCCTCCTTCGCCTCCACCAGGTGGTAGTGGCCGCTGCCGGGCGAACGCACCGAGGTGATCCCGAACGCCAGCCACAGCCGCGACGTCGCGTCCAGTTCCCACGGCCCGTGCTCGTGCGCGGCGATCATGCCGGGTATCGCGGTCAGTTCACCCGCCTTCACGACCTTGTCCCCGGCACGGACGGCCGTCGTCCCGGCCGCTTGGACCTCGGCGATGCGGTCGCCGTCGAGGACGATCTCGACGTCGCGACGGAGCCGGGACCCGGTGCCGTCCCACAGCGCGCCCACGCGCACCACCGTGCGCCCGGTCGGCTTCGCCGGACGCCACGTCAGGTCCAGCGGGACCGCGGCGCCGCGTCCGCCGCGCGCGTCCGCGATCCGCAGCCGCCCCGCGGACAGGTAGAGCAACGAGCGTGAATCGCCGCTGAACGAGGGGAAGTCGGCGCTCTCGCCATTGACAGTGCGGGCCTTGCCCGCGGGCAACCCGGCCGCGTCCACCGGCACCACGCGCAGGGTGCCGTCCACGACGCAGGCCAGGTGCTTGCCGTCGGGGGAGTACACCGGGCCCGCGTACTCCCGGTTGGCCAGCGAGGAACCGGGGACCGGGTCGCTGTATCGCGCCTCTCCGGTGGCGAGTTCGACGGTGAGGACGCGGTTGTGGCCCTCCCTGAAACGCGGGGTGACGGGTGCGAGGGCCGCCAGCGAGACACGGCTGCCGTCGGGGGTGAAGGAGGGGCGGCCGGGCGAATTGAGCGGCCCGACGACCTTGCGGACGGCGCCACTTGCCACGTTGACGGTGTGCACGCTGGAGTCGGCGACGAAGGCCACGGCCGATCCGTCGTGGCAGTACGCGGGCAGCGTCGCCCCGCCCACGTCGGTCAGTCGGCGGGTGGCGCCGTCGGCAAGGGTGCACCGCCACAGTTCCTGCGTGCCGGAGCGGTCGCTGACGTACACGAGGGAGTCCCCGTCGGGCGACCAGGCGGGCGAGGTGTTGTGGTGTCCGTCGGAGACCACCGCTTCTGGCCGGCCGCCGCGGCGCATCACCCAGATGTCGCCGAGCGCGGCGAACGCCACGCGCTCGCCGTCCGGGGCGAGTTCGGGGCCGACGACGCCGCGGACGGGCCGGGCGGCCGTGGAGTCGAAGTCCCTGGGAGCGGGGCGCTCCTCGACGGTGGGAACCTGCACGTCGGCCCTGAACGGGATGTCCTTCACCGCATCGGAGCCGAGCGCGCGGCGGCGGATCCTTCCGTCCGCCGTGTACAGCAGCTCGTCCCCGCCGATCCAGCGCACCGGCAGCGGGAAGACGTCCTCGTCCGCGCCGGAGACCACGTAGCCGTCCACGACCACGGAGGTTCCGGCGCTGGTCAGGTGCACATAGGCGAGACGTCCGCCGTCGGGGGAGAGGGAAGGGCCCGCGACGAAGCCGGAGTCCACCTTCGCCAGGACCTTGCGGCTGCCGTCGGCCCCGACCCGCTCGATCGCCTGCGGAGCGCTGTCCTTGCCGGACGTGAACACGATGGCCTTGCCGTCGGGGGCCCAGGCGGGCTGCGCCTCCTGCGCGCTGCCCTCGGTCCAGACCCGGCGCTCGCCGCCATCGGCGGACAGCACGTGCACGGCGTAGCGGCCGCCGGTCTCGACGGCGCAGGCGATGCGCGTGCCGTCGGGGGACCAACAGGGCTCGCGGTGATCGTCGCTGCCGTCCGTGAGTTGACGCAGGCCGCGCCCGTCGGAGCCGACGACCCACAGCTGGAAGGCGCCGTCGGTGTAGGCCGAGAACACGACGTGCCGGCCGTCGGGGGAGTAGTCCGGCTCGACGGCCTCCAGCGCGCCACCCGTGAGCCGCGCGGCAGCGCCGCCCTCGGCCGGCACCGTCCACAACGTATTGAGCAGGTCGAACACGACGGTGGTGCCATCCGGCGACAGCGCGGCGGAGCCGTTCGTCATCTCGGTCACCGTGACCGCCGCGCGTCTCCCCGCGGCCGCCGCACCCGGCGCATCCGCTGCGGACGCGACCGCGCCGCCCGTACCGACCAGCGCGGTCCCGGCGGCGACGAGGCCGCTCCGCTTGACGAAAGTGCGGCGTGTGAGGGCCACGGTCGACCAACCTCCCGAAGATCAGCAACAGTTGACCGGAGGCTATGCACACCGCGCGTCACAGCGTCCGCACAGGCGGTAGATGTGACGTGAAAGTAATGCGGTGCCGCCCGCGCTCCGTGCGCCTGAGCGCCTGGCTCCGAAAACCCTTCCGTCCAGCGGAAGGCCTGGTGACCCGGCAGGATGACTGCGGCACAATACGGCGCCCATGAGCCACCGTCAGTCGGGCCCTCCGCACCTCGCCAACCTCGACCTCAACCTGCTCGTGACGCTCCGTGCGCTGCTGCGCGAGCGGAACGTCACCCGCGCCGCCCGGCACCTGGGCGTCACCCAGCCCGCCGTCAGCGCCACGCTGTCCCGGCTGCGCCGGCACTTCGGGGACGAGCTGCTCGTGCGGGTCCAGGGCGCCTACGTACTGTCGCCGCTCGCCGCGCAGTTGGCGGGGCAGGCCGAGGCGGTGTGCGCGGCCGCCGAGCGGCTGTTCGCCACCGGCCGCGCCTTCGATCCGGCCAGTACGGAACGGGAGTTCACGCTGCTCATGGCCGACTACCCGGCGAGCGTCCTGGGTCCCGCGCTGTCCCGTCTCTTCGACCGCGAGGCACCGCACGCGGCGCTGCATCTGCAGCTCGTCAGGGAGACCATCGGCAGCGGCGCCGGAGAGACCATCCGGCTCGTCGACGGCATGGTCTCGCCGCCGCTCGGCCACTTCCGCACGCCGGGCGTGGCCTCCGTCCCGCTCTTCACCGACCGCTGGGTCTGCCTCGTCTCGGCGTGCAACCCGCTGTGCGAGGCCGCGTCGTTCGGCATCGAGGACCTGGCGCGGCAGCCGTGGGTCGTGCCGTACCACCGCGACGACGGCTACCCATCGGCCGCCCCGGCGACCCGGCAGCTGGCCGCCCTGGGCATCCGGCCGCGCATCGCCGTCCGCGTGGAGAGCTACCGCGCCGTACCCGACTTCGTCGCGGGCACCCGGCGGGTGGCCCTCGTGCCCGAACGCCTAGCCGCGCCCCTGACCTCCGCGCACGGGCTGCGCACCCTCGACTGCCCGGTCCCGCTCGACGCGTTGGACGAACACCTGTGGTGGGACGCGAGCCACGACGAGGACCCGGCACACAGCTGGCTGCGCGACCTCGTGGTCAGGGCGGCCGTCGGCATCGCACCATAAACGCCGTTGATGGCGGCCAGTCGAACGCTCTATTGACCTGGGCATTCCCCCCGGCGACGGGTGCTCCCTACGGTGCGCAGGAGCGGTGGGAACCACACACCCGCACACCCGCACCCCCTCGCACCGGGAGACCTCCATGCCCCATGCCCTGACCGAGCTGAAGGTCCACACCGTGACCAAGCCCGCGGGCGCCGCACGACACGAACTCGACGCCGACGTCTGCGTGGTCGGGGCAGGCGTCGCAGGCATCTCGGCCGCCATCGAGAGCGCCCGCCTCGGCCGCGACGTCGTCCTCGTCGACAGCCTGCCCGTCCTCGGCGGACAGATGGTCAACTCCCTGATCGGCCTGTTCTGCGGGGTGTACGGCAACGGCCCGGACTACCGGCAGCTCACCCACGGAATCTTCGACGGCATCTTCGCCGACCTGGGCGCCTCCGGCGATCTGCACCGCAACCGCAGCCACACCATGACCGTCAGCTACGACGAGGTGGCCCTCGGCCGGTGGGTGGAACGGCGCATCCGTGAACTCGGCGTCCGCGTCGTCCTCGGCGCCTCCCTCACCGGCGTCGAGCGCGACGACCGGCGCATCAACGCCGCCTCCTTCGCGACCCGTTACGGCTCCGTACGCGTCACCGCCCCCGGCTTCGTCGACGCCTCCGGCGACGCGGCCCTCGCCTGGGAGGCCGGGCTGCCCTGCCGGGTGCCGGAGCGTACGATCTACGGCTCGCAGCAGATCGTCTTGGAGCACCTGGACGAGGAGCACAAGCCGGGCCGCGAGGAACTCGCCGAACGGGTCCACGGCCAGGCCACCGAGTGGGGCCTGATCCGCCGCGACGGCCTCGCGTTCTTCTTCCCCGGCCGGGGCACCGCCGTACTCAACATGACCCACGTCCCCGCCCCGCTCGACCCGGTCGAGGCATCGTCCGCCCAGCTCGACGGCCGCGAACAGGCCGACCGCGTGGTCGAGTTCCTGCGCGCCGAGTTCCCCAAGGCGTTCGGCGAGGCCAAGGTCCGCTCGTACGGCTTCCCCGGGCGGCGGCAGACCCGCTGGATCAAGGGCGTCCACCAGCTGTCCCTGGAGGAGGTCCGCGCCGGGACCCGCTTCGACGACGCCGTCGCCCGCACCGCCTGGCCCGTCGAACTGCACGACCGCGCCGACGGATACGTGTGGGAGACCTTCGGCCCCGACCACGTCCACTACGTGCCGCTGCGCGCCCTGCTCTCCCCCGACTGCGACAACCTCGCCGCCGCCGGGCGCTGCGCCGACGGCGACGCCGCCGCGCTGTCCAGCGTCCGCGTCATGGGCCCCTGCGCGGCGATGGGCGCGGGCGCCGCGCACGCCCTGGACCTCGCAGGGCCCGACGGCAGCGTGCACGCCATCGACCTCGCGGAGCTGCGCGCCCGCCTTGCCGCCAACGTCGACGACTGAGGGAGCCCGCTCATGACCGACCTCCGCAGCAACTACACCGTAGGAACGTCCCCGTGGGCCGTCCGCAGGGCCCAGTGGCGGGCCCTGGGCCTCACCGACGAGGACATGGCCAAGCCGAAGATCGCCATCGTCAACTCCTCGTCCCAGCTCGCCACGTGCTACAGCCACCTCGACGACATCGCCGCTGTCGCGAAGAAGGCCATCGCCGAGGCCGGCGGCATCGGCTTCGAGATCCGGACCGTCGCCCCCAGCGACTTCATCCACAGCGCGGGCGGCCGCGGCGGCTACATCCTCTCCGCCCGCGACCTGATCAGCCACGACATCGAAGCGGCCGTCGAGGGCGCCCAGCTCGACGGCATGCTCACCCTCGCCTCCTGCGACAAGACCGCCCCCGGACAGCTGATGGCGGCGGCCAGGCTCGACCTGCCGACCGTCGTCGTCGGCTGCGGCTACCAGCCCTGCGGCACCTTCGCCGGGCGCCACTGCGACATCGAGGACGTCTTCCTCGGCGCAGGACACCACGCCCAGGGGCGCATCACCCTCGACGAGCTGACCGGCATGAGCGAGAACGCCGTGGCCGGGCCCGGCGTCTGCGCCGGCATGGGCACCGCCAACTCCATGCACATCGCCTGCGAGGCCCTCGGCATGGCACTCCCGGGCTCCACGCCCGTACTCGCTAACAGCCCGAAGATGTGGGACGACGTGCGGGCCGCGGGCAGCCGGATCGTCGACCTCGTACGGCAGGACCTGCGACCGCGCGCCCTGCTCACCCCCGAGGCCTTCGAGAACGCGGTCACCGCCATGCTCTCCGTCAGCGCCTCCATCAACTCCGTCAAACACCTCCAGGCGGTCGCCGAAGAGGCGCAATGCGGCGTCGACGTCTACGGACTGTACGAACGCCTCGCCGACCGGGTGCCGCTCCTCGCCGCCGTACGGCCCAACGGCCCCGTCCCCATCGAGGAGTTCGAGGCGGCGGGCGGCGCGGCCGGACTGC
This sequence comes from Streptomyces endophyticus, assembly GCF_035798155.1. Classification (NCBI taxonomy): domain Bacteria; kingdom Bacillati; phylum Actinomycetota; class Actinomycetes; order Kitasatosporales; family Streptomycetaceae; genus Streptomyces; species Streptomyces endophyticus. The sequence continues at coordinate 33,121 of NZ_JAOZYC010000075.1, read as the reverse complement.
TGTGGCAGCTGCGCGACCTCCTGCACACCGAGGCCCGCACCGTCACCGGACGCACCCTCGGCGAGGACCTGGACGGGCGGCAGCCCGCCGACCCCGAGGTGATCCGCCCGCTCACCCGGCCGCACGGCCGCCGCCCCACGATCGTCCTGGTCCGCGGCTCCCTCGCCCCCGCCACCGGCATCGTCAAACTCGCCGTCGACGAGGAACGCCCGCCGTCGTTCACCGGCCCCGCCAAGGTCTACGACACCCCGCAGGGCGCCCTCGACGGGCTCAAGGCCGGCGACGTGCGGCCCGGTCAGGTGCTGGTGCTGCGCGGCCTCGGGCCCACCGGCACCCCCGGTATGGGCATGGCCTCCCGGCCCGTCTTCGCGCTCGACGGCGCCGGGCTCACCGGCCAGGTCGCCGTCGTCACCGACGGGCAGCTCTCCGGCCTCGTCAACAAGGGCATCGTCGTCGGCGAGGTGTCCCCGGAGGCCGCGGCCGGCGGCCCGTTGGCCCTGGTCCGTGACGGCGACACCATCTCCGTCGACCTCACCACCCGCCGCGCCGACCTCCTCGTACCGGACGAGGAACTGGCCGCCCGCACCCCCGTCACCGCGTACGCGGACGGCGGGCGCGGTTGGCTGTCCGTCTACCGCCGCACGGTCCGCCCCCTGCAACAGGGCGCGGTCACGCTCGAGGAAGGAACCACGCGCGCGTGAAGCTCAACGACACCGACAAGGCCCTGCTCGACGGCGCCGAGGGCCCCGCCGCCGCGGCCGCCATGGACCTCCTGGTCCGCTACGGCCGCGCCCTGGACGCCGAGGAGCTGTGCGACGTGCGCAACGTCGCCGGCACCATGACCCAGCCCTCGCCCGCCAAGGCCCGCCTCGTCGAGGAGGGCGGCTGGAACAGGGCGTACGCCGTGCTCAACCTCGACAGCGACGGGGACTTCGCCGTCCCCGACATGAAGGTGCCCACCTGCCAGCTCCAGCACGGCTTCGGCCCCGACGCGCAGGGCACCGCGCCCTACCCGAAGGAACTCGTCGAACTGCAGACGGACGCCGAGGCCTTCTACAGCAGCAAGGGCGTCAGCATCCTCGCCACCTGCACGCCGTACCAGGTCGGCAACATCCCCGTACGCGGCGAGCACGTGGCCTGGATGGAGTCCTCCGCGGTCGTCTACGCCAACTCCGTGCTCGGCGCCCGCACCAACTGCGAGGGCGCCGCCTCCACCGGCGCCGCCTCGCTCACAGGACGCATCCCCTGCTGGGGCAACCACCGCGCCGAGAACCGCCACGGCACCCACCACATCGACGCCCGCACCCCGATCGCCGGGGCGCTCGACTGGGGCATGCTCGGCTACTTCGCGGGCGGCCTCGTCCAGGAGGAACGCCCGGTCGTCACAGGCGAGTTGGCCCTCCCGGACCCGCTGGACCTCAAGCACTTCGGAGCGGCCGCCGCCTCCTCCGGCGGCGTCGAGATCTACCACCTCCCGGGCATCACCCCCGAAGCCCCCGACCTGCGGACGGCCTTCGGCGGGCGCGCCGTGCCCGAGGCCGTGCCGTACGGGGAGCGCGAGCGCCGTGCCGTGTACGAGGACCTCAACTCCCAGGGCGATCGCACCGACGTCGACTTCGTCCTCCTCGGCTGCCCGCACGCCTCGCTCGACCAGGTCCGCGACACCGCCCGGCTCCTGGAGGGGCGACGGCTGCACTCCTCCACGCAACTGTGGCTGATGGTGCCGCGCGCCCTGCGGACCGTCGCCGACCGCAACGGCTGGACGCAGACCATCGAACGCGCGGGCGCCCGCGTCCTCACCGACTCCTGCCCGGCGATGTCGCGCTCCGCGCCGCTCGGCACCCGCGTCTTCGCCACCGACTCGGCGAAACAGGCCCACTACCTGCCCGCGATCCTCGGCATCGAGGCCTGGTTCGGCACGCTCGCCGACTGCGTCGACGCCGCCGTCACCGGCACCTGGAAGGGAGAGCTGCGATGAGCGGGTCGAGCATCGTCCTGCACGGCAGGACCGTCGTCCCCGGCGTCGTGGAGGGCGAGGCGCTGGTGTCGCCCGAGACGATCTCCGGCTGGGGCGGCATCGACCCGGCCCGCGGCGTCGTGATCGAACGCAGGCACGCGCTGCACGAGGTGTCGTTCGCCGGGAAGATCCTCGTCTTTCCCGGCGCCAAGGGCTCCTCCGGCTGGTCGGGCTTCTTCCAGGCCACACGGCTCGCGGGAACCGCGCCCCTCGGCATGATCTACACGACGACGACCAGCAAGGCCGCGCTCGGCGCCGTTGTCACGCGCGTCCCCACCGTGACCGATCTGGACCGGGATCCCCTCGCCGTCATCCGCACCGGCGACCGTGTCCGCATCGACGCCGAGCACGGCACCGTCACGGTCCACCCCGCCGCACCACCGTCCCCCGAGGAGACCCCGTGAGAGCCTCACCACCGGTCGTGGAACTGGCCCCGGTCATCGAGCGCCAGCACGCGAGCCGCCGCTGGCTGCTGATGTACGCCGTCTGCTTCGTGATCACGTTCCTCGACGGGTTCGACTTCCAGATCCTGTCGTTCGCCGCCACCTACATCCGCAAGGACTTCGACCTCACCGGGACCCAACTGGGCACCCTGGGCACGGTCGGCCTCTTCGGCACCATGATCGGCGCGCTGATCATGGGATACCTGGCGGACCGGATGGGTCGGCGCCCCACCATCACGATCTCCGTCGCGGGCTTCGGCATCTTCATGATCGCCTTCGCGTTCGCGGACACGTACGGGCACCTGTTCCTGCTGCGTTTCGTCTCCGGTCTCTTCCTCGGCGGCGTCCTCCCGCTGACCTGGGCCCTGGCGGCCGAGTTCGCGCCGAAGCGGTTCCGGGTGACGTCCGTCGCGATCATCATGGTCGGCTACACCCTCGGCGGGGCCGCCGGTGGACCGGTCTCCAACTGGCTGATCCCGGACCACGGTTGGCGCACGGTGTTCGTCGTCGGCGGCGTCTGCTCCCTGCTCACCCTGGCCGGTGTGCTGACGCTGGTGCCCGAGTCGGTGCGGTTCCTGGCGCTGAAGTCCCGCCCCGGCAGCGACGAGCGCATCGCGCGCATCCTCGTCCGCTTCCAGCCGGGCCTGTCCTTCGAGCCCGGGACCCGCTTCACCGCCGAGGCCCCGGGACAGGCGTTCGCGGGCAAGCGGTTCACCCCCGCGCAGCTCTTCCGCGGCCACCTCGCCGCCATCACGCCCCTGTTGTGGCTGGTCTATCTGCTGTCGTCCGCGCTGATCTACTTCCTGGTCTTCTGGACGCCGATGATCAACGAGCAGATGGGCTTCAGCGTCAGCGCGGCCGCCACCATCGCCGCCCTGGCCAGCGTCGCCGGCGCCGTCGGACAGCTGTTCATCAGCCGGTTCGTCGACAAGAAGGGCGCGGGCACGATCCTGTGGATGCCGCTCGCCGCCGTCGTCTGCATGCTGGTCCTCGGCAGCGGCGTACTCGCACCTGCCATTTACGTCGGCTTCGTCATCGGCGCGAAGATGTTCGTCAACGGCGGGCACGGCGGCATCACCAGCATCGCGGGCACCTTCTACCCGACCGAGATCCGCGCCAACGGCGCCGGTTGGGCGTCCTCGGTCGCCAAGGCCGGTGCCATGCTGGGCCCCTGGCTCGGCGGCGTCATCCTCGACGCCGGCCTCGGGGCGCAGGGCGCGTTCAGCATCTTCGCGATCTGCCCGGCGGTGATGGTCCTGGTGCTGTTCGTACTCGGCCGGGTGCAGCGCAGGATGCCGGCCGACGCGGAGGGCGCGCTGAGCGGTGCGGTGGACGCGGTGCCCGTCGCCCCGGTCACCCCTTCGTCGCGGGCGGGTTCGTCCCCGGCCTGAGCGCGGCGGAACGGTGAAGGGGCGGGCCGGAGCACCGGCCCGCCCCTTTCGCCACTGTCCAGGCACTCACTCCGCGCGCTTGAACTGCAGCGACTCCCCGACGGCGCCGGTCCGCCACAGGTCCTGACAGGCCTCGGCGAGCCGGTCCAGGCCCTCGACGACCGTGCCCCAGACGATGCCGGGGACCCAGCCCTGGTCACCGTTGATCAGGAGGTTGTTGCGCTCGTAGAACAGGGCGAGGTCGACGACGATGTCGCGCTCCGCGTGCGCGGCCTGGTTGCCCTGCTGCTCGGCGGCGGCCTCGTAGCCGTAGGAGGCCGTGCTCATCTGGGTGTTGGAGAACGTGAAGTAGCACAGGTCGCCCGGGATCGGCGTGATCGTCGGGTTCTCCAGCGGGGGCTCCTGCGGGGCGAAGGCCTGCACGAGGGTGTAGATCTCGTTGCGCGCGTACTTCGCGTGGTAGACGTCGCTGCCCAGCGGCAGGGCGTTCCAGATCGCCTCGCAGGTGATCGGGGCACGGTCGTCGAGCAGCTTGGCGGTGGCGGTGACGCCGCGCTTGGGCAGGGAGACCTCGATGAAACGGTCCATGGGTGCAGTCGCTCCGGTCTGGTCGATGATCAACGTACGTGGAAGGTAAGCCGGTTGGGGTCCGCCTGTCAGCCGAGCGGCATCGCCAGGTAGCGCGTCTCCAGGAACTCGTCGATGCCCACCCGGCCGCCCTCGCGGCCGAGGCCCGAGGCCTTGACGCCGCCGAACGGGGCGGCCGGGTTGGAGACGACACCCTTGTTGAGGCCGACCATGCCGGTCTCCAGGCGCTCGGAGAGCCGGAAGGCGCGCTCCAGGTTCTCCGTGAACAGGTACGAGACCAGGCCGTACTCGGTGTCGTTGGCCGCAGCGACGACCTCGTCCTCGTCGGTGAACGTGAGGATCGGGGCCACGGGTCCGAAGATCTCCTGGCTCATCAGGGCTGAGTCGGGGGAGACGCCGGTGAGGACGGTCGGGGTGTAGAAGTAGCCCTCGCCCTCCGCGCGTTCGCCACCGGTGAGGACCTTCGCGCCGCGCACGACGGCGTCGGCGACCAGCTCCTCGACCTTGCCGCGGCCGTCCTCGTCGATGAGCGGGCCGACCGTGACGCCGCCCTCGGTGCCGCGTCCGACGGCGAGCGAGGCCATCCGCGCGGAGAGCTTCTCGGAGAACTCGGCGGCGACGGACTCGTGCACGTACAGGCGGTTCGCGGCCGTGCACGCCTCGCCGATGTTGCGCATCTTGGCGGCCATGGCGCCCTCGACGGCCTTGTCGATGTCGGCGTCCTCGCACACGATGAACGGCGCGTTGCCGCCCAGCTCCAACGACACCCGCAGCACGTGCTCGGCGCTCTGCTCGATGAGCAGGCGGCCCACCGCGGTGGAACCCGTGAAGGACAGCTTGCGGATCGTGCCGCCGCGCAGCAGCGGCTCGACGACCTCGCCGGGGCGGGACGTGGTGAGCACGTTCAGGACGCCTGCGGGCACGCCCGCCTCGGTCATGATCTCGGCGAGCTTGAGCATCGTCAGCGGCGTCTGCTCGGCGGGCTTCACGATCATCGTGCAGCCCGCCGCGATCGCCGGGCCGATCTTGCGGGTGCCCATGGCGAGCGGGAAGTTCCACGGCGTGATCAGAAGGACCGGGCCGACGGGGCGCTTCATCACGACGAAGCGGTCCTTGCCGTCGGGGGAGGCCTGGTAGCCGCCCTCGATGCGGACGGCCTCCTCGGCGAACCAGCGGAAGAACTCGGCGGCGTACGCCACCTCGCCGCGCGCCTCCGCGATCGGCTTGCCCATTTCGAGTGTCATCAAGAGAGCGAGCTCGTCCTGGCGCTGCATGAGGAGTTCGTAGCCGCGGCGCAGGATCTCGCTGCGCTCGCGCGGCGCGGTGGCCGCCCAGGACTCCTGCGCGGCGGCCGCGGCTTCGGCGGCGGCGCGCGCGTCCTCGGCGCCCGCGTCGGCGACGGTGCGCAGCTCACGAGCGAGAGAGGGGTCCTCGACGCCGAAGGTCGCGCCGGTGGCGGCCGGGCGCCACCCGCCTCCGATGAAAAGGCCGTCGGGCACGGACGCCACGACGGCCTGCTCCTGCTGTGTCTGCTGCTCGGTAGGTGCGCTCACTTCGACTCCCGGATCAGTTTGAGTACTCCCGGCCCGACCTACTCGTGGACAGCCGCGGAATTGCATGCTTGCATGAGTGTAGGTTGTTGACAATCCTACGACGCAGCCCGATGTTGATCTACAAGGAGCCGTCCATGAGTGCCTTGTCCCCCGTCCTCAAGCAGGCCACCCCCGTCCTGGCCGAACGCGGCGAGGGCGTCCATCTCTACGACGAGTCCGGCCAAGCCCACCTGGACTTCACCGCCGGCATCGGCGTGACGTCCACCGGGCACTGCCACCCGAAGGTGGTCGCCGCCGCCCAGGAGCAGGTCGGCAAGCTCATCCACGGCCAGTACACGACGGTGATGCACAAGCCGCTGCGCACGCTCAGCGAGCGCCTGGGCGAGGTGCTGCCGAACGGACTGGACTCGCTCTTCTTCGTCAACTCTGGTTCGGAGGCCGTCGAGGCCGCGATGCGCCTCGCCAAGCAGGCCACCGGTCGGCCCAACATCGTCGCCTTCCAGGGTGGCTTCCACGGCCGTACGCTGGCCGCCGCGTCGATGACCACGTCGGCCACCAAGTTCCGCTCCGGGTACGGCCCGCTGATGTCGGGCGTCGCGCTCGCGCCGTTCCCCAACTGCTTCTACTACGGCTGGGACGAGGAGACCGCGACCAAGTTCGCGCTGCGCGAGCTGGACCAGCTGCTCGCCACCGTCACCACGCCCGCCGACACCGCCGCGTTCATCGTGGAGCCGGTCCTCGGCGAGGGCGGCTACGTTCCCGCCAACACGGCCTTCCTGCGCGGCCTGCGCGAGCGCGCCGACCGGCACGGCATCCTGCTCATCATCGACGAGGTGCAGACCGGGTTCGGGCGCACCGGCAAGTTCTGGGGCCACGACCACTTCGACGGCAAGCCCGACATCATCGTCACCGCCAAGGGTCTGGCCAGCGGCTTCCCGCTGTCCGCGATCGCCGCGTCCAAGGAACTGATGGCGCGGGCATGGCCCGGCTCGCAGGGCGGCACGTACGGCGGGAACGCGGTGGCGTGCGCCGCCGCCATCGCCACCCTCGACGTCATCCAGGAGGAGAAGCTCGTCGAGAACTCCGCCGAGCGCGGCGAGCAGCTCTTCGCCGGGCTGCGCGAGGTCGCCGAGTCCTACCCGGTCGGTGGTCAGGGCGGCATCGGTGACGTCCGCGGCCTCGGCCTGATGGCGGGCATCGAGTTCGTCACCGGCGACGGCTCCCCGGACGGCGCCACCGCCGCCCGCGTGCACGCCGCCGCGTCCGAGCGCCGGCTGCTGCTGCTCACCTGCGGGACGCAGGGCCAGGTCGTCCGGATGATCCCGCCGCTCGTCGTGAACGGCGAGGAGATCGACGAGGGCCTGCGACTGTGGCGCGAGTCGGTCGCGGCGGTCCTCGGCTGACACCTCCGGTGGGAACCGGGGCGGCGTTCCGACGCCGCCCCGAGCGCCCTCGTCGCCCCGGCCGGCCGTCGCCGCGCCGGGGCGACGGTGCGTCACATGCCAGGCGGCCAGCTGGGAAAAGTGTCGCAGTCGTACGTATAACTGCGACATTTTTCCGCGCACACCACTCGCCACGGACGCGGACTCGCCAACGGTGTCCGCTACCGGGGGTGCCACCGCGCAGCGATCTTGAGACCCTCACCTCCAGCAGCACCTGTCCGCCCGCCCGAAGGAGCCACCATGTCCGCCCCCGTCGCCACGACCGGATCCGCCGCGCCCCGCCCCGACGCGCCCGACCCGGCGACGCTGCAGAAGCTGGAGCACGCGCTGCGGGAGGCCGTGCCGCACGGCGAGGTCGCCTTCGGCAAGCGGCGGCGCGCCGAGTACGCCCAGGACGCCTCCGTGTACCGGCAGGTGCCCGCGGCGGTCGTGCTGCCCGCCGACACCGACGAGTTGGCTGCCGCGCTCGCCGCCTGCCACGGCCTCGACGTCGCGGTCACCCTGCGCGGAGCGGGCACCTCCATCGCCGGACAGGCAGTCGGCGACGGCGTCGTCATCGACACTTCACGCAGCCTCAACCGCATCGTCGAGATCGACGCCGAGGCGCACACCGCCCGCGTCGAACCCGGCGTCGTCCTCGACCGCCTCCAGGACGCCTGCAAGCCGCACGGCCTGCGCTTCGGCCCCGACCCCTCCACACACGCCCGCTGCACCATCGGCGGCATGATCGGCAACAACGCCTGCGGCACCCACTCGGTGGCCTGGGGCCGCACCGCAGACAACATCGTCGAGCTGGAGGTCCTCACGTACGACGGCGAGCGGATCACCCTGCGCTCCCTCGACGCCGAGGAACTGCAGCACGTCATAGACGAGGGCGGCCGCACCGGCGAGATCCACGCCCGGCTGCGCGAGCTGCGCGACCGGCATCTGGCCATGCTGCGCACGGAGTTCGGCCGCTTCCGCCGCCAGGTCTCCGGCTACAGCCTCGAACACCTCCTGCCGGAGAACGGCTTCGACCTCGCGGCGGCACTGGTCGGCACCGAGGGCACCTGCGTGGTCGTCGTGTCGGCCACCGTGAAACTCGTCGAACTCCCCGCCCGCCGCACCCTCGTGGCGCTCGGCTTCTCCGACCTCCCCGCCGCGGGCGACGCCGCCCGCCACGTCCTGCGCCACGACCCCATCGCCTGCGAGGGCCTGGGCGGCGACCAGGTCGCGGCGCTGCGCCGCAACGTCCCCGACGCCCGCCCCGAGGAGATGCTCCCCGAGGGCGCGGGCTGGCTGCTGTGCGAGTTCGGCCACGCGGACGCGACGCCCGACCCGGAGGCCGAACAGGCCCGCGCCGAGGCGCTGTTGAAGGACACCGGCGCCGTCGACGTGCGCCTCGTACAGAGCCCCGCCGAACAGGCCGCCCTGTGGCGCATCCGCGAGGACAGCTCGGGCCTCGCCACCCGCGCCCCCGACGGGTCCGAGGCCTGGCCCGGCTGGGAGGACTCCGCCGTCCCCGTCGAACACCTCGGCGACTACCTGCGTGACCTGGCCCGACTCCTGGACAGCCACGGCCTCCAGGGCACCCCGTACGGCCACTTCGGCGAGGGCTGCGTGCACATCCGCATCGACTTCGACCACGAGACGGCCGAAGGCGTGTGGATCTTCCGTACGTTCATGAAGGACGCGGCCGAACTCGTCGCCCGGCACGGTGGCACGCTCTCCGGCGAGCACGGCGACGGACAGGCCCGCGCCGAGTTCCTGCCGCTGGTCTACAGCGAGCAGGCGATGGAGGCCTTCGGCGAGTTCAAGGCCGTCTGGGACCCGGAGAACCGGCTCAACCCCGGCATCCTCGTCCACCCCCGCCCCGCCGACGAACGCCTGCGCATCACCGCGGGCCACCGACCCACCCTCCAACTCACCACCACGCTCGCCCTCGCCGAGGACGACGGGGACCTCACCAAGGCGCTGCGCCGCTGCGTCGGCATCGCCAAGTGCCGCACCGCGTCCGGCGGCGTGATGTGCCCCAGTTACCGCGCCACCGGGGACGAGAAGGACTCCACGCGCGGGCGCGCACGCGTGCTCTACGAAATGGTGCAGGGTGACGTCATCACCGACGGCTGGCAGTCGGAGGAGGCCGCCGAGGCGCTCGACCTCTGCCTGTCCTGCAAGGGCTGCAAGAGCGACTGCCCCGTGGGCGTCGACATGGCCTCCTACAAGGCGGAGTTCCTGCACCACCACTACAAGGGCAAGCGCCGCCCCGCCTCCCACTACGCACTCGGCTGGCTGCCCCTGTGGTCGCACCTCGCGGGCCTCGCGCCGAGCCTCGTCAACGCGGTGACGCGCAACAAGAAGGCGGCCGCACTCCTCAAGAAGGCGGGCGGCATCGCCCCGGAGCGCCCCGTCCCGCCCTTCGCCGGACGCCGCTTCCGTACGAGCTTCAAGAAGCGCCGCAACGTGCCGGCGCCCGGCAGCCGTGGCAAGGTCCTCCTCTGGCCCGACACCTTCACCGAGTTCATGTCGCCGGAGGTGGGCCGTGCGGCCGTCGTCGTCCTGGAACACGCCGGCTTCGAGGTCGTCCTGCCGCCCGACCGCCTGTGCTGCGGACTGACCTGGCACACGACGGGCCAACTCGACATGGCCAAGAAGGTGTTGGAACGCACGCTCAAGGCCGTCGACCCCTATCTGCGGCAGGGCATGCCGCTGGTCGGCCTGGAGCCCAGCTGCACCTCCCTGTTCCGCACGGACGCCACGGAACTGTTCCCCGACGACCCGCGCGCCAAGCGCCTCGCCGAGCAGACCGTGACCCTCGCCGAACTCCTCGACCAGCGCGCCCCCGACGTCGACTTCGGCCGGCTCGACGACGTCACCGCCCTGACCCAGACGCACTGCCACCAGCACGCCACGCTCGGCAGCAAGGCGGACGACCGGGTGCTCGCCCGCGTCGGCGTGGACAGCGGCCGCCTCGACTCCGGCTGCTGCGGCCTGGCAGGCAACTTCGGCTTCGAGGACGGCCATTACGACGTGTCGGTCGCGGTCGGCGAACAGGCGCTGCTCCCGGCCCTGCGCGAGGCGGCCGACGACACGGTGGTCCTCGCGGACGGCTACAGCTGCCGCACCCAGATCACCCAGCTCTCCGACCGCAGGCCACGCCATCTCGCGGAACTGCTCAGGGACGCGTTGAGGGGGCGGCGGGGCAACTGAAAGGCCCGCCCGCAGCCCACGTGCCCGGCGCGCCACCCGTAGGGAACTCCCGGTGATGCACGCGGTACAGGAGCGTTTGCTGTCCGATCCCTTGCCGCACTCGTGCGATCTTTGTACGTTGCAGCAGTCATCGCAGGAAGCGCTTTCACCGCTTGCCCCGGGGAGGGGACATGACGCCTGGCACCACCGCGCCGCCACGCCGTCGCAGATCCGTACGGCTGAGGCCGTGGACCGTCGCGACGGCGGTCGGGGCCGCGCTGCTGACCACCGCGTTCGCCGCGCCGACCGGACCATCGCCAGCACCGGGTGGCCCGAACGGAATCCGCGGAAGCCTGGTCGCGGGCTACGACTTCGAGCACCCGGACCCCGCGGACGCCGGGCGTGAACTGAGCCTCGGGTCCTCCGGCGCCGCCCTGTCGCTGGTCAACGGAGGGGCGGCGATGCGCGTGCACGACGACGCCGATCCGCGCCGAGGTCACGTCCTGCAGACCCGGCAGGTGGCTCCGGACGCGGCGGGCAACGACGACTGGAAGGCGGGCCTGTACGACCCGAAGGGCGCGGCCTCGCTGCACGCGTTCAACGGGGCGCGGCAGGCGACCGTCATGGGCTGGTTCCGCACCACCGGGCAGAACCCGAGCCCCAACACGGGAACCGCGGACCCTTCCGACCTCTACAACGCCATCGGTCTCGCAGGCGTCCTGACCGGGGACTCCAACGGGCACGACGTCCGGGCCCTGCTCGAACTGATCGACGTGGACGGCGAGTTGCGCCTCGTCGCACTCGGCCGCCGCGTGGACGGCTCCGCCTCGCAGACCTTCGCCGCCGACGGTGACTGGCGTACGCATCTGCCCGACGGCACGTGGGTCCACCTGGCCGCCACCTTCGACTTCGACACGGGCAGGATGGCGCTCTACCGCAACGGCCGCCCCCTGACCGGGAGTTACGTACGGGACGACGACCCGTGGGCCCTCGAAGGCGCACCGGAGCCCGATCTCGCCTCGCCGACCGACCCGCGCGGCATCAAGATCGGCGGGAGCTTCCCGCAGAACACCCGCGAGGGCAACCCCTGCAACTGCCGCATGGACGACCTGCTGTTCCTGGACAGGGCCGCCACCCCCGGCCAGGTGATGGCCCAGTACCGCCTGAGCGGCGGTCGGCCCGCCGCCTGACCCCGCACGTCCTGAAGCCCTTGTACGAAGGGAGTACCCGTGACCTCGCACGTCCGTCCCCGTAAGAGATCTCTCCTGGTCCAACTGCTGGCCGGCGCCCTGCTCGCGGCGTTCCTCACCGCGGCCCCCGCGGGCGCGGCCGAAGCACCGGTCGACGGGGCGAAGGACGCCGCCCTCACCGACCCCATCCCCGGCAAACCCATCACCTCCGGCCTCGGCCTGGAGGTCGAGGAGCTCGCGCAGCTCCCGAAGTCCGAGCCGCTCCCGGGCCCGGTCGAGGACAACCGTCTCATCCGTCACAACCGGATCAACTACCTCACCCAGTTCCCGGACGGCTCCGGCCGCCTGGCCGTCCCTGACCAGAACGGCACCCTGTACTCCCTCGCCAAGGACGGCTCCGGGCAACACCCCTACCTGGACCTGTACAAGGAGTTCTCCTCCGCCTTCTACGCCAGCCGGGGCCTGGGCACCGGCTTCGGCTACGTCGCGTTCGACCCGGACTTCAAGCACAACGGCCGCTTCTACACGGTCCACACCGAGAAGCCCGAACTCACGTCCGCCAAGCCGGACTTCGACCAGCCCAGCGGAAACGGGTTCCACGGCATCGTCACCGAGTGGACCGCCGACGACCCACGCGCCGCGACCTTCTCCGGCACCCACCGCGAACTCCTGCGCATCGGCTTCAACGGCCAGGTGCACGGCATCCAGCAGATCGGCTTCGACCCGACCGCGAAGCCGGGCGACAAGGACCACGGGCTGCTCTACATCGCGGTCGGCGACGGCGGAAAGGGCTCCACCACCGGCGACCCGCAGAACCGCGCCATCCCGCACGGCAAGCTCCTGCGCATCGACCCGCGGGGCGACAACAGCGCGAACGGCGCGTACGGCATCCCGCCGGGCAACCCGTTCGTCGGCGAGTCCGGCACCCTCGGAGAGATCTACGCGATCGGCATGCGCGACCCCCACCGCTTCAGCTGGGACCCGCGCACCCACCGCATGTACCTCGCCCACATCGGCGAGCACGCCATCGAGTCCGTCTACGAGGTGAAGGCCGGCGACAACTACGGCTGGAGCGAACGCGAAGGCGCCTTCACCTTCGACAAGACGACCACCGACCCGTGCGCCAAGATCCGTCCGCTCCCCGCCGACGACGCGAAGAACGGCTACACCTATCCGGTCGCCGCCTACGACCACGACCCGCCGGCCGACTGGGACTGCAAGTCCGACGTCGGCCGCGGCATCTCCGGCGGCTACGTCTACCGCGGCCACGATCTGCACGGCCTGCAGGGCAAGTACCTCTTCGGCGACATCGTCGACGGCCGGCTGCTCTACACCGACGCCGCCGACATGCGCCGCGCGAAGCCGGGAGCCGAACAGCGTCTGGCGCGCATGTACAGCCTGATGGTGTACGACGCGAAGTCCGGCAAGCGCGTCTCCATGCGCGAACTGGCCGGCGACGAGCGCGTCGACCTGCGGTTCGGGCAGGACGCCGACGGCGAGCTGTATCTGCTCTCCAAGGCCAACGGCAAGATCTGGAAGGTCACCGGGACCCGCAGGTTCGCGAGCTGCGACACCGACGGCACCACGCTCACCAACGTGATGGGCTCGGAGAACTGGGCGCCGGTCACCCCGTCCAAGTGGCGGTTCACCGACGGCCAGGCGGTCATGACCGAGCCGGGCGTCGCACGCCCCGGTCCGCGCCGCCCCTTCGAGTACGCCGTCCTCACCGCAGGTCCCGCGTTCCGCAACGTACGGATCGACGCCGAGGTGCGCATCGACACCCCCGTCGACATCGACAACCGGGACGTGATCGTCGTCTTCGGCCACGAGTCGGACACGAAGTTCGGCTACGCGCACCTCTCGCAGGACAACACCATCTATCCGCACAACGGGATCTTCACGGTCGACGACGCCGACCGGCTGCGGGTGGAGGACCAGTGGGACGGCGTCACCGGCGCGCCGCCCGCGATCAGCGACGAGGCATGGCACAAGGTCACGGTGGTGCGCTGCGGGGAGACCGGGGAGACGGCCGCGTACATGGATGGTTCGCGGTACCCACTGATGACGGCGGTGAGCGCGCGGCCCGGGGACGGACGGATCGGGTTCGGTTCGTTCGACAACGCCGGCCGGCTACGTGGTCTGAAGGTCTCCGGCACGTCGTAGGGGCGCCCTGCCACGGCTCGGCAGGCCGCCCCCGCCGCGGCTCAACGCCCATGCGCCTACGCGGCGCCGAGCGTCTCCAGGATGACCCGGAGATGCTCGGCGCTGCGGCGGATGAACGCGTCCCCGTCGTAGGGCTCGGCCCGGAACCGTTCGACGCTGGGCACCTCGCCGTTCGCTGCGCGGGCGGCGTACTGCTCGGCCAGCCGGAACAGCTCCTTCTTCTCGCTCTCGACCAGGTCGGGATGGAGCGCGAGCCACACCGGGTCGTTCAGGCCGATGGGGAGGGCGAGCGTGGGTCCAGCGGGCTCGATCGACGCCCACAGGTCCGGGGTGTGCGCATGGAGCGCGCCCAGCAGCGCGGGCCAGTCGATGACCCCGAGGCCGACGGGGGAGAAGGTGCGGGCAAGTCCCTGCTCGATGGGGGCGAGGAGCGAGTCGCGCAGGTGTGTGGCCCGCACATAGGGGGCCACGCGGTGGGCCGCCGCCACCGGGTCCTCGCCGCGTACGAGCACGTTGGCGGTGTCGAAGGTGATGCCCAGCGCGTCGGGGCCGACGGACTCGACGAGACGGACCACCTCGGTGCTGGTGATCTCCTCGTGCGTCTCGATGTTCAGGTGGCAGTCGAAGTGCCGGGCCACGGGCGCCAGTTGGTGCAGGAACTTGTCGATCGCCGCCAGCTGGTCCGGCCAGGGCGCGTCGCTGCGGAACCGGTCGACGGCGTAGTAGCCGGGAAGGTCGCGCTTGTAGTTGCCGCAGGCCACCCAGAGTTCGCCGCAGTCGGCGCCCTCGCGGCACGCCTCGATCATCCTGGTCATGCCGCGCGTGTAGTCCCCGTCGCCGAGCACGCGGACCTCGGGCGCCTCGGCGGCGGCGTACGGGTTGACCTTGGCGAGCCCCATCTGGAGGTACAGGCCGAGGTGGTCGGCGTGATGGCGCAGCTCCCTGAGGACGCCGCGGTCGAGCGTCGGTGTGATGTCGAGAACCGTACGGAAGTAGACGCCCTCCATGCCGAGGGCGTGGGCGCGGTCGAGGATCCCCACGGGGGTGAGCTGCGCGGCTCCGGGAAGCTTGCTGCCGTCAACACCGATCTTCATGTTCTCTCCTTGCTGTTGGCTCAGTGGTCGTGTGCGGGGGAGGGAGCGGAGGAAGCGGAGGGAGCCCCTACCGGCCCCATTCGGAGAAGCGCAGGTTCGCGGCGTAGGAGAAGTGTTTGACCTGCGGACCGAGGACCGCGGTGAAGCGGGCCCGGTAGAGGACGATGGTCGGCGACCTGGCGCGCCACTTCCTGACGAGCTCGTCCACGATCGGCTGCTGTTCGGTGGCGTCCGCGGTCCTGCTGAGCTTGTTCAGCAGCCGGGTGGTTCCCGGGATGCAGATGTGCTGGTTGTTGAACTCGCTGCCGCACGTCAGCTTCTTGCGCAGCTCGTAGCCGCCGATCGGCGTGCTGTTCTCGAAGAGCAGGCCCGCCTGGTACGTGCCGTCGTTGAAGAGCGTCGAGAAGTCCGTCGGGGGCTTGGCGTCGATGTCGACCCGGACCCCGATGGCCTGCCACGAGGACTGCAGCACGGCAGCGAGCTCCGAGGAGCCGGGCGACGACGGATTGATCATCAGACGGAGCGTCGGGGACTTCGCGCCGGAGGCGGCGAGCAGCCGCTTCGCCCGGGCCGGATCGTAGGACAGCGCCGGTTCGAGCCCGCGCCGATAGCCAGCCATGCCCGGCACCAGCGGCCCGTAGTAGGAGTCGCCGTAGCCATAGGCAACGGCCTTGATGATGCCCTTGTACGGGATCGCGTAGGTCAGCGCCCGACGGAAGTCCGCGTTGCCCGTCAGCCGGTCCTCGTAGTTCAGCGACACCGTCACCGGTGTGGCGCTGGGGGCGCTGACGACGGTGCAGCAGTCGTCCTTGTTCAGCCGGTCGACGCTCTGCGGAGGCAGCCCCACGGTCACGTCGGCCTGCCGGTTCTCGGCCTGAAGCAGCAGCGTGGAGACCGACGGATTGAAGTTCACCCGGATCGTGGGCTCCAGGGCCGGCTTCCCGTAGTAATGGGGATTCCGCTTCAGGATGGCGTGGTTGTTCGGTACGTACTCGGCGAGGACGTACGGGCCGCTGCTGCTCGCCGTGTGGCTCTGGAGCCACTGGTTGGGGGCGTTGCGCCGCACGCCGCCGTGGGCCTCGATCTCCTTCGGGTCGTAGATCGAACCCCGGCTCTGGGCCAGGCTGTACAGGATCGCCGGATTGGCGCTGCGCAGCCGCAGAACCACCGTGGTGCTGTCCGGCGCCTCGACGCCCGTGACGAGCCCGGGCTTGGTGATGCCCAATTGCAGCGACAGCGAGCCGCAGGCACCCATCGTCAGGGTCCGGTCGATCGAGTACTTGACGGCCGCCGCGTCCAGGGGATGGCCGTTGGCGAACTTCTCGCCGGGCCGCAGCTTGAAGGTGTACGTCCTGCCGCCGTCGGACACCTTCCAGCCGGTCGCCAGGTCTGGCCGCACCTTGCCGGGATCCGGGTCGGCCGAGGTGACACCACCGGACTTCGTTGTGGAGAGCTTGACGAGGCGTCCGTAGAAATTGCTGGCGAAGCTGTTGTCGTCGCCGGGGCAGACGAACGCGGGGTCGAGGCTGCTGAGGCTGCTCGCCCAGTTCACGGTGAACGGCCGCTTCCCGCCGCTCGTCGGGACGGTGGGGCCCGAGACGCTGCAGGCCGTCGTCGTCAGCATGGCGGCGAGTGCTGCCGCCAGGAAGGTGCGTCTGCCGGTGGCCCGCGGCGCGGGCTTGTGGTGTGGCATGAGCTCTCCTCTCTCAGAGGCTGCCGGGGGTGCCGCCCAGGGGCGCGAGCATCTCGCCGGGGAAGTGGCAGGCCGCCATGTGTCCCGGGGTGACCTCCCGCAACACCGGGGCGGACGAGGCGCATTCGGAGCGTTGGGAGCCGACCGGACACCGGGCGCGCAGAGGACACCCCTGGCCGGACCCTCCGTGGTCGACGACCGCCGGGTCCTGGAACACGGTGCGCCGCGCGTCCATGACGTCCGGGTCCGGTACGGGCGCCGCCATGAGCAGCGTCAGGGTGTACGGGTGCAGCGGGCGCGCGAAGAGTTCCTTCGACTCCGCCAGCTCCACGATCTCGCCGCGGTACATGACCGCGATGCGATGGCAGAGGTACTGCGCGACGGCGAGGTCGTGGACGATGAACAGATACGTCAGATCGAGTTCTTGCTGCAACGAAGTGAGCAGATTGAGGACCTGAGCCTGCACCGAGACATCGAGCGCGGTGACCGGCTCGTCCAGGACGACCAGCTCGGGGTTCATCACGAGGGCGCGCGCGATCGCGACCCGCTGGCGCTGGCCACCGGAGAAGGCGTGCGCGTTGCGCTCCGCCAGGGCCGCGGAAAAGCCGACCCGCTCCAGCATCCGCAGCGCCCGCTCCCTGCGGGTCGCCTCGTCGCGCTCGCCGTGCACCACAAGGGGTTCCTCGACGAGTTCGCGCACCGAGAACCGGGGATCCAGGGAGCCGTAGGGGTCCTGGAAGACCATCTGCATACGGGCCCGCAGCCGCCTGAGTTCCTCGCGCGGCAGCGCGCGCACGTCGGTGCCGTCGAACCGGATCGAACCGGCGTCGGGCTCGACCAGGCGGAGCACGCAGGAGGCCGCGGTGGACTTCCCCGAGCCGGACTCCCCGACCAGGCCGACGGTCTCACCGCGCACGATGTCGAACGAGACGTCGTGCAGCGCCTTCACCTCCGGCCTCCCACGCGGCCGCAGACCGGAACGCTTGCCCTTGTACGTCTTGGACAGGCCGCTGACTTCCAGCAGGGGCCGCTCGGGCTCCGCCGGAACGGCAGGCTGCGCGGTCACGTGGTCTCCTCCCGCTCGTGGACACCTGGGAAATGGCATTTGGCGAGCTGCCTGCCGCCGTGCCCGTCGCCGCGAGCGCCGACCTGGACGAGCTCGGGCTCGGTGCTCTTGCACAGGGAGTTGCCCTTGCCCCGCGGGCAGCGCGGTTCGAAGGCGCAGCCGTGCGGAGGCGAGGTGGGATCGGGCAGCGCCCCCGGAATCGTGGCGAGCGGTCCCTGCTGCCTGCGGTCCGTGCGCAGCACACAGTCGAGCAGCTGCCGCGAGTAGGGATGCGCGGCGGACCGGAACAGCTCCCTGCTGGGGCTCTCCTCGATCAACTGCCCCGCGTACATCACCTGCACGCTGTCGCAGAAGCCCGCGACGATCCCGAGGTTGTGCGTGATCAGCATCAGTGCCGCCCCGCGATCCGTGACGAGGCGGTCGAGCAGCCCCAGGACCTGCGCCTGGGTCGTGACGTCGAGGGCGGTGGTGGGTTCGTCCGCGATGACGAGCTCCGGCGAGTTCGCCAGGGCCATGGCGATGAGCACGCGCTGGCGCATGCCGCCCGAGTACTGGTGCGGATGATCCGAAAGACGGTGCTCCGGGTCGGCCACCCCGACCTCGCCCAGGAGATCCGCGGCCTGCCGGCGGGCGACCCGTCGGCTCACCGGCTGGTGCGCCCGGATGCTCTCGACGAGCTGGGAGCCGATCGTGCGGATGGGGTCGAACGCGCTCATCGGATCCTGGAACACCAGGGAGATGCGGCGGCCCCGGATCCGGGACATCTCCTTGTCCGGGAGACCCCGCAGATTCCGGCCCTCCAGCAGGATCTCACCGCCGGTGACCCGGCCCGGCGACTGCACGAGTCCCACGATGGACATGGCCATCGCGGACTTGCCGGAGCCGGACTCGCCGACGATGGCGAGGCGTTGGCGCCTGCGCACGGAGAAGCTGACGTCGCGGACGGCCGCGACCCGCCCGCCGGCGGTAGCGAACTCGGTCTTCAGGCCGCGCACTTCCAGCAGTGTGTCCGTGTCGGTGTGCCGCCGCGCGGGGCCGGGCACCGCAGGTGTGTTGAGGTCGGTCTCGGTCATGTCAGCTCACTCCCGCGCGCAGCCGTGGGTCGACGGCCACGTAGATGACATCGGCGACGAAGCTCACGCTCACGTAGAGCACGGCGCTGAGCAGGATGACGCCCTGCACCACGGAGAAGTCCTTCTGGAGGATGGCGTCGACGGTCAGGGAGCCGACCCCGGGCCACCCGAAGACCCTCTCCACCAGCACGCTGCCGGTCATGAGCTCGGCGAAGAGCATGGAGGTGGCCGCGACGAGTGACAGCAGGGAGTTGGGCACCGCGTGGCGCAGGAACACCGAGCGTCGGCTCACACCGCGGCTGCGGGCCACGGTGATGAACGGCTCGCGCAGGGTGTTGCGCAGTTGGGAGCGGAACAGCCTGCTCAGGAAAGCGAAGGGACCGACCGCGATCATGAAGGCGGGCAGCACCAGATGCCATGCGGCATCCAGGAACGTCCGGAACTGCCCGGCCATGAGCGCGTCGATGGTGTAGAAGCCGGTGAACCCGGGAGGTGGCGCGATGTGCGGGGACAGCCGCCCCTCGGGCCCCGGGAAAATGCCGAGCTTCACGGAGAGCAGCAGGATGGCGATCAGGGCGAGCCAGAACGGCGGCGACCCCATGGCCAGGGAGGACGAGGTGCGCAGCGCGAGGTCGGCGCCGCGCTTCCTGCGGTACACCGCGAGCGCGCCGAAGACGATGGCGAGGGTGAGGGCGGTGACGACGCCCGCGACGCCGAGTTCCATGGTGGCCGGCAGGCGGGTGCGGACGAGTGTCGTGACGGGCTGTCCGGTGCTGAAGGAGAAGCCGAAGTCGCCGCGCGAGACGTCGGAGAGGTAGTTCCAGAACTGCAGCGGCAGCGCGTCGCCGAGCCCCATGGACTCACGCAGCTTCTCGATGGTCGCGGGGTCGGCGAGTTCGCCGCCGATGAGGCGGGCCGGGTCGCCGGGGAGCTTGCGCAGGAGGAAGAAGGAGAAGATCGAGGCTCCGAGCACGGTCGCGACAGCGACGCCGGCCCGTTTCGCGATGACGTTGAGCATGGTGTGCCTCCGGTCATTCCGCGGCGATGAACTCGCCGCGAGGATCCAGCAGTTCGCGGGCCCGGTCGGCGACGATGGTCGTCAGGGTGACCGCGATCAGCAGCACGAGTCCGGGGAAGGCGGCCAGCCACCACTGGCCGGTGAGGAAGAACTGCTGGCCATCCGTGATCATGGCCCCGAGCTCGGCGGTGGGCGCCTGCGCGCCCATGCCGAGGAAGCCCAGAGCGGCCAGCGAGAGCACTGAGGCGCCGAACACGGCGGCCATCTGGAGCACGATCGTCGAGATCAGATGGGGCAGGATGTGCCGGAACAGGACCCGTCCCCGCGTCGCGCCGATCGCGTGCGTGGAGCGGACGAAGTCCAGCGAGGAGATCCGCAGCACCTCGCCCCGCAGCGTGCGCATGTACCAGGGGAAGGAGTGGATCGCCAGGCCGATGACGATCGCCGTGACGCCCGGCTTGTACGCCATGACGACCGCCATGGCGAGCATGATGGCGGGGAAGCACAGGATCGAGTTCGTG
This sequence comes from Streptomyces endophyticus, assembly GCF_035798155.1. NCBI lineage: Bacteria > Bacillati > Actinomycetota > Actinomycetes > Kitasatosporales > Streptomycetaceae > Streptomyces > Streptomyces endophyticus. Next base: position 12,701 of record NZ_JAOZYC010000075.1, on the reverse strand, counting down.
AGCCAGGTCAAGGCGGTGTCGACGTACCCGCCCAGCGCACCCGCCAGCAGTCCGGTGGTGCACCCCAGGACCGCCCCCGCGGCCACCACGATCAGACCCGCGCCCAGCGAGGTCCTGGCGCCGGTGAGGACCCGCGCCATCATGTCCCGGCCGAGGTTGTCGGTGCCGAGCGGGTGGGCGGAGGAGGGTGGTAGCAACTGCTCTGTGAGGTGGACGGTGTTGGAGCCGTGCGGCCACAGCCACGGCCCGACCAGGAGGACCACCGCCAGGAGGGCGAGGCCCGACAGGGCCGAGATCAGGACCCGGTCACCGTGCAGCAATCGGCAGCGGGGCGGGGCGGGCGGCGCCGCCGTCGAGGTGTCAGTCGCGGTGTCAACTGTCGTCGCTGTCACGGGGACCTCCGGTGATCGCGGACAGGGTGCGGCGCAGGAATGCCGCGCTCTCGTCGAGTTCGGCGCGGCGTGCGGCGGCGCCGGGGTCGGCGGCGAGGTCCTCCAGGCTGGGCCCGTCCCCGCGACGGGCACGTGTCTCGCACGTCCACGCGCCACGTACCAGGGTGGCCAACTCGGCTGCGCGCACGTGAGGTTCGGCCTCGAACCAGCTCGGGTCGAAGATGTCCGTGTCGAACCGGCCCCGATGCTGTTCCAGTGTCAGCCGCTCGGCCGGTGACTCCTCCAGGAGCGTGGTGAGGATGGCGCGCCAGTCCAGAACTCCGGCCCCGCACGGCCGCAGCTTTCGCCTCAGCCCTCCCTCGACGAAGTAGAGCGCCACGTCCTCGAGATGTGTCTGGTGGACGTGGGGCGCGAGCCGTTTGACGGCCTCGGCCGGGTCCTCGCCGCGCACCACCAGATTGGCCACGTCCAGGCTCACGCCGACGACGTCCGGTCCGCAGCGCTCGACCAGGCGCAGCACTTCGTAGGAGGAGAGGTCCTCGTGGGTCTTGAGGTTCAGGCGCAGTCCTTCGCCGCGCAGGAGCGGTAACAGGGCTTCCATCGTCTGCCGGATGCCGTCGAGTTGTTCGTTGTGCGTCGCCTTGCCGTGCGTTGCCTCCCCGTGCGTCGCCGCTCCGGGCATGCGAACGGTCCGCGTGTACGCGAAGAACTGCCGGCAGCCGACCGCCTGAGCAGCCCTGATCATTGCCGTCAGTTCCGCCAACTGGGCATCGAAATCACGGGCGGGACCCAAGGAGCCGATGCCCGTCTCTACGTAGAGGCCCAGTTCCGCGGCCTGTTCGGCGGTGGCCCGGAGCGTGGCCTCGTCGAGGTCGGGGCTGATCGCCCGCGGCGTGGCGAACAGCACGCCTTCGAGCCCTCGGGCGTGGGCGAACCGCAGTGCGTCCTCGGGAGAGCCGTCGGCGAAGCCCTGCGGGCTGCCGCACATGGCCCCGATCCTCATGCGGCGCTCGCCGGTGACCACTGGCGCTGAAAGGGCGTCAACTGCGGGGATGGGAGGGGTAGTTGCCTGTGACGTCGTGGTCGTCATGAGTTATGATTATCAGTCGTCTGATGTTTGTGGAAGGGGGCGTGCAGGAGGAGCCGGGCCGGGACGCTAAATCGGCGCGGCCGGTGTCGAGCGGTGTCTTGCGGTGTCTACTCTCGAGGTGTGATGAACATGCTGAAGGTCAATCGGGTGTCGACGGTCGATGCCGTGATCGACGCGATCAGGACGCAGATCAGCGAGGGGGAGTGGGTCCCGGGCGACCGGCTCCCGTCGGAGGCGGAGCTGACCAAGACCCTTGGAATCAGCCGCGCTTCACTGAGGGAGGCGACGCGGGCCCTGGTGCACGCGGGGCTGCTGGCGGTGCGGCAGGGCGACGGCACCTACGTCGTCGCTGTCGACGAGGCCGCCGTGACGCTCAGCCGCAAAATCACGAACAGCAAGTCGAGCGAGGTGGTCGAGGTGCGCCGCGGACTCGACGCCGCCGCGGTGCCGCTCGCGGCCGTGCGCCGCACCGAAGCCGATCTGACGGCGATGCGCGAGGCGCTCGACGACCGGAACCGGCACGCGGAGGCCGGTGACCCCGACGGGTTCGTCGAGGCGGACCTCCGCTTCCACATGGCGGTCGCGCAGGCCTCGCACAACGAGCTGCTGATCGACTTCTACGCGAGCCTCAACGTGCCCTTCCGCAAGTCCCTGGGCGGCGCGGTGGGTCAGGGAACCAGGGAGCACGAGGCCCTCTACCGGGCCATCGAGCGGCACGACACCGAGGCGGCGACGGAGCTGGCGCTCGCCATCGTCGCCCGCATGGAGCCGCCGGGGCCGCCGGAAACGTGACGGCGGGGCCGCCCCCCGACGGCCCCGCAGTCCTCACCCCGTACCGGCAGCAGCCTCACACCCGAACCGACACCTCGGTCCCCGCCGGCACCTCGGCCCGAAGTGACCGCCCCGCCGTCTCCGGCATCCGGATCAGCGGCACCAGGGCCAACAGCGCGGCCGCCGCCATGTAGTAGCCCGGCACCAGATGGTCCCCGGTCGACGCGATCAGTGCCGTGATGGCCAGTGGAGCCGTCCCGCCGAACAGGGACGTGGCACAGTTGTAGCCGATCGCGAAGGCGCTGTAGCGCACATGGGCCGGGAAGAGGGCGGGCAGCGTCGAGGCCACCGAGGCCTGAAGCATGACCAGGAGGAGCCCGAGGACCGCGACGCCCGCCACGGTGGCGGCAGTTGAGCCCTGGCCGATCAGCCACACCGCGGGCACGGACAGGACGAGCGAGCCCACGCACGACGTGAGCACGACCGGTTTGCGGCCGATGCGGTCGGTGAGCGCGCCGATCGGCAGGATGACCACCATCATCGCCACCATCACGGTCATCGGTACCAGATCGCTGGCCAGGTCGCCGATGCCGAGGACCGACTTCAAGTACGTGGGCATGTACGTCAGAAGCGCGTAGTCGGTCACGTTCAGGAGCAGAGTGAAGGCCATCAGGATGCCGATCATGCGCCAGTGCTTCAGCGTCTCTCGCCGCGGCACCTTCGACGTCGCCTCGCGTTCGGACATCTCCTGGAACACCGGGGTGTCCTCCAGCCGCATCCGCAGATACAGGCCGATCGCGCCCAGCGGCAACGCCACCAGGAACGGCACCCGCCAGGCCCACGCGTCGACCGTCGCCGGGTCGACCGCGGTGGACACGAACGTGGCGAGCGCGGCGCCCGACGTCAGGCCGATCAGCGTGCCGAACTCCAGGAAGGCGCCGAAGAATCCGCGCCGCCGGTCGGGCGCGTACTCCGCCATGAACGTGGCGGCGCCGCCGTACTCCCCGCCGGTGGAGAAGCCCTGCACCATCCGGCACAGCACGAGCAGCAGCGGCGCGGCCGCCCCGGCCGTCGCGTACGTGGGCAGCACGCCGATCGCGAAGGTGGCGAGCGACATCAGGGACAGCGTCAGGACGAGCACCCGCTGGCGTCCGATGCGGTCGCCGAGCGGCCCGAACACCATGCCGCCGAAGGGCCGCACGGCGAACGACACCGCCAGCACGCCGAACGTGGAGAGCATCTGCGACAGCGAGTCGCCGGAGGGGAAGAACGCGCGGCCGACGTGGACGGCGAGATAGCCGTAGATCCCGTAGTCGAACCACTCGATGGCGTTGCCCATGGCGGCGGCGGCCACGACACGGCGAAGGGTCTTCGGCGGGACCGGCGGACGCCCGTGGCCGTTGCCGTCGGCCGGTTGGTGCGAGAGAGGATCCATGGCGGTGCGCCTTCCGCTGATCTCAGACTGTCTATTGTCAACAACTGGAATGTTGGCAATCGCTGAGCATGAGATCAGGTGCGCGGAATGTTTGGCAAGATCCGGAGAGACTTCAGTTGACGCGCTTTTCCGGCCGCTCGCCGAGCTCGGCCGTCGGCACCCGGAACGTCTCCCGCAGCCCCTACGCGCAGAGCGCCAGGACGATCGCCGCCGCAGCGGAGTAGGGGCCGACGCCGATGGGGGGTGCCGTCGAAGGCGAGCAGGAGCGGGAAGCGTCAGAAGCGGCGGAAGCCCCGAGCGGCGGCCGTGTCCGGGGTGCCGACCGCGTAGTCGAGCGCGCCGCCCGCGACATCGAGGCCGACGGTGAAGAGGGTGCCCCACTGCTCGTGCAGGGGCTTCGCGGCGTCCGGTCGCATGCACACGATGGCGCCCGCCCCCGCGCTCCCGCACAGCGCCGCGGCCCGCTCGGCGGGTCCGAGCCCCGGCAGCGCGGAGCGGACCGAACGCAGATGGGCGAGGCGCTCGGCCGTCGACGAGTCACCTGGGCAGACATCGCCGGCCGCGAGTTCCGGGTCGAGGAAGTGGTTGGTGTGCAGCAGCCAGCCGTCGTCTCCGGGCCGGACCACGGCGAGGCCGCGCGGGGAGAGTTCGAGGCTGGCGGCGGCCTCGGCGGTGACGACCGTCAGCGAGGTGGAGGCGGTGACCCGGGCCGAACCGGCGATCTCCACGGCCTGGTCGAGGGTGTCTGCCTCGTCGAGGATGCGGCGCGCGACCGCGTGCACGGGGACGCCGCTGCCTTCGCCGTCGGCGCGGTGGAACAGGATGTTGAAGTGCACGCCGAGGCCCGCGCTGTTCACCCCGATCTTGGCCGGCGCGCCGAACTCGGTGAACAGCTTCACCGTACGTCCCTCGGTCGGCGTCAGCTCGTGCAACAGGGCGGCGGGGACCAGGAGTTCGTGCCAGTCCCACGTCTGCACGGTCTGCGGGGCGGCGCCCACGGGCGCGTACACGGCCGTCGAGCACTCGCCCTCCCCGGCCGGCGGGCACAGCGCGAGGATCTCCGTGCGGGCGCCGACCGCCGCGACCTGCCAGCGCTCGACGCCCGCCGCGTCGGCGCAGGCGTCCGACTCCTCGGCGAGCCCCGGAGCCCATGCCCGCAGCGCCTCGTGGCTGCGCTCGGCGAGTTCCCGTACGCGCTGCGCGGGCAGGCCGAGCGCGGCGAAGTGCTCCACGTACAGCGTGCTCACGCGCCGTATCTCGCCGCCGAACCGGCCGCCGAGCAGCGCTCCGCGCTCGCGGGGGTCGACGGTGTCGGTGGTCAGGGTGTGCAGATCCACGGGTGTTCCTTCCGGGCCCCGCCGGGGCCGTGTGTCGGTGCGGCGCCGATCACGCTAGGAAGGTAAAACGTTTTATACAATGCCTGACCGAAACAAGTGCCTGACCGAAGCAATTGCCTGGCCGAAACAACTGACCCGAAGAAGCAGAGGAGCGGCGGCGTGGCGCGCACCCAGGGCATCACCATCAAGGACGTGGCCCGCAGGGCCGGCGTGTCGATCACCGCCGTCTCGCACGCGCTCAACGGCAAGGGCACGCTGAGCGCCGCCACCCGCGAGCACATCCGCGAGGTCGCCGACGAGATGGGCTACGCGGCGGACGCCCTCGCCCGCGGCATGCGCAGCTCCACGATGGGCGCGGTCGGCCTCGTGCTGCGTTCCCTCGACGCGCTCGGCGACTACAAGCCGGAAGGCGTCGACGTCTTCGAGAAGTTCGTCGGGGCCGCCGCCTCCCAGGCCCTCGCCCGCGGCCTGAGCCTGATGCTGGTGCCCGACCTGACCCGGGCGCCGGTGCCGCCCCTGACGTTCTCCATGGACGGCTACATCATCACCAACCCGCACCGCGACGACCCGGTCGTCGCCCTGCTCGACAAGCGCGGCATCCCCTACGTCACCTACGGCCGCGCCCCCGGACGCCCGGACTTCCCGTACTGGGCCTCGGAGGACGACGCGGCCTCGGCGCGCCTGGTCCTCGACCACCTGGCGGCCCGGGGCGCCCGCAGCATCGCCCTCGTGCGTGGCACCGACGCGAACGCCTGGAACGACGAGCACGAAGAGGCGTACGCAGCCTGGTGCGCCGCCCGGAACATGCCCGCCCGCCTCTACGAACTGGCCGAGCGCGCGGGCGTCGGGGGCGGCGTCGACCTCGCCCGCCGGATCACGGCCGACGGCCTGCCGGACGCCGTGTTCTGCCTGACGGGCCGACACGCGGCGGGCGTTCAGGAAGGACTCATCGCCCAGGGAATCGCGGTCCCCGATCAGGTGATGGTGGTCGCCGGCTCCGACTCCGAGCACTCCCGGGGCGCCCGCCCCACCATCTCCGCGCTCGAACTGGACCCGGTCGGCAGCTCGGGCGCGCTCCTGGACATCTTGCAGGCCCTGATCGCCGGTACGGAACCGGCCGCTCCGCGCATCACGCAGGCGCATTTGAGGGAGCGGGAGTCGACGCGGAGACGGCCCGGGTGACCGATTCGTGTCCGCGACGCGTCGTATACCGATGAGTTCTGCCCCGCCCGCCGGTCGATGAGTGTTAGTTGGTGCAGAGCCGACCGACAACCAGTGAAACAACCAGTGAAGCAACCAGGGAGATCCGACATGCGCACGCTGATCAGCACGGCCTTCGTGTCCCTCGACGGAGTCGTGGAGGCGCCCGGCGGCGAGCCCGGGTACCGCAACTCAGGGTGGACCTTCAAGGGCGTCGACTTCGTGCCCGAGGCGTTCGAGATCAAGGGCCGGGAGCAGACCGAGGCCACCGCGATGCTGTTCGGCCGGGTCAGCTACGAGGCGTTCAGTCCGGTGTGGCCGGGCATGGAGGAGTTCGCCGAGTACAAGCCGATGCCGAAGTACGTCGTGTCCACCACCCTCAAGTCGGGTGACCTGGTGTCCGGTTGGGGCGAGACGTCGATCCTGCGCTCGCTCGACGAGGTCGCCGCGCTGAAGGAGACCGAGGGTGGCCCGATCATCATGCACGGCAGCGCCACCCTCAATCAGAACCTGTCGGACGCGGGCCTCATCGACCGCTACCACCTGCTGGTCTTCCCGCTGCTGCTCGGCGCGGGCAAGCGACTGTTCAGCGGCACCGACAAGGACACCCAGCATCTGAAGCTCGTCGAGCACGAGGCGTATGCGAACGGGCTGCAGAAGAACGTCTTCGACGTCGTGCGCTGAGGCCTTCTGGGTGTTTCGTCACGCGTCGAAGTCGGTGGAGCGGGCGAGCTTCTCCCAGGCACCCAACTCCGCTCGCGAGCCGTCGAGTTGAGCGGTGATCGCATCGACCGCGTCATTGCCGAGCGGCAGGCGCAGCGGCGGCTCGTCGGCGTCCACGGCGGTCAGGATGGCGGACGCGGCCTTGGCCGGGTCGCCGGGCTCCTGGCCGCTGCCGCCCGGCAGCGCGGACAGGACGGGGCCCACGGTGTCCTGGTACGCGTCCAGCGTCGATACGGGCGTGAGATCGGCGGAGCCGGCGAACCCGGTTCGGAACGCGCCGGGCTCGACGATCAGCACCCGGATGCCGAGCGGCGCGACCTCGGCGGCCAGCGCCTCGGAGAGCCCTTCCAGGGCGAACTTGGTGGCGCAGTACGCGCCGACGCCGGCGAACGCGAATCGCCCGCCCATGCTGGTCAGTTGGACGATGGTGCCCGAGCCGCGGCGGCGCATGTGCGGCAGCACGGCCCGGGTGAGCGCGGCCGGGCCGAAGAAGTGCAGGTCCATCAGGTCCCGCAGCTCGGCGTCCGTGGCCTCCTCGACCGCCCCGACCATGCCACGCCCCGCGTTGTTGACCAGGACGTCGATCCGGCCGTGCCGGGCGGCCACGCCGTCGACCGCGGCCTGGACGTCGCCGATGGCGGTGACGTCAAGCGCCAGCGTCTCGACCTGGTCCGGATGCGCGGCGACCAGATCGTCGAGCGGCGCGGTGCGGCGGGCGGCAGCCACCACGACATCCCCCGCGGCCACCGCGGCCTCGGTGATCGCCCGGCCGAACCCGCTGCTCGCTCCCGTGACCAGCCAAACCCTGTTCATGGTGTGCTCCTCGACCGGGGGAGTCGCCGCGGTCGGCGGCCCCTGTGCGAACTACCTTGCTGCACGGGCCAGTTGCCCGAACAAGATCTGTCGTGATAGCCGATGGTTATGGACGTTCACGGGCGGGATCTGAGGTACTTCACCGCGGTGGCCGAGGAGCTGCACTTCACGCGTGCGGCCGAGCGGCTGTACGTCTCGCAGCCCGCGCTGAGCAAGCAGATCCGGATGCTGGAGAAGCAGGTGGGGGCCGCGCTGTTCGAGCGTGACCGGCGCGATGTGCGGCTGACGGAGGTGGGGGAGGCGCTGTTGCCGCACGCCCGGCGGATGGTCGCCGAGTGGGAGGCGGCACGGGAAACGCTCGCCAAGCTGGTGGCGGATCGGGCAGCGGCCCTCGTGGTGGGCATGAGCACGAGTCCGGGGCGCGGGGGCGTGCTGCCGGCGATCCGCTCCCGCTTCACCGCCGAGCATCCCGACACCCGGCTCCGGGTCCGCCAGGTGTCCTGGGACGACTCGACCGCGGGGCTCGCCGACGGCGCGAGCGACGTGGCGTTCGTGTGGCTGCCGCTGCCGGAACAGGAGCGCTACCGGTGGGTGCCGGTCGCCGAGGAGCCCCGGCTGGTCGCGATGGCCGAGACGCACCCACTTGCCGATCGCGAGGCGGTCGACTTCGTCGATCTGCTGAACGAGCCATTCCTCGCGCTGCCCGAGAGCGCCGGGCCGCTGCGGGACTACTGGCTCGCCACCGAAGCGCGCGGCGGGCAACCCACGGTCATCGGCGCGGAGGTGGCCAGCGCAGAGGAGACGTACGAGGCGCTCGCCGCGGAGCTCGGCGTCGTCCTGATCGCGCTCGGCAACGCACCGCTGGTGACCCTCGGCGGCGTCGTCACCCGCCCCGTCCGCGGCGTCTCGCCCAGCCGCTTCGTCCTGGCCTGGCGCGCCGACGACCGCCGCCCGCTGGTGCACGCGTACGCGCGCGCCGCCGAGGCCCTCAGCGGCGGAAACCGTACTCCGCCCACCTCTCGACCACGCGCCGCCGCACGTTCTCGGGGAACGAGTTCCGGAACGAAGCGGTGATCCCCGGTGCCCCACCGGCCAGTTGGGCGGGGAGCAGACAGCTGATGACGGCCTTGCCGCCGCGGCCCGTGCGCGCCTCCTCCGGGGTGAGGTAGGGGACCATGGGGATGCCGGGCGCCTGCGGGTACACGTATTCGCCGGTGCCGGGGTGGTAGCGCGTCGCCATCGCCCACACCAACTGGTCGATATCGGTGACGTCGATGTCGTCGGCCACCAGGATCACCTTCGGGACGAGCCATCCGGTGTGCGAGCCGAACAGCACCTCGGCGACGGCGTCGGCCAGTTGGCGCTCGCTCAGCTCCATGCCGGCCAGCCGCCCGATGTCGACGGAGACGGCGATCCAGCAGGTCGCGGCCTCGTACGAGCACCAGGCCATGGAGACGGGAAGCCCGCTGGAGCGCAGCAGGTCCAGGCTGGTCGCCGAGATCATCGTGCCCCAGATGGTGTGGTTCTCCTCCGGCGGCAGGCCCGCCACGCACACCGGCAGAATGGGATCGTCGCGGTGGGTGACGGTCTCCACGTGGAAGAGCGGCTGCGGCTTGCTCTCCGCGAACGAATACCCGTGGTACTCGCCCATCGGCCCCTCCGGGGCGGTCTCGTCCGGGCTGATCCAACCCTCCAGCACGATCTCCGAGTTGGCGGGAACACGCAGGTCGTGCAGCTCGGTGCGGACGACGTCGACGGGGCTGCCGGCGAGGGCGCCCACGTACCCGTCCTCGTTCACCTCGGCGGGCAGCGGCATGCCCGCGGCGGCCAGCGCGGCGGGCGGAGCCCCGAGGACCATGGCCCAGGGCGTGGGCTCGCCCCGCTCCCGCCACATCTGGTGGATCATGCCGAGGTGCTGCTGCGGCATGGCGGGCCCGACGAGCGTGCGCGGCCCGTGCAGCATCGTGCGGCTGACGGACCAGCTCGTCCACCGGCCGTCGGGCGTGCGCACCACATGGAAGCCGTACGTCCCGAAGTACCGCCCGCCGTCCTCGGCGTGCAGCAGCGGGACGGGGAAACGGGTGAGGTCGACGTCCTCGCCCGTCAGAACGTTCTCCTTGCAGGGCCCGCCGTCCACGACGCGCGGGGGGAGGGGATCGGCGTGCATCGCCGAGATGAGCCGTTCAAGGAGTTCGCGCGGCGTGGTCTCGCGGGGGAGTCCGAAGTGCGCGGCGAGCCGCCCGTACGCGCCGTCCGCACGTCCGGTGAGCCCGGCGGGCGCGCCGAGGACGCGATGTCCCGGCTCGCCCTCGGTGAGGTTGCTGAACAGGGGGGCGGGGCCGCGCGTCTCGTACACGCGCCGCGTGATGGCGCCGACCTCAAGGGTGGGGCTGACCGGTTGACGGATGTCGACCGCGTCGCCCGCCTCGATCAACTCCTGCACGAAATCACGGAAGTTGAGCGCGCTGCCGCGTTGCGTCATGACAGACCCTTTCCTGCGGGCGAGGGCCGACAGAGTCGACTCTCCCCGAAGACATCACACACAGTTATTACGTACACGTCCTACCTGCCTCACGGTAAAGTACGTACACGTCCTAATCAACCGAGGGGTCCCACAGATGTCCCGTCCGACGTCCCGGAAGAGCGCGCACGCCGAAGCCCTGGAAGCGGCACTCGACGGGCTCGGGCCGCTCGCCCGCCAGCTGAACCAGCTGCACACACGGCTCTGGTACGAGGAGGTCCACCAGGACCTGACCGGCCCGCAGTTCACCGTCCTGAGCCTGCTCGACCTGCACGGCGACATGGACCAGGGCACGCTCGGCACCCTGGCCCACCTCGACAAGTCGACGGCCGCACCGCTCCTGGAGCGACTGCGCAAGCGGGGCCTGCTGGACCTGGAGAAGGACGAACGCGACCGCCGCCGCAAACTCGTCCGCATCACGGAGAGCGGCCGTCACCTGGTGACCCGCCTGGCGCCCGGCGTCACGGACGTGAGCGACCAGTTGCTGGACGTGCTCACAGGGGAGGAGCGGGAGGAGTTCCTGCGGATGCTGCGACTGGTGACGTCCCGGCAGGGGGACGCGTGAACCGTCGGCCGGAGTCGACGGCTTCGGCGTCGCTTGAGAGGGTCGGTGTCATGGCGACGACCACCGTGACCGGAGACTTCGACCTGACCATGGACGAGCTGCGCGCGGTCGCGCGGTACGCCGTGCGCAGCGCCGAGCAGGTGCTCCCCGTGTTCGAGGCCGCCGCGCCCGACGACCCGCGGCCCCGCGCGGCCGTCGCCGCCGCGTGGGAGTTCGTCAACGGCGCGAAGCGGTCCCGGCTGCAGCGGGTCACCGCGCTCGACGCGCACCGGGCCGCCGCGACGGCGGACACCGAAGCGGTACGCCTCGCCGCGCGCGCATCGGGCGACGCCGCCTCCGCCGCGTACCTGCACCCGATCGCGAAGGCCACCCAGGTCGGCCACATCCTGCGCGCCGCGGCGTGCGCGGCCCGTGTGGCGGAGCTGGCCGCGGGTGGCGATCCGGAGGCGGGGGAGCGGGACATCGAGCAGGCCCGGCGGCGCGCCACGCCCGTCCTCGTCGACGTGCTGAACCGGTACCCGGCGGCGCCTCGGGGGAAGGGGCGTGTGGCGCACTTGATGAGCGCGCTCGACGCGTCGTTGCGTGACACGCGCCGCCCGTAGCGTTTAACTCAGCCGTCGCCGAACCGCGGGTCCGTCTCCACGAGCCGGGCGAGGTTCGCCAGCGCCATCCGCGTGCCCGTCTCGTTCTGGTCGGCGGGCACGACGTCGGGGATCCCCTCGTGCAGCATGCGCACTTCGGTGCCGCCGTCCGCGTCGGTGAGGGTGGTGGTCATCGTCATCGTGTCGCGCAGCGCGGGATCGGCGGACTCGAAGGCGAGCACCTCGACCACCTGCTCGTCCGGCACGAGCCTGGCGAAGTGTCCGTGGTACGTGTCGGTGTGCGAGCCCGACTTGCCGCTCGCGGTCGGCGCGTCGTAGGTGAGCGAGACCCGGAACCTTCCGCCTTCGCGGGCGTCGAACTCGTGCACGTGGCTGGTCATGCCGGCGGGCACCCGCCAGTGCGCGATCGCGTCCGCGTCGACGAGCGCCCGGTAGACGGCGGCACGCGGCGCGTTCACGTGCTGGGAGAGCTCCGTCGAGTACATCGGCCGAGCGTAGCGTCCGGCAAGGGATGAGGCGGGGCGCGGCGGGGACGGTTCGGCCGGGCCCGAAGAGTTCCATGCCTAGCGTGGGGCGCATGAACCGAACCGTGCATGAAGTGCGTCGCTACGAGGACGTACGGGCCGCGCTGGCGGACCCGATCCTGGTGCCGGAACTGCCGGCCGCCGCCGAGGGGCCCGTGGGCGCGTCGATGGCCTGGCTGCGGGCCTCGGTGCCCCGGTTCAGCTCGGGCGGGACGCATGCGGCGCGCCGGGCGCTGGTGGAGACCGAGCTCGCCCGCCTGGACGTGGCGCGACTGGAGAAGGCGGCGGCCCACTGGCCCGACGCCGCCGCCAAGGACGCGGCGCCGCACGTCGTGCGCACCCTTGCGCAGGCCCTGGGCTATCCGGAACCCGAGATGGTGGCGGAGGCGGTCGCGGCCGTGGCGGGCGCCTATTTCGGCGGTGAGGGCCCGGAGGCCGACGCGGCGGTGGCCCGGCTCGTCGACCTGTTGTCGCCGGCCGGGCAGCCGCACGGCTCCCACGAAGTCGCCGCCCGGATCTGCCTCCTCGAGCAGGCCCGCGATGCGACCGCGGCCCTGATCCGCCAGGCGGATGGCGCCCTTGCCGGAGCCCGCCCCACCGACGCCCGTCCCACCGGCGCCCGCCCGACCGGCGCCCGCCCCGTCGAGCGGCTGCTCCATGAAACGTTGCGCGACGACCCGCCCGTCCGCGCCCTGCGCCGAGTCGCCGCCCGCGACACCCGCGTCGCC